>JBBSNT010000031.1:0-19709 GCA_038260485.1 Aggregatilineales bacterium | reverse complement strand
TGCAAAAGATGAAGTCGTAAACGATCATCGTTTACGAGCACCTTAGCCGTGTCTAAATGGAGCGCATCTGCCCACCATCGATACGCAGTGTTGCTCCGGTGATGTAATTTGCTACAGGCGAGAGCAGAAATGCCGCCGCTGCCCCGAATTCGTCAGCAGAGCCGAGCCTGCCAAGCGGAATAGCTTTGAGACTGCGCGCCCGTGCTTCTTCCGCACTGATACCGAGTCGATCTGCCGTCGCTTGATCGAGATGCGCAACGCGATCTGTATCAATTCGTCCCGGAATCAGGTTATTGACGCGGATGTTATCTCCCGCGAGTTCATCCGCCAGCGTCTTGACCAGAGCAACCACCCCAGCACGCATGACACTCGACAGGACGAGCCGCTCAATCGGTTCTTTCACTGAGGATGACGTGATCGTCAAAATTGCGCTGCCGTTCGGCATGTAAGGGATCACGCCCCTAATCATGCGGACGCTGCTCAGCAGCGTCAGTTCGAATGCCGCCTGCCACTGCTCATCACTGATTTCCTTAAAATAAGCAGTCGGCGGACCGCCCGCATTGACGAGTAGCGCATCGATACGCCCCCAGCGCGTCACTGTCTGGTCAATCCATGCGTCGATAGCTTTCGGATCCGTCACGTCGCAGGCAATGCCGAGCGTTTCCATACCCGTTTCCTGCGCGAGCGTAGTTGCTGCCTGCTCGATTTCCAATGCGTCACGGCTGCAGATTGAGACATGCGCGCCTTCGAGCGCAAGCGCGCGTGCTACACCATAACCGAGACCTTTGCTGGCGGCGGCGACCAGCGCAACTTTGCCTTTTAAGCCTAAATTCATGGGGTAATCCTTATCAATTGTGGGAATGTGCTTAGCATTTATCCGCTGTGAGCAGATGCGGAAGCATGTTCTCACTTAAGGTCGATTTTCTACGAGGGACCACTGTTTTCGGTGAATGGGCTGCTGAGGTGTTTGCGGATAATTTTTAGCAATTCGGATGCACGAAAAGGTTTCATTAGATAATCGGATGCGCCGAGTTTTACGCTAGCAGCGAGAATTTCTTCGCGCGGACTCGCAGAGACGAAAACAAGCGGAATATTCGATAGAATCGGTGAAGACCGTAGAGCCTTTAGGACCCCATAGCCGTCAAGCTTCGGCATGAGCACGTCACACAACACCAGATCAGGCATGGATTCCTGCGCGCGCTCGACTCCGTCAGCCCCATTTTCTGCCCCAATGACAGTAAAGCCTTCGAGTTCGAGGATTTCAAGCGTATTTGTTAGAATGATCGGATCATCCTCGATCACAAGCACCGTTGCCAAAGTCTGCTCCATTAATTAAAGCGACTATCATGTGCTGATGCACATACGCGGATAGTACCCACGAATATCTTTCTGCGAAAGACCTGAATTTTGTCTTACAGTCTGTACTTCATGGCTTACCATCCAATGAAAATGTGTTTAGCAGCGGCAATTGTCGCTTGAACGTCTGCTGTTGTGTGAGCAGTGCTCATGAAGACAGATTCGAATTAGCTGGGTGCGCGAGTTGAACGGCATCAAGTCCTCTGCCAAGCCGAGTGCGCGAGGTCGAGCACCCAGCGTTTTTGCGTCAAGAACGAGTCGGCAACCGCTTCGATCACACAGCCATCGATCTAATCGCTCTGGATTCTGCCGCCAAGTCTATCCGAAGCTTCGGTTAGCGTGTAATCGACCCCTCGCCCGCTGGAGCGTCCACGCGGCGCTCAAGCCACCACCAACAAACGCAATATGGGTCACGATGTGTACTCGTGAACGAAATCGACCAGACGGCGCACGTTCTCAACCGGAGTCTCCGGCAAAATCCCGTGACCGAGGTTGAAAATATGTCCCGTGCGCCCATGCGCTTGATCGAGGATGCGCGCGCTTGCGGTGCGCACATCGTCCCACGACGCGAACAGCACCGTCGGGTCGAGGTTACCTTGTATCGCGGTTTCGCCCAAACGTGCCCACGCCGTATCGAGGTCGATGCGCCAATCGACGCCGATCACGTCGCCGCCCGCCGACTGGATCAGGTCGAGCATTCCGCTGGTGTTCGTGCCAAAGTGGATGATCGGCACGCCGCTCTGCGCGGCGATCTCGATAGCGTGGCGGCTGTAGGGTAAGACGTAGGTCGCGTAGTCGGCGGGGCTGAGTTCACCGACCCAGCTATCGAATAGCTGCAAGGCTTGTGCGCCCGCCTGTGCCTGTGCTAGCAGATACTGCCCTGCGATCTCGCTCAGTTTGCGCATCAATTCATGCCACGCGGCAGGTTCGCGTCGCATAAATGATTTGACCTTCAAATGCTGCTTGCTCCCGCCACCCTCGATAGCGTAACACGCCAGCGTGAAGGGCGCGCCGCTAAAACCGATCAGGGGTATGCTTCGCATACCTTCGAGTTCTGTCCGCGCCAGCTTGATCGCCTCAAGTGTGAAGTTGAGGCTCTCTTCTGGCGGTGTCACCCGCAGCACATCCACATCGGCGGGTGAACAGATCGGGTTACGAATCACGGGACCCTCGCCGCGCACGAAGTCGAGTTCCAGCCCCATCCCGACCAGCGGCGGCAAAATATCTGCGAAGATGATCGCCGCGTCGAGGTCGAACGCCTTGAGCGGCTGGAGCGTCACCTCGCACGCCAGTTCCGGCGTGTGGATCAACTCAAGGATGCTGTAGCGTTCGCGCAGCGCGCGGTACTCGCTCATGTAGCGTCCGGCTTGACGCATCAACCAGATCGGCGTTGCATCGACGCTCTCGCGGCGGCACGCCCGCAAAAATCTGCTTTCTTTAGCCACAGATACTTCATCCTCGACGGTCGGTCATGTGATATTTTGGAGAGGCGCAGCCCGCTGCGCCTCTCCTTTGTGTCAAATCTTTTCTTTGCGCGCTTGGCGTCTTGGCGGTTAACCATTTACTCGCTGATCCACCGCGCCGCGTCGAGCGCGAAATAGGTCAAGATCATGTCTGCGCCCGCTCGCTTGATGCTGATCAGGCTTTCGAGCGCGCAGCGCCGCAGGTCGATCCAGCCATTCGCGGCGGCGGCGTGCAGCATGGCGAATTCGCCGCTCACCTGATACGCTGCTAAGGGCAGATTGTAGGTAGCGCGCACGTCCGCCATCACGTCGAGGTAGGGCAGCGCGGGTTTGACCATCAGTATATCCGTGCCCTGCGCTACGTCGAGCGCGACTTCTTTGCGCGCCTCACGGCGGTTTCCGGGATCCATCTGGTATTCACTGCGGTCGCCAAACGAGGGCGGGCTTTCAGCGGCGTCGCGGAACGGACCATAGAATCCGCTGGCGAATTTCGCCGCGTAGCTCATGATGCTGACGTGAGCGAATCCCGACTGATCAAGTCCCTGCCGGATCGACCCGACCATCCCGTCGATCATGCCCGATGGCGCGATCACGTCCGTGCCCGCTTCGGCATGGACGACCGACGCCTTCGTGATGATCTCCAGCGTCGGGTCGTTTAGTAGGTAGCCTTCAGGCAGATGCGGCGTGTAGTGTTCGTCGCCGGGGGCGTTGATGATGCCGCAGTGTCCATGATCGGTATATTCGCAGCAGCACATATCGCTAATGACGACCAGTTCGGGCGCGGCGTCCTTGATTGCACGGATCGCCTGTGCGATCACGCCGTTAGGGTTGAAATTCTCGCTGCCGCGCGAGTCTTTGTGCTCTGGAATGCCGAATAGCACGACCGCTGGAATGCCCGCCGCGCTGATTTCGCGTGCCAGCGGCGCAAGCCGATCCACCGACCACTGAAACTGTCCCGGCATCGAGGCAATCGCTCGCTGCTCGTCGTGCCCATAGCGCACAAACAGCGGATAGATGAAGTCTGCGGGGCTGAGCGTCGTTTCGCGCACCATCCGACGTAAGTTCGCACTGCGCCGCAGACGGCGCGGACGTTCGGTCAACCCGCGCTCGGTTTGCGCGGTGCGTGCTGTCTCAATCACCTCAACTGCTCCTAATCGTCGTCATTATTGTTGTGGGGTTCGTGCCCATCTTCAAGTGGACTCGTGTCGCGCCCGAAATACTCACAAAGCGCTGCGATCATGCCATCGAGCGTGTGCATTTCTGGCGTCACGGCGACGGTTAAGCCTGCTTCTTCGGCGCTGCTGCGCGTCTGCTCGCCGATGCAAGCGACCGCCATGCCTGCTAAATCAGTGATCGTGCCGCCTTCGTCGTGCAGGCGTTCGGTGAAGTAACGTACCGTCGAGGAACTGGTGAACGTAACCCCATCGATTTGATAGGCGCGCAGCAGCGGCACGAGTTCGACGCCGCCTTCACCGCGTACCGTCTGGTAAGCGCTGACGGCAATCACATCTGCGCCGCGCTCGCGGAAGGTCTGCTTCAGCTTTGTTGGGGCGATCTCCGACTGAGGCAGCAAAATCCGCGTCCCTGTCGTGATCGGCAGGATGTCGGCTAAGCCGTCGGCGCTATAGTTGTCGGGGATCGTCAGCGCCTCTATGCCAAGCTGTTCGCGGGCGGCGTCAGCCGTCGCCGCGCCGATAGCAGCGGCGCTCACGCCTTGAAATGACAAGCCGAGCATTTGCAACCTCTCTGCCATGATCATGACCGTGTTCGCGCTCGTCAGCACCAGCAGGTCGAACTGACTACGCAGTGCTGCGTCGAGGTCGTGCGTATTGTCCGGCGGGATGATGGCAATGCACGGATAGCTGATCGGGATCGCACCTTGATCACGCAGAAGCGTGTCAAAAGCGGCGGCTTGATGTGGCGCGCGGGTGTTGACGATTCGTTTGCCTGCAAGCGGCATGGGGCTGATGCTCATGAAACCGACTCCAGTAATCTCGCTGCGCCTTGTGCCAATGCCTTTTGCGCCAATTCGCGCCCAATTGCCTCGGCTTCGTCTATCCCGCCGATCATCTCGACATCGATCTGCTCCGCGCCACTGAGCGAATTAATGCGCCCCCGCAGATGCAGCTTACGATCCTCGATTTCGGCATAAGCGGCAACGGGCAGCGAACACCCGCTGCCGAGTGCACCCAGAAATGCGCGTTCGGCGCTAACGGCGGTCGCGCTCGGAGCGTGGGTGATCAGCGTTAGCAGGTCGCGTGACTCGTTGTCACGGCATTGTACCGCCAGCGCGCCTTGCCCCGGTGCGGGCAGTACGGCGTCGAAGCTAAGCTGTTCGCTGATCACGTCAGCTTTACCTAAGCGATCTAGTCCCGCATATGCCAATAATATCGCATCGTAAGCACCTTCGGGGTTTAGCGCCTTACGCACGCGCGTATCGACGTTGCCGCGAATGTCGAGCATTTGGAGATCAGGACGGCTATGCAGCACTTGAGCGGCGCGTCGGCGGCTGCTCGTGCCGACTGCTGCCCCCTGCGGCAGCGTCGCCAGCGTGAATCTTGCGCGGCTGATTAGCGCGTCACGGGGATCAGCCCGGTCGGGGATCGCGCCGACGATTAGCCCGTCGGTCGGTTCGGTTGGCAAGTCCTTGAGGCTGTGAACGGCGCAATCAATTTCGCCGCTCCGCAGCGCCGCTTCGAGTTCCGCTGTGAACAAGCCTTTGCCGCCGACCAGCGGCAGAGGTTGATCGAGCACGCGGTCGCCTTGCGTCATGATCACTGTGATTTCGATCTGTAGGTCAGCGTAAGCGGCGCGCAGCAGCCCTGCGATGTGCTCAGTTTGCCAGCGTGCCAGCGCTGACCCACGTGTGCCGATCCGAATCGTCCGGTCAGACATGCTCACAGACCTCACCAGACTCGAGTAGCAGATTGTCACCCAGCCCGAATAGATCGCAGACAGCGCTGGCGTAATCTACGCCGTCACCAACCGCCGCGTGCAGCTTGAGCCTTACTGTTGGCTCGACCGGTTCGGCAATCGGCTCGCCGCCGAGCGCCTCGACTAAGCGCATGTTGGTGCAGGTGAACAGGGGCGTATCTTGCAGCGTATAGCGGCTTGCTTTTCGGCGAGCAACCGACGCCACGCGGGGTCGAGTATGTAGAAGGCGAAGCGGACGTACTGGCGTTTCGTCAGCCGATCTTTAGGCTGATCTGCTGGACGCGGAGTTGACGCAGTATCGCCAAAACGCGAGGGTTGCAGCATGATTTACTTCTACTCTTCGCATTTCTGATGAAAATCTCCTAAAATATACAAAAACCTGTTAAAACACGCAAGCATGGATTGCGTAAATCTTCTCAATCCGCAGCGTTCGGCGCAGTTTCTCACCAACTTCTTAAGTTGATCGATTTGGCAAACGGAGTGTGAATGAGGTTGGAACGGCTTTACGCTTGCTTCGCAAACCGTGAACGCCATTATGGATAAGCCAATTTTTATGGTGGGCAGATCGTTTTGTGGATCGAGACGCGGTCGGGATTGTCTGAGCAGATCATATCGACACCTAACGTTCGCAGCGCGGCGATCTCGTCGGGGCGCTCCTCGTGCCAACAAACGATCCCCAAGCCGGCATTATGCACGCGCGTGATCCATTCCGGCGAGAGCAGTGTATGCGGGTTGGGCGCGCGTCGCTCCCAGCAGGGATGCACGTAATCGGCATGGATCGCCTGCGCCAGACCCACCGGATCGATGTTGACCGCGCCGAACAGGATCGACGTGTATAGTCGCGGCTCGAATGCCTTGATGTCTGCCACGAGATCAGGGCGGAACGACCCGGCGATGCAGAATTTGAGCAGTCCGGTGCGTTCGAGCGTCGCCAGCACCTGCGCGCCTGCATCGGCGTTGAAGTCTTTGATGTCAAGATACAAGCCCATTCCTAAGTCGGCGCAGATTTCTGCGACTTGTGCGAAAGTTGGCACGGGAGCCATCCCTTCGGGCGTGATCGCGTTCAGCCGTTCCAGTGTCAATTCCGAGACTACGCCATCGACGCCGAACACGCGCTTGAGCGTCGCGTCGTGGGTCACGACTGGCACGCCGTCTGCCGTCACGCGAATGTCCACCTCGACTAAATCTGACCCCATCTCGGCGGCTTTGCGGAAGGCGTCGAGCGAGTTCTCCGGCGCATAAGCGGATGCACCACGGTGCGCAATCGTATACAGATGCTGCTGCTCAATCGGGAAAGTGCGCTGCACTTCTCCTGCGCACCACGCTACCCGTTCGGGAATCCACGCCTCCAGCGCATCCCACGCGACGAAAGTCGCCTTTTCGAGCGCGAGCACATTGCTAAAGTCGAAGCTCGGCTCGAAGGCGAGACATTCCAGATAGCTGTGGACGGCGCGATTTGCCAGTGGCGTTCGGCTGGTGATTTTGCCCTCGAATAGCGGCGTGACCAGTACACCCGCGCGTCCGGCATGTGCGCCACAGCTTAGGCGCGTCTGGTCGGCGCGGTCGATCAGCCATTGGCGTGCGGGCGCGAAAGCATGTTTGCCCGGTTCGGAGTAGAGTATCAGCTGTTTGTTCTCAACGGGCAGCGCATCGCCGTCGTGCATATCGTGATAGCCACCGTGCCAGCTTGCCTCGCCGCCGATGATTTGCTCGTTTGCGTCGAGGTAAATCCAGATGTGCTCCAGTTCGTAGAGATGCTGGATTTCCCAGTCCCACCACACAGCGTACTCGATGGCACAGACCGCGCCGTCGGGGAGTTCGATTTCACGTGGGAACGAGGGCGACGCGGACTTCGTTCGAAAGACCGTGTAGCCGACCATCGATGGCAGGAACGGTTCGCGTATGTCGAAACGGATGCGCGGCGCGTGCCGAACTGCTAAGTCGTAATCGTCGCGGTTGATGACATTCGTATCGAGCGCTTGATCTTCAGGCTGACTCATGCGAAACCTTTCATCGGGGAATAGGTCTCAAAAATGATCAACCACAGAGGACACAGAGAGCGCGAAGAAAGACCTCCTTGTGTTATTAGTGTCCTCTGTGGTTTAAATTCTCTTTTTAGTTCTTACTGCCACAGCAGCGATTTTTCCGTCTGCAGATCGAAGAATTGCAGCTCATCCATATCGAACTGTATCCGTACTGTGTTGCCCGCTTTGATCCTTAGTTCGGGGTCTGCGAGCATGAGGAAGCTCTGATCACCAATGCGGACGTCGAGCATGTCCTCGCGCCCCAGGGGTTCGACGACGAACACGCTGCCCTCGACGCCACCTGTCTCCACCAGCGTAATGTCTTCGGGACGAACGCCAAGTGTCACCTGACCGCGCCCGACTTTTCCAGCATATTTTGGAGGCAGATCGAGCGTAAGCGCGCCGATTTGCATCGTCAGTTTGCCATCAATGCCACCGATCTCGGCTGTGGCGAAGTTCATCGGCGGGTTGCCGATAAATTCCGCGATGAACAGCGTCTTCGGGCGGTCATAGAGATCTTCTGGCGTGTCGAAGGCTTGCAGATGCCCCTTGCTCATCACAGCGATTCGATCCGCCATCGTGAGCGCTTCGACCTGATCGTGTGTCACGTAAATCGAGGTGATTCCGAGCCGGTTCTGAAGCTGTTTGATCTCGCCACGCATGGTCAAGCGCAGACGGGCGTCGAGGTTGCTCAATGGCTCGTCGAATAACAGCACGTCCGGTTCTTTGACCAGCGCGCGACCGAGTGCGACGCGCTGCTGCTGTCCGCCTGAAAGTTGACCGGGACGGCGCTCCAGCAGTTCTCCGATGCCCATCGTGCTGGCGACCTGCTGAACGTGCTTATGCTGTTCCTGCCGCGAGACGCCCTTGAGCTTGAGCGGGTAGGCGATGTTCTCGAATACGGTCATGTGCGGGTAGAGCGCGTAGCTCTGAAAGACCATACCGATGTTGCGGTCGCGTGGCTGCGTCGTGTTAACGATATGGTCGCCGAAGCGGATCGTTCCGCTGGTCGGTTTGTAGATTCCCGCGACTGTCAGCAGGGTGGTCGTCTTGCCACAGCCCGACGGTCCCAGAAAGGCGACGAACTCGCCGTCATTGATGTCGAGGTTCAGGTCGTTGACGCCGTAGACTGCGCCGAATTTTTTCGTGAGGTTTTCGATTGCGATTTTCATGGAGCTATGAACTGCCTTTCAAGCCACCGGCATAGATGTTGAGCAGATATTCCTGCGCGAACAGGAACAGCACGAGGATCGGGATCAATTGGAAGATGCCGACCGCCGCCACCTGATTCCAGTCGGTGGGCGCGGTATCGCCGATGAATTGGCGCAGGAATACCGAGAGCGTCGCGGTGCGCGTGCCGATGCTAAAGGTCTGCGGGATCAGATAGGCATTCCAGCCGGAAATAAAGGCGAAGATGCCGAGCGCGAGGATACCGGGGCGAATCTGCGGCAGGATGATTTCCCAGAAGGCGCGCCAACGGGTCGCCCCGTCAATCAGCGCTGATCGCTCCATATCCCACGAGATGCCGTCGAAGAAGCCCTTCATCAACCAGATGCCAAGTGGGAGTTCGAACGCGACCATCACCAGCGCGACTCCGCCCAACGTGTTATAGCCGAATATGTCGCCCAAAATCGGGATTTTGCCGATGAAGTTCAGCACAAAGAAGATCGAGATCAGCAGCGTGACCGCCGGAAAGCCGTGCAAGATCAGCGTGAAGGACAGAAATGTCCGCCGCCCGAAGAAGTTCATTCGTGAGAGCGCGTAGCCCGCCATCGACGCCACGAGAATCACCATGATTGTCATAGCGACGGCGACGATCAATGTATTGAGCGTAATCGTCCAAACGCTCTGATTCGAGCCAAGTGGATCGACTAGAAAACGCCAGTTTTGCAGCGTGATTCCGCCGACATTGCCCTGTGCGTCGATGGGTAGTAGACCCTGCGTACGCACGCTGAAAGTGGCGATCAACAACCACGCATAGCCGATTAGCATCGGCGCGAGCGAGAGGATCAACAGAATATAGGCGACCCAACTGCGCGGAAAGAAGACGGCAGCGGTAGCGGCAGCGAGCGCGATCACGTAGCTGTTGATCAGCGTAGACATTTCGAAGCTCGTACCTTCCCCAACGCGCGCGGTAAGCTGTGTCTCCTCACCGTCGCGGATGATACGTAAACGAAGCGGATCGTCTATGTTGGAGGTGGCAATCGTCTTTTGGAGCGATTCGAGCGTAACTGGATCACGTCGAATGCCGGTAATGAGGTCACCGGGCAAAATGCCTGCTTGATCGGCTGCGCCGCCTGCTTCGACAGAGTCAACCAACACGCCGTCGTCACTCTGACTAATGGTGAATTGCAGCGATTGACGCGGCTGAAATGCACCCAAATGCAGCCCGGACTCGATGGCAGTGATGCCGACGAAAAGCAAGCTGGCGGCTATCAAGGCAGCAATCACAGCGCGCATGAAGCTGCGCGGTGCGGCGGCACGTGCGCTGCTGCCACAGGCAAGATAAGCAAAAACTGGCAGCAGCGAAATCAGCGCGTTTGCGAGTACAGTCGTTACATTTTCCTCGACACCAGTCGAAGCAATTATCGGGCTTAGCACCGCTTGAAACAGCGCCGCCAGCAAGCCGAGCGCCAATACGACGATCACGCCGCTGCGAAGCGCCCGGAGAATCGTGCTGAGATTGGAAATGCTGTCGTCTGGTGGGATGACAGGTTGAGAGAGTGCCGCCGTTGTCATTGCAAGTCCTCGATCTTGGGTTCAGCGACGAGTTCCCCGAAGCGGAACACGCGCATGTAGATCACCGCCATGACGACGCCGATGATCACGAGCAGTACCGCGAACGCCGATCCGTAACCCCACTGCGCGTTACCAAAATAGGTCGAAAGCGCGCGGTGATAAGCGGTGAGCGCCCAAACTTCGGTACGGTACAGACCGGGGCCGCCGTCGGTCAGTACGAGAATTTGCTCGAACGACGTGAGCAGCGAAAGCGTTTGATAGGTAATCACGAACAGCATCGGCCAACGCAGCAGTGGAATGATCACGTAACGGATGCGCTGTAGGACAGTTGAGCCGTCCACAAGCGAGGCGTTCATCAGGTCTTTGGGGATCGACTCGATGGCAGACGTGAAAATGATCATCCCGAACGAAGCGCCAACAAAGCCGTTGACGACGATCACCATCAGCCACGGCATCTCAGTTAGGTAACTGGGCGTGTTCTGTCCCAGCAGCGTATTGAACTGAGCGATAATGCCGTAAGGTGCTTCGGCAGTCAGTCGTCGCCAGATCAAGATGTAGACGATTACTGGCGTGATGCGCGGCAAAATCCACAGCGCGCGGAATGCGAACCCGGCACGGCGGTTGATATGCGTAGTCAGCAGCGATACGCCGAGCGCCATACCGACGTTGAAGAGCGCCAGCGTAATCAGCACGTAAAAGATGGTGTTGAAGAAAATCTTCTGCGCGAACTGGTCGCTCAACAGCTTATTGAAGTTCTCCAAGCCGATGAAGTTCATCTGCATCAGGTTGGTGGTGAAGTTGGAATGCGACAGGTCGGTCATGCTGAGGAAGAAGATCAGAAAGACCGGGATCAAGAAAAACAAAAAGACCAAAATGCCTGCTGGCGCAAGAAAGCCATAGGCAGTCAGGTTAGCAGGCACGAAACGGCGGCGACTGCTTGGACTCAATGGGAGAGAAGGGGAGACCGTTGGGTCTCCCACTTCGATTTCTGTGCGTGCCATCGCTTACTTGATGACGACTTGATCGCCCAGTTCGTTTTGCAACTGCTGGACGACGGTCTGAACAGCGTCAGCGGGGGACAGGTCGCCACTTTCGACGGCTTGGATACCCGTGTAATAAGCTTCCGACCACGAACTCCAACCGGGGTTATTCGGCAGCGAGGTCGTGTAGTCGAGCATGTACTGCGAGCCGCTCAGTAGCGGGTTCGCCTGATATGCTTCCGAATCGACCTGCGTCGTCAGAATGCCGAGGTGGAAGCTGTCAATCGCGTGGCGGTTGTTGGCTTCTGGCGTCGTCACGGCGGCGATCAAAGCCATCGCAACGTCGGGGTGCTCGCTGGTGCTGCTGACCAAGTAGGCGAGCGGATGCGTCAGGGTGATGGCGCTGCCAGTTTCCATCGCGGGGATCAGCATCAGACCGAGGTTCTCGGTCAGATAGTCGTTGCCACCCTTGTCGGCGACGTAGTTAAGCGCGAAGTTGGGCCAATTCCACGTGCCGCCAGCGGTGAAAACAACGGTATCGGCGTTGGCGATACCGGGGTTGATGATGGTGTTGCCGTCCAAACCGAGCATATCGCGGCGGGTGACGCCTTCGTCAACCAATTGCGCGAACAGGTCATAGACCTTCTCGGCGGCAGCGGTATCGAAGACCAGATTGCCTTCGTCGTCGATCACCTGACCGCCCATGCCGTAGTAGAAGTACAGGAAGTCAGGACCGTTCGAGTTGCGGTGCCAGAAACCATTGCCTTCTTCGACGACGCCTTCGTCAACTGCTTCTTTGGCAGTGGCGATCATGTCTTGGAAGGTGTATTCGCCGCTGCGAACGCGGTCGGGCAGCGAGTCGATTTCTTCCTGCGACCAACCGAGGTCGCTCAGCAGCAGCTTGCTGTAGAAAATCGGGCGAGCTTCGGCGTCCTGCGGCACGCCGTAGGTCACGCCTTGGTACTTCATGGCGTTCCACAGCGAAGGAACGACATCATTGAATTCCGGATGCTCGGCGATCATATCGTCAAGCGGCATGATGATGCCGGATGCTGCCCATGCACCGATGTCTTCGTGACCGGTGAGGACGATATCAGGCGCGTCACCGGCTTCTGAAGCGAGCACGAATTCGTTCTTGTAGTCGCCCCAGCCAATGTTGTCTTGAATCAGATTCAGGTTGATGTTGATGCCGAGTTCTTGCTCGACCTGTGCTTCGACTTCCGAGAAGTTGTCGCAGCGCCAGTTTTCTTCGGGCGGACTCGCTTTGCAGCGAACGGTAATGTCAACGCTGTCTTGGGCGCTTACTGCCATCACGCCGCCGAGCAGCACAAATCCAACGATCAAAAGAAATACACGTTTCATTCGAGAACCCTTTCCTAAAGAATCTACATTTATTGATTATGAACGTCACTTTTAGCAATGATGTTAAGGGAATTATAAGGCGATTTCACAATTGAGCAAATAAGACCTAGACATGACCGAACCTGATCGGACATGGAATCAATACGCCGGCAAAACAGAATTCTATGGATTTTGCTTGCGGCGTTGATATTGTCGTCGTGATTTGACCTGACTGCCGCAAATATCCATGCTGCACCAGCGGCGGCTGTGGTTGCGACTGGTATCAACGAACAGCCAACCGCAGTTCGGGCATTGGCGCACCCGCTGAAGCTGATCTGACGTCAAGAGCAGGGCAGCTTCGAAAGCAATTGGCGCAATGACGTGCGGCAAATCGACAGGCTGCGTCCACGTCCAGTCGAAGCCAGCAGCATCTTGCTGAATAATCCGGCGGCGTCCAACCAGCGCGTGATTCATAAGCACGAGATCGGGTGGCACTGGGCTGTCACCCATAATCTTAGCCGTGAGGATGCGATAGAGGGCATCTCGCAGCACGAGTGCGGCTTCAAGCGCGGCAGCGGCGGCGGATCGCTGTGTGTCAGCGTCTGCGATCAAGCGTTCGCCGTCAATTTCGGTAATCAGACCGCTTTGCCAACACCACGCAATGAGCTTCGCATAATCCGTTAAGCTGTCAGTACAAGGATTGCAGTGAAAATAATCTCGCGTGTTGATGAAATCGAGACAGATATTGCCACCAAGGCGGATTGGGAGTGAAGCGGTATTGAGAGTCATAAGTTAAATCAGGTGAATAATTGTCGCTGCGCTTATTTTACCTGAAGCGTAGTATTCCACCAACTCTGTAGAAACCAGTATTTGTGCTTATACCAGTATTCGTATAATAGATAGTGTGACGCTTGCTATAGAAATGTGAATCCCATGACGAAAAAGAGCCTACTCTTGAGCTTATCGGCACTATTTTTGCTGACGACAGTGTTCCCGTCGAGCGCACAAGATGCTACGCCAAACCCGACCTTCGCGAGTGCCGACGTATCAACGGAGATCACAGCTATGTTCGTCTACGATCCATCTATTCCGCTCGGTCTTGAATACGTCTCGTCAGAACGGCGCGGTCACGCGATTGTTCAGCGCGTGACCTATCGCAGCTATATCAACGCTAACCCGATTAGCGCGTTCATCGTCAAACCTGATGTTGAAGGCACATATCCGGGCATTCTTTACATCCACTGGTACGAGCCGCACGCATACAACTCTGACGCAACCGAATTTCTCGACGAAGCAGTGATGATGTCTCAGACCTACGGTGTCGAGTCGCTGCTGGTCGAGACGATGTGGACGGACATCAACTGGTACATGACTGGACGCACGCTGGCGACGGATTACGATGATGCAGTCGAACAGGTGATTAACTTGCGTCGCGCACTTGACCTGCTGTCGGCACAGCCGACGGTTGATACGACGCGAATTGCGGTCGTCGGGCATGATTTCGGTGCGATGTACGGATCGCTGCTGGCGGGCATCGACCGGCGCGCGGTCGCCTATGATCTGATCGCTGGTGCGTCAGACTTCAACCAATGGATGCTGTTCGGTGTCGCAGATAATCAACTCGGACTTGACGAGTACAAAGCGAAAATGGCACCGCTCGCGCCTATGCGCTACGTCGCCACTGCCGCGCCCGCCGTGCTGCTATTTCAGTTCGGTATGCAGGATTTCTATACGCCTGAGGAGGACTACCACGCCTTTTTCGATGCAGCATCAGAACCCAAATCAATTAACATTTACGAGACGGCGCACGCGATGGCAACCGACGACGTGAGACGTGATCGTGTCGCCTTCTTAGTTGCTCAGCTTGGACTCACCGCACGCTGATCCTGCCCGACGCGCAGAAGTGCGCTATATTTCGGGCTATGATGAAGAGCAGAGGATAAGGCGCGATGATCAGGGTCATACAGGTGGGGATCGGTGGAATGGGCGGGGTGTGGCTCGACACCGTCCTCAAGTCGGACGAGGTCGAATTCGTGGGTTTTGTCGAAATAAGCGACGCTGTGATCGACGCGCAGGTCTTACGCTTCGGGCTGGATCGCTTGATGATTTACCGTTCGCTGGACGAGGCGCTGGCGGCAGTCGATGCCGATGGTGTAATCAACGTGACGCCGCCGCAGTTTCACCGCGAGGTTTCGATTCAGGCGCTTGAAGCGGGTTTGCCCGTGCTTTCAGAGAAGCCTCTCGCGCCGACACTCCTAGACGCGCAGGCAATCGTCGCGGCATCGGCGCGGACGGGCGTCCTGCACATGGTCACGCAGAACTACCGCTATTCCTCAGTTGTGCACACGCTCAAGCGTGTGCTGGCGTCCGGCGAGATGGGCGCGGTCGGTGCGCTCAACGTCGAATTCTTCAAAGGACCCCATTTTGGCGGCTTCCGCGAGGAAATGCCCTATCCACTGATTATCGATATGGCGATCCACCACTTCGACTTAATGCGTTACTTGCTCGATGCTGATGCGCTCTCGGTCTTCGGACGCAGTTGGAATCCGGCGTGGAGTTGGTTTCGCGGCGATGCAGCGGCGGCTGTTTTGCTCAACTTTCCCGGCGAAGTGATGGCATCTTATAATGGATCGTGGTGCGCGATCGGGCGTGAGACGACATGGAACGGCAATTGGCGCTTCGACTGTGAAGACGGCGTGGTCGCCCTCATAGACGATCAAGTATGGATATACCCACGCGACGGCGACGGCACCCCCCGGCAGGTCGATCTGCTGACGCCGCCGCACGTCTCACAAGCGTATTTGCTGCACGAATTCTATGAGGCGCTGACGACGGGCAGCACGCCAGCGACGATTTGCACCGATAACATCAAATCGTTGGAGATCGTCTTTGGCGTGCTTGAGTCGTTCGAGATGGGCAAGGTCGTGCGCTTATAATGCGGTCGCCAGCCAACCGAGATCGCGTGCGAAATAGGCGTTGATTAGCAATCTGTAGATCGCGCTGCTTTGGGCAGATTGTCCCCCTTCTGCACCGTTCAAGGGCGCGCTGAGAGTCAGCAGCAGGACGGTACGGTTGCTGCTGGCACTGAAGATCGACGCCTTGATCGTAGTGACGCCCCGGTCGTCAAGCATATCACCCATGCTCTGCCCTGTTAGGAGCGATTGATAGCGCGTCAGATGATCTGGAAATAAGGCGGCAGCATCTTCAGCATCGCTGCGCGTCTCGTAGACGAGCGCCACGATTGCCTGCTCGTCGGTGCTGGTCGCGGTATCGGCGATTGCACACAATGTATAGGGTGGCAGCGGTACAAAATCGGCTTCAAGCTGCGCGCGCACTTTTGCAATTTGTGCGTCGCTCATAGTGGACATCATTAAGGATTCATTTGCCGTTGAAATATTTATTGGCGCGATGAAATACGCCTGAGTCAGTACGCCGCTAGCGGTGATCGCTTCGGCAGCAGCGTGGTCATCCGGTTGATCCGCGAGGCTGTCACTGTTTCCGGCGAGCGTGCTGGCAGTTGCTTCAACTTCATCAAGATTGGGCGAACTGACGATCACGCCATCTCCAATCAGCACAGGTTGGCTGCGTCCCAGTTCACCGCCAAAAACATTAGAGCGATCAATATTCGTCATGCTTATCTGATTACCTGCGTCACAACCTTCTGCGCCGCACAGCAGTGTTAGACCGTCTGTTTCGCTGACGGTGTAGCCGCGTGCTTCGTGCGCTGCGATCACGGCGTTATGGTCGAAATCCCCTTCGATGAGGGTCACATTGTTAGGCGGTTGTCCGAATTCGAGCGCGCGGTTGATTCCGAATAGGTCGAATCCCATTGTCGTGGGGATGGTTTCGCGTTCGCCAAAGCCATACTGGAACAGTGCTGGTCCGCCGTTGATGTTCAGCAGCACATTGATAGATGGCGCGCCTTCACCCGTCCCGTTGGCAGCGTCAAAGTCTTGCCACGAATGGATCACAGGGGCGTCAGGACGGACGACCGCGAACAATGCCTGATAATCGACGTAGCTTAGATTGTCGTGAGCAGCGGACGTATTTGGTACGCGCGCGAGCATATCGATCAGCGAGCTGGTATCGTCCTGCGCGTCGGCAGGCAGGATGCCGATGATCAGGATCAAGCCTATTAGGATCGCCCATTTCCGCATCGTTGAACTCCTTTGCTTCGTCGGATAGCTCTGTTCTATACTACAACAAGTTAAGCTGGCTCGACGCCATGCAGAGAAGGAAACGTAATTGATGTTGACACAAACTGGCTGCCTCGAACGTCAGCGGCGTCTGCGACAGGCGCTTGCTGAACGGCGAATTGACGCCGCCGTCATCAGCGATCCATCGGAGATTTACTACTTCGCGGGCGTGCTCCCACGCGACTTGCCGTTTCGAGTACCGAGTCTGCTGTGGATCGATGCGCAAACCACGTGGCTGATTGCGCCGACAGGGACGGCAGACGCTTTTGTCGATGACATGATTACTTACGACTGGAGTGTCGGCAGCACGTCAAACGCGGATTGGCTGCGCGTGCTGAACACGATGTTGGTGCTGCGCCTCGGCGCATCAGTGTCGCGGCTTGGCTATCAAGTCGAGTCGCTGCCGCACTTGCTCGGCGCAACGATTGACGCCAAACTGCACCCTGATGACTGGATCGCGCTTGACGATTTGATCGGTATGATGCAGCGGAGCAAGGATGCTGACGAAATCGATCTGATTCGCCGCAGCATCCAGTGTGATTTAGCGGCGTATGCTGCTGCGCAGCAGGTGCTTCAGCCGGGTGTCCGCGAAATTGACGTGTTGGCGGCAGCCCAGCAGGGCGCGAATTGGGCGGCGGGCGAGCAGGTCTATCACACTGGCGATTACCGCGCCGGAGCGACGGGTGGCGCAGCGCGTGACCGCCAGTGTGAGGCGGGCGAGATGTACATTATTGACGCATGGACACAGTATCGCGGCTACTGGTCGGACTTGTCACGCACTTTCATGGTCGGCGGCGAACCGACCGACCTTCAGCAGTCAGTCTTTGAGCACCTTAAGTCGATCCATGACCAAGTGCCGAGTCTGCTCAAGCCGGGGCTGTGGGGCGTCGTTGTCTGGGGCATGATTGACTCGCTGGTTCGTCAGCATCCGGCGCTCGCTGACAGCGGCTTGACTCATCACGCGGGTCACGGACTCGGCTTGCGCGCCCACGAGATGCCTGACCTTAATCCGGATCGTGGCGGCGAACTCGAAGTCGGTACCGTCGTCTCGGTTGAGCCGGGAGCATACCTTGAAGCGGAAGGCGTTTTCGTGCGGCTGGAGAATATGTACTTGATCACGCCGAATGGGGCGGAAAACCTGTCGGTGCTGCCGATGAGTCTGCGGTAGATTGCGCGGCTTTAGGGTAAACTGGCGGGACACTGATTTGACTAGGGTTCGCTTGAAACAGATGGCTCGATTTTTCCTCCTCGCTGTTTTGTTGGCAGCGCGGCTCACGTCCGCTGGTGACTCGCCGTTGCTGGTGACGGCATACCAGCAGGTCAACGTCTTTGATGGACCCGGTATCACCTTTCGGCAGAGCGACCGCATCAATGCTGGCGTACCAATGACCATCATCGAGCGCAACAGCATTGGAACGTGGCTACACATCCAACGATCCAATGATGACGGTGTACTGCTTGACGATGGATGGGTGATTAGTGGTTATCTCAATCTCGATGCCGACCTAGATTTTGGCGATGTAGCCGTGAATACGGCATTTGCGGACGCCGATCCGTTGAATGCGCCCGCTCAACTGAGCGAACTGTATGCCACGCCCGTCATCCCGACGATCAGCGATGCCATGCGCGATCTCTACCTGCATGGGCATAACGACGCGCGCAATTACAGCTACGTGATCACAAAGGTAGGCGATAGCCTCTCTGCCGACGATCTCTACTTGAAGCCGATGAGCCTCGACCGGCGCTCGCTCGGTGCTTACGGTTATCTTGAGGACACGATCAACTACTTTGCCGCCTCGACACAGGTGGACAGCGTTGCCGCACACATCGGCATGACCTCATACACAGTGCTCGATCCTATGTGGGCGGATAAAAATATCTGCCGACGCGGCGAGACGCCTCTCGATTGCGAGTACCGCCGCAAGCGACCAAGCATCGCTCTGATCATGTTTGGACCCAACGACGTATTGCACAGCAGTGACGCTCAGTACAACGTCAACATGCGCGCGATTGTGGACAATACGATCAATCATGGGATTATTCCCGTACTTTCGACCTTCAGCTACGATCCCGGTATGGGATTGTGGAATCAGTCGGTTAATTTCAACGACCGCCTCATCGAGATCGCTGATGACTATCAAGTGCCGCTGATTAATTTATGGCTGGCGGCGCGGTCGCTGCCGAATTACGGCTTGGAAAATGACCAGACGCACATGAAACATTGGGGGTATACCTATCTCAATTTCGAGAACGGACACGACGCCTATTCAGGCGCGGCGCTCCGCAATCTACTCGCGATTCGAACGCTTGATGAAATTCGTACGACGGTTATTCTCGATGCCGCTTCAGAGCGTTAGTGTTTTGAAGTCCTTAAGGTTCATGTTCTTGCTGCTGATGCTTGCCGCCTGTGCGCCGCAGAGCGGGGGCGACCCTGCCAAGACGGTCGAGCAGTATTTGACGGCGAAAGTCGCGGGTGACGAGGCTGCGCTGCGTCCGCTGTTGTGCAGCGCGATGGAAGCCGACCTCAGCCGTGAGGCGTCGTCATTCGCCTCGGTTGATGCGACGCTCGACGGCATGACCTGCACTCGTGATGGCGACCGTGATCAAGTGACCTGTACGGGTCAGATTGTGGCTACCTACGGTACGGAGAACACTAGCTTCCCGCTGACGTCCTAC
>JBBSNT010000030.1:0-20426 GCA_038260485.1 Aggregatilineales bacterium | reverse complement strand
GACCAGATTTTGCCAACAGGCGCGATCAACGGGTAACCCGCAATCTCGCCGTAGACACCCGCGCGCAGCCCGGCAACTTCACGCGGACCATAATGCTCAGCGGCAGTCGGCAGCGCGGCGGTGTGCGTCAGCAGATGACGCAGCGTGACTTCTTGGATCGCGCCGGGAACGCTGAATTCCAGATCGGACAGAATTTCGCTGATCGGCGTATCCAGTTCGAGCTTGCCCGCCTCAACCAGCCGCATAATCGCGGTGGTCGTGAGCGGCTTCGAGGTCGAGCCGATCCGGAAAATCGTCTCCGGCGTGACCGGAATACCACCCGCCTCGATGCTGGTGACGCCGAAGCCGCGCGCATAGATCACTTTCCGGTCATGGATGATGGCGAGCGCCACACCGGGTACTTTCGCCGCTGCCATCGCTTGTTCAACAAATTGTTCAATTTGGAGAATATTTAACAAGTGCAGCACCTATCGCGGTGATCATTGAGCAATCACCGACCAACTATTGAAGCGGCAGATTCGCTTTTTGACCCGTGCAACTTATGGATCAACGGATTTACGCTCCAGTATAACAACATGATGTTGGGTTCGCAAAGCAAATTTGCACACTTTGTTGCATTTTATTTTGGCAATTCGACATAATGAACCAAACGGCGCAGGCTAGAGAATTAACCCTGTGAACCATAATCGTCAAATGAGCCACGACAGCCACATGCGGATCAAGCCGCTCGCCTTCGAATTCATCGCAGGTGAACAGCGTGGCAATTCAGGGACAACGACTTGCGAAATAGCGAATTGGATATGCACAGATTGTTGCAGCAGGCTTACCCGTTCGCTATGATACGACCCGTAGCCAATTGAGCGAAACAGAAAATGAGTAAGTATCTACTTCGAAGGCTGCTCCAAGCCCTGCCAACCTTGTTTGGCATCACAATTATCTCGTTTTTGATGGTGATCTCCGCGCCGGGCGACCCGGTGACGATGGTCACGTTCAACCCGAATTCATCACCGGATTCGACCGCGCGTTTGAAGCGGCAGCTTGGGTTGGATCAGCCGCCGATTATCCAATATCTGTATTGGTTGATCGGCAACGATTACACCCGGATCGACGTCGATGGCGACGGTGTCGGTGACATCAATGGGGTGCGCATGGGCGTGCTGCGCGGCGACCTCGGACAGTCGATCCAATACAAGCGCCCGGTGCTCGACCTGATCCTCGAACGTATCCCGGCAACCTTGCAGCTCACCATAACAGCGCTGATCGTCGGTTACGTGGTTGGCATCCCGCTCGGCTTATTCGCCGCCCTGCATCATCGACGCTGGTTCGATCAATTCGCGCGGATATTTTCGGTGCTTGGCATCGCCCTACCCAGCTTTTGGCTTGCACTGATCCTGATAATCGTCTTCAGCGTGAAATTAGGTTGGCTGCCGATGACGGGAATGCGCGACGTGACCAAAATTGGCAGCAACACCTTCATCGACACCATCCCTTACATGGTCATGCCTGTATTCGTGCTGTCGGTCGGCACCGTCGCGGGGATTTCGCGCTTCGTTCGTGCCAGCGTGCTCGAAGTGCTTCAACAAGATTTTGTCCGCACTGCCCACGCTAAGGGCATCAGCAACCGCGTGATCTGGTGGCGGCACATTGCCCGCAACGCACTGATCCCTGTGGCAACCCTGCTCGGTCCGGCACTGGGCAGCTTGCTCGGCGGCGCAGTGATCATCGAGCAGGTCTTTAGCTGGCCCGGCTTAGGGCGGCTGTCGGTCAACGCGGCATTCCAGCGCGATTATCCGCTGGTGATGGGTTTCGTGGTCGTAGGCGGTACGCTATACGTACTGGGCGTGCTCCTGTCTGATTTGCTCTACATGTGGCTTGACCCCCGCATTCAACTCCAATGATGGACTGAGATGTTGACCAATGAGTGATAGCGTGAACGAAACCGCCTCGACTGCACGGGTGAAACGGCTCGGCGAACCAGCGAAGCATCGCTACTACTGGCAAGATGCCGTCCGGCACATTACCCACGACCGACTGACGATGATCGCCTTGATCGGGCTGCTGCTGCTGACGGTCACCTGTATCATCGGACCGATCATCATCGAAAACCAACTGCACCTCAACGTGAATCGCACCAACATTGCCGAACGCTACAAAGACCCCGGCATTGAGCACCTACTGGGGACGGACAATTTAGGGCGTGACCAATTTATACGCTTGATTTACGGGGGGCGCGTCTCGCTGGCGATTGCCTATGCCGCCAGTGCGCTGGCAATCGTGATCGGCGTGACACTCGGCATGATCGCCGGATTTTACGGGGGATGGGTCGATGATGGCTTAATCTGGTTCATCAACACCCTAGAGTCAATCCCATCGATCTTCCTGCTCCTGATCGCTTCAACGATTTGGTCGCCCTCGCCGGGCGTGTTGGTAATGCTGCTCGCCGTCTTCGGTTGGGCATCGACCTGCCGCTTGGTGCGCGGCGAAGTGCTCACCCTACGGGAACGCGATTACGTGCTCGCGGCACGGGCATTGGGTGCGCCAAGTTGGCGGCTGATGATCCACCACATTCTGCCGAACGTCCTCTCGACCATCATCGTCGCGCTGACCATCAGCGCAGGCAGCTTAATTCTGATCGAGTCAGGCTTGAGCTTTCTCGGCTTAGGGGTTCAAGCACCAACACCTTCGTGGGGCAATATGCTCACCGACGCGCGCACCTACTTTACCAAAGGCACCTACTTGGTCATATGGCCCGGCATACTGATTGCCATGACGGTGCTGTTCTTCTACGTGCTCGGCGACGGCTTGCGCGACGCGCTTGATCCGCGCAGCGCACGCAAATAAATCCATTCTTACTTCAGGCAAACAAGGAGCAAATCTGTTGGATAAATTGCAGGGTTTTGCCGAATTCATCGAAGAAAAACGTGCGGCGTGGCACGTTCCCGGCATTGCCGTCGCCATCGTCAAAGATGACGAGGTGATCTTCTCTCAGGGCTTTGGGCAGCGCAACGTTGAAGACGATCTGCCAGTCACGCCGGAAACGATCTTCGCGATTGGCTCATCCTCGAAAGCTTTCACCGCAACTTCAGCGGCGATTGCCGTCGAGGATGGCAAACTTGAATGGGATAAGCCCGTGCGCGACTACCTGCCCCATTTCAAGATGAAAGATGATTTTGCTAGCGAGCATATGACTGTGCGCGATTTGCTCTGTCACCGTTCAGGACTGCCCCGTCACGATCTCGCATGGTACAACTCACCCGCAACACGCGAACAGTTGATCGAACGGGTGCGCTATCTCGAACCGTCGCGCGATTTCCGCACTTACTTGCAATATCAAAACCTGATGTACATGACCGCAGGCTATCTGACAGGCTTCGTCGAAGAATCCACGTGGGAAGATGTTGTGCGCGAACGCATCTTCAAGCCGCTTGGCATGACTCACAGCCAGTTTTCGGTGGACGAATCCCAGCAGACCGACAATTATGCGATGCCGTACAACGAAAAAGACGATAAGGTCTTCAAAACCGAATTCCGCAACATCACGACCGTCGGTCCTGCCGGTTCAATCAACTCGAACCTTATCGACATGATCGAGTGGGTCAAACTTCAGTTGAACAAAGGCAAGGTCGGTGAGCAAACGGTCTTCTCTGAGGAGACGGCGAACCAACTTCATTCACCGCAGATGATTGCCGCCGACCCGCTGTGGGAGATGGTTTTCGGCGTCAAGCTGATCAGCTATGGATTAGGCTGGTTCATCAACCCGTATCACGACCAAGTCATGCTGCATCACGGCGGGAACGTCGACGGATTTTCGGCGCTGATATCGTTTATGCCCGGTATCAACGCGGGCGTCGTGGTCTTGACCAATCTGGATCACACCTCACTGCCACACGTAATCGTGCATACGCTTTACGACCGCTTGCTTGGCGCTGAGGAAAAAGACTGGCACAGTCACTTCAAGGATTTCCGTGACAAGATGATGGCGGCGGCAAAAGAAGCGCAGTCGAAGTCAGAGGAGTCACGGATTCAGGGAACGCAGCCTTCACACGCACTCGATGCTTATGTGGGCGAATACGAAAATCCCGGCTATGGCATTCTCAGCGTTACGCAGAGCGGCGAGGAAACGCTTCAATCGTCGTATAACAATATCTCGGCGCGGCTGGAGCATTATCATTATGACGTTTTCGATCTGGTCAATGACCTGCTCGATGCGCGGCTAAAAACCGTCTTCCATACGAACGCCGAAGGGCAAATCAGCAGCATCGACGTTCCGTTCGAGCCAGCGACGGGCAAGCCGATCACCTTCACGCGCAAGAGCGACAGCTAATTCGATAGTTCGCAGCGAAAATTTCAGCACATAAACAGACGAGCGCGGTGAAATACGCCACTCTCGTCTGTTTATCGAGACGACATGATGCCTGCGCCTACTACGAAGCGGCACTGGGTCACGTCCGCGCCAACGGTCTGCGCGATGCGGTTGCCTGCACATTGACTACTTCGCCTTATGATCTGGCACCAGTCGTTATTTAGAGAAGTTCCAGTACGGAGATTAGTTTTTGTTCAGAGAGTGGTTTTTCGAGGAAATAGGTTGCGCCCATCGAGAGCGCCAGTTCTTTCTGCTTCAAAACGCTGCACACGATTAATGGGATCGATTGCGTCTTTGGCTGATTGAGGAACAATTGCAGCAAATCCCAGCCGTCGAGGTCGGGCATCATCAGGTCGAGGATGATGGCGAATGGCTGAATCTGCTTCAGGTGATCGAGCGCCTGCTGGGCATTTTGCGCGAGGGAAACTTCATAGCTGTGCAGCGCCAGATAACGCTGAAATAACTCCAGCACATCGGGGTTGTCGTCGATCACAAGGACGGACTGCTGGCGTTTGCGCGCTGGAATAAACAGGCGAAATCCATTTGGGATGCGCTCGACCACTGCGTCACTGACCGAGGCGAGTTCCACGAAAGCGGCGGTATTGGCGGATAGAGGCGGCGACGTTTCGACTGACAAACAGACTGTTTCTCCTTCAGGCAAGGCAGTGATGCGGACACGCGTATCGCGAACGTCTTCGATCAGATAGCCCAACACGCCAAGCAGCAGTTGGCGCAGCAGGGTTTTATCGACTGAAACGACAGTTTCCGGCGCGATGACCGTCTCGACATCAATCAACTGCTCGCGCAGTTTCTCCTTGAGCAGAGCCAGCACACCAGCCAGCACCCACTCAATCGAAGTTTGTCCACCGGCGCGTGAAAGCTGAGCGGCTTCTAGGCGCAGCAGTTCCAGCCGATCCGCCGGGATTTGCGCTGGGGGATCGGCGTTCGGCGCTACCAGACTGCCTTCGCGCACGGAATAGCGCTGCCAAAGAATGCTGACGAGTGCCTGAAGCGCTTCATCGTGGGCGCGATAGTAGTGCCTTCGGCTGATTGCCAGCCGATCCGCGACTTCCTGCGGCGATAAACCATCGACGTACCGAAGCATCATCAGCCGATAGCGCCGCCATTCGCGTGAAACCGTCGGTGCATGTACACCGGGGTTCAATTCCTGAATCGCAGTCAGCAGGAGATAGTGAAGTTCCCAGGCGCGCTCTTTGCGCGTGTCTGAGATGGGTTCGAGCAAGACTTCCGTAAAGGGGTGTGAACGGAGGTAGACAAGATCATAGAGATGCTCATAGGCATCGAGCAGGCGTTGCGCAAATTCTTCGGCAGATAACATCAAGAAGGATCTCGCTAAAATAGTTCTTTGTCACAAAATGGCTCAAATATGTCGCAGGGTTGATTGAAAGCGTTTCTTCCTTCCCCCTATACTAGCAATGATACCACATGGGGTTGGCATTCAAATGACGCAGGAGTGTTCCCACGCGGTTAAAAGTACGGCAAGGCAAATTAAGAGTCATTGTGTTATATACGCTTGATAGGGAGGTATACTGTCTAACCTCTTTCGTATGTTCGTGATGGTCGCAGCGTTGGTGCTCGTCGGCGCGAACCTGAGTGCAGTGTTCGCTCAGGACGCGACGCCAGAAGCTACGCCTGCCTGTAAGGAAGGCTCGGCTGAAGTCACTTTCTGGCATGGACTGACCGGGCCAGATGGCGCTTATCTGTCGGGGCTGGTCAATCAGTACAACGCCGAAAACACCGATAACCTGTGCGTCGTCGTCACAACCTATAACTGGGACGTGTTCTTTGACAAGTGGCTGAGCGGTGTCGCCGCTGGCAATCCACCTGATGCCGTCGTGCTGCACATCAACGAAGTGCCGCAGTATGCGAGCCAGGGCGCAATGGCTCCGATGGATGATCTGGCAACGCAGGTTGGGCTGGACATCAGCGGTTTCCCGCAAACGCAGCAGACCTATTCGCACTATGACGGCGAACTGTATGGCGCGCCGCTCGACGTGCATCCGATTGGCATGTATATCAACACCGACATCGCTACCGCCGCGGGACTCGACGTGACCAATCCGCCGACGGATCAAGCCTCGTTTCTCGATTGGGCGCAGAAGATGACCAAAGACGATGGCAGCCAGTACGGTGTCTGCTTCGCCTCGGTCAACGTGCAGTCCTTCCGCGTATGGTACGGTTGGCTGTGGCAGAATGACGCGCCCTTCATTAGCGACGATGGCACGACCATCACCGTCAACAGCCCCGCCGCTGCCGAAACGCTCCAGTTCGCATCCGACCTGATCAGCAGATACAAGGTTGCCCCCGAAGGCGAACAAGACCCCGACACCGACTTCATCAACGGTAAGTGTGGCATCACCTTCCAGGGACCTTGGTACATTCATGGCTTCATCGACGCTGGAGTTCCGTTCATTACTGCGCCGCAGCCTGTGATGTTCAACCACCCCGGTGTCTGGGCAAGCGATCACTTCTTGGCTGTTTCCGAGCAGAGCGACATGACTCGTGAATTGAACGCCGCCAAGTTCATTAAGTGGACGATTGATCACGCGGACATCTGGGGCTTGTCGGGCATGGTTCCGGCGGATCAGACGGTGCGTGAAGGCGAATCCTACACGGGTTCAGATATTTACCAGTATCAGAAGGCGTTCGTCGATGAACTCGACTACACCCATCTGACCCCCGTCATTACCCAGAGTACCGAAATTTTTGCCGAGAACAATCAGACCCCGCTGGTGACTAACTTCCAGGCGGCGCTGCTCGGTGCGAAAGATGTGGATACCGCTCTTGCCGATATGCAGGCAGGAATTCAGGCAGTGCTGGACGCCGACCCGTCCTGAATCGAACAAATGGCAGTGAACATACCGGGGACGCTGTTGTCCCCGGTATGTTTTTAGGAGATGGTTAAAAGATGCTTTTGTCTAAAGGTTATGGTTTCCTTTTTCTGCTTGTGATTGCGCTGATCATGTCCTGCGTCGCGTTGATGCATCCGGCAGTTGCCCAAGCCACACAGGCGGATTGCGCATCACCATCGGCAACTGCCGAAGCGACGAGCGAAGCAACCCTTGAAGCGACTGTCGAAGTCACTTCAGAGGCGACCGCCGAAATCTCAGACGTGCCGCTGCAACTCGACAGTTTCATGCCGACCGACATCCATTTCAACCCAGATGCCGACCAGCCGTTCGCGCTGATCACGGTCTACTCGCTCATTTTCCAGAATCAACTCAATCAAGCACTGCATATCGAAAAGCCCCACTTTCAGCTTACAATCAACGACGTTGACTGGGGCGAACTGGTTTCGACCGACTTTCAAACCGGGGTCTTGCAGCCGTATGCGATCCAAGGAATTGTGCTGCAAAACCTGACAATAATCGCGAAAACAACGCCGGCACAGCAGGCGATCCTGACATGCCTGAAAACCTATCAGCCCGTCGATTTAACGTTGACAGGCACGCTCGATGTTTTTCCGAATGGCATAAAACAGACGCTTCCGCTGACGCTGACCACCCGACAGGTCGTGCTGCGTGAGCATTGATAACCGCAGCGACAGGATATGGACTCGGTGAGCGTACAAACTCAAGCGCAATCTCAGGCTAAATCCGCCCGCGCCCAACGCAAATCGGACGCGCGCGTTCCTCAGAAAAACATGACGGCTTATCTGTTCCTCGCGCCGTATCTCGTGGTGTTTGTGATCTTCCTGCTCTTGCCTGGGATCGCTGGCTTTTTCATCAGCTTCACCAACTGGCGTATTCTTGGCGATCCCAAATGGATTGGGCTGGCAAATTTCCAGTCGATGTTCAACGATCCGATGTTCTGGCAGGCTTTTCGCAATACGCTGACCTTCACGGGCATGACCGCGCCAGTACTCGTCGCGGGTGGGCTGGGTTTGGCAGTATTGCTCAATATGCGTCTGCGCGGGCGAACGATTGCGCGCACAGTGATTTTCATCCCCTATGCCGTCATGGTGATTGTGGTCGGCGTGCTCTGGCGCTGGATTTATGACCAGAATTTCGGGCTGATCAATTATTATGTTGGGAGCATTTTCCCAGCCTTTCACAACATGCCTTGGCTGACCAGCGTCTCGAACGCGCTGCCCGCTGTTGCGCTGACGACGATTTGGTGGCAAATCGGCACGAATATGATCATCTATCTGGCGGGCTTACAGGAGATTCCGACGGAACTCTACGACGCCGCTCAGGTCGATGGCGCAAACGGCTGGCAGCAGTTCCGCTACATCACCCTGCCGAGCCTGTCGCTGATGCATATGTTTGTCATCCCGATGTCGGTGATTTCCTCACTGCGCGTGTTTGGTCAGGTGATGGTGATGACCAATGGCGGCCCGGTTGGCACGACTTACACGCTGGTGCAGCATTTGTACAGCCGGGGCTGGATCAACCAGTTTATGGGGCAGGCGTCGGCGGTGGGGGTATTTCTGTTTGCGCTGACGCTGGTCGCAACACTGGTGCAGTTACGCTATTTCCGAGCCGTTTAGGAGTTATTTGACGATGCGTTTCGCTCAAGACCTACGCTTTTCACGGCTGTGGCAAAACGGCACGGCTCACCTGATTATGATAATCATCACCGTGTTGATGGCGGTACCGATTGTCTGGATGTTCAGCACCGCCGTTCGTCCGGAAAGTACCGTGCGCCAATATCCGATCCAGTGGATACCGCCCGACTTCACGATGGAGAATTTCACCTCCGCACTCAATACCTATCCCGCTCTGAGCCGCTGGTTTCTCAACAGCGCCGTCGTTGCGACGACAACGGCATTCTTTAGCGTTGTCGTCGATGCACTAGCAGCGTATTCGCTGGCGCGGCTGGAATTTTTCGGCAAAAAGATCGTCTTTATCGGCATCTTGGCGACGATACTCATCCCGGTCGAAGCGACGATTGTGCCGCTCTACCTCGGTTTGTCGCGCGCGCACATTTTGGCATCAGATTTCGGCGTCTACATGAGCCTGATTCTACCGGTTGTTGCGAATGCGTTTGGTCTCTATCTGCTGACGCAGTTCTTTCAGGGGATTCCCAAAGACCTCGAAGATTCGGCGCGCATCGACGGCGCATCCGATTTCGGCATCTGGTGGCGCATCATCATACCTCTGTCTGGTCCGGCGATTACAGCGGTGACGATCTTCAGTTTCATGGCAAGCTGGAATAACTTCCTGTGGCCCTTCATCGTCACCAGCAGCGATTTGACGCGCACGCTGCCTGCTGGGTTGGCAACGATCTTCGGCGGCATCACAGGCAATGCCAGTTCGGTTAAATACGGCGTCGTCATGGCTGGCGCGGTGCTGGCGACTCTGCCGCCGATTGTGGTGTTCCTAGTGCTTCAACGCTACTTCGTACAGGGCATTTCGATGACGGGGATCAAGGGTTAGTCTACGATGCTATAATCGCTTCAATCTTTACGCGCGAGTCCCTGATGAATGCCGAACCTGATCTGGTTGATGATCCGCAGCTAACCCGCAGTAACCTTGACTATTTACGTGAAGAATCGCTGACGCTGATTGCGTTTCTGGCGGGAATTATGGGCTACCTGTGGCTGGGCGCGAATATCTGGCCTGTCACGGGGAGCCACGCACCGCTCAGCTCGTGGGTTGGCTCAGCAGCGCTGGTGCTTGGCACTCTGCTCAGCTACAGCGTCAAACGCCGCTATCTCAACTTGGCGGCGCACGGGCTGACGTGGAGTCTGCTGCTGGCGACCACCTGCGCGACCCTGACCTTTCACATCCCGGCAATCGAATACATCATGACCCTTCCGGTGATTCTGGGAGGCGTGCTCCTCAGCCGCCGCACGATCTTCGTAATCGCGCTGCTCGCCAGCCTGATTGTGATTGTCGGGCATATCTCGGCGGCAGGCGGCGAGTCAGATACCCCCATGCCACTGGTGATTATCGTGATGGTGACACTCGCCTCGTGGCTGTCGTCGCTGAGTTTACGTACAACCTTGAGTTGGTTCGGCTCGGCTTACGAGAGTGCCTCTAACAATGCGCGGATGGCACGGGAACACGAAGCGGAACTGCGCCGTCTGGTCAAGGTGCTGGACGACATGACGATGAACCTTGAGCGTGCCAATTACACATTGACGCTTGAACGCAATCACGCTGAAGAGGCGCGCCGCCTCAAGCAGTATTTCGCCCAGACCATCAGCCACGAACTGCGTACCCCGCTCAATCTGATCGTCGGCTTCACCGAACTGATGGCACAAAATCCCGAATATTATGGCGGGCAGCTTCCTGCACCCTATATGCGCGATCTGACCATCATTCACCGCAATGGACGCCATCTGCAAACGCTGGTCAATGACGTGCTCGATCTGGCGCGCATGGAAGCGGCGCAGATGAGTCTGATTCCCGAAAATACCGATCCTAGCCTTCTGCTTCAGGAAGCCGTAACCACCGGGCGAAGTCTGGTCGAATCGCGCGGTCTCCGCCTCAACATGCAGATTGCGCCCAATCTGCCGCAAATTCGCGTCGATGCCACCCGCATCCGGCAGGTGCTGTTCAATCTGCTCAACAACGCGGCTCGATTCACCGAATTCGGCAGTATCACCGTGAGCGTCTGGCGAGACGAAAATGAGGTCATTTTCTCGGTGGTTGATACGGGCATTGGCATCGCTCAGGACGATATTCCCCGTCTGTTCAAGGAGTTTGAACAGCTCGATAGTTCGACCCGGCGGCGTCACGGCGGCGCGGGGCTGGGTTTGGCGATCAGCAAACGCTTCGTCGAGTTGCATCAGGGACGCATCTGGGTGGAAAGCCAGTCGGGGAAAGGCAGCGCGTTCTATTTTGCTCTTCCGATTATTCAGCCGGACTATCCGCTGCCGGACGTGAGCGATCCTGCGAAAATGCCGGCGGATCGGGCGGTGCTGCCGCCGCAGCACGAAAGTATTCTACTGGTGGTGACGCGCAGCCCTTCCGCCGCGACGCTGCTGTCACGACATGTGCATGGCTGTCGTTCGGTGGTGGTGCAGAATTTGGCTCAGGCGCAGAGTGTCGCTGCGCGTTTGCTGCCGCAGGTCGTCTTCATCGACACCTCGTGCGAACCACAGACTCCCGACTCGCTTCAGAGGCTGGCGCAAGCGTGGGAGATGCCTGACGTTCCCTTCATCGCCTATCCAGTGGCTGGTGAAGATTTAGTGCGCCAACAGCTCGCCGTCGATGGGTTCCTGATAAAGCCGATCTCAACGCAAAGCCTGCGCAGCCTATTTTATCAGTTCGATGACATTCAGGACTGCATTCTCGTCATCGACGATGATCATGATTTTGTCCATCTTCTCACGCGGATGCTGGATCGTCCGACTCGGCATTCGCAGGTAATCAATGCTTACAGTGGCTATGAAGCGCTTGAATTGATTGTCCGCTACAAACCCAGCCTGATCTTCCTCGATCTGCAACTCCCCGATATTGACAGTGCGACACTGCTGGAGAAGATTCATGCGCTCCCTTTTGCTAAGCGCACGACGATCATCGCCGTTTCGGCGCAAGAGAGTATCGGCATTTCCGGGACAACCGTGACGCCGATTCTGCTGGCACAAGAGAACGGCTTTGTATCAGGAGATTTGGTGAGCTTGATCCAATTGATGTTGCCCCGATAATAATGGAGCAAGATCAGGTTTCGCAGGACGAGTTTGCTCACAGCCCGATCCGAGAACAGCAGGAAAGAGCGCCGCTGAATGCCATAAGCGAGTCAGAATTTGCCACTTTTCTTCATTAAAACAAGAGCATGTAATACGACAAATCAGTAGCAAAATAAGTGATCAAATGGTCGATTTTCGCGCTAAAATAGCGATTACAAATACCCATATTTTCGTATACATTAACGGAGTCGAGCGATGATGACCCTTTCACAACACCAACGGCTGCAAGACCTGACCGTCAAGCCCTGGCGCGGACTGCTCAACTACTTTCGCAGCATGAAAGCAGACTGGGACGCCCTCGAAGCGCTAGGCTATGTCACGCCGAGCATGGTCTCGGACGCGAACGGCGTCGAGGTCTGGGAATATGCGATCACCGAAGCGGGGCGCGCCGCGCTGGAAGCTGCCAAGAATAGCCCTCATGAGTGAGACAGCATGCCTGCATGAACTGCTCAAGCATGGTGTTGAGGAGACGCTCTCCGGCGGCGTGTTCGAGGCTGAGAGCGTATGTCGGTGAAGAACATGCTCAGCACATCGCGCATCTGCATGTAGAGGTTGCAATGAATGATCCGTGTACTGCTGTTCCTAAAGTACGTCAGCGACGGCTGGTTCGACCACCGCGAGCGCTATGAGCGCGAACTCAGCGACCCGCTGCTTGTCGAGCGCAAGATGAGCTACGAGCTGTTCGTGCTGACTAAAGGCGCGGATTAGTATTCGCTCTACAACCTACGCAACGCCAGCCTGCATTTGCGAGCGAGACGCAGCGGCGGGATCTGGTCACACTCGCATTCGGCATTGGCGGTCGCGCTGAGGTCATCCTCGCACAACTCGATCTCGGTGGTACATCAATGAACGCTGCCATTACGCTTGCCAGCTTTCTGATCCAATATGGGCAGGTTGAGCGCGGTGTCGAATCGTTAGGTATGTTCATCGATCAGCTCTTGGCAAATATGGGTTTTGGAGACGATGCCGACTTTCTAACAGATGTCATTGCACGCTACAAGCTGGTCGATAAGTCATCCAGTGTCTCAACATCTATAATTTCCATGCCACTGCCTATAGCTTCGGTGGCGGACAAATACATTTTTATTTCTTACGCTCGCCCAGAACGTCCCGTTGCGGAGCAGGTGGAGCGTTATATCAATGCAGCAAGATTCAAAATATTCCGCGATACTACGGATATTCGTGTTGGTGAGTTATGGGATATGAAAATAGAAAAGGCGCTCGCCGAGACAACGCATATGGTGCTGCTGCTATCCGCAGCGTCAATGCCCTTTCGCAAGGAGGTCTACCGTGAATGGTTCTTCTTTGACCAACAGCGAAAGCCGCTTGTGCCGCTTTTGGTGCAGGATTGTACGTTGCACAGCCGGATCGCGGCGATCAACTATCTCGATGGACGATCTGATTTAGCCGCGGCACTTGCTCAACTGATAAAAAAACTGAGTCAATTACCTGCTCACTGAGGATGCTATGTCTAAGACTTTCCCACAACCGACAGTCTCCGAGTGGTTTGCAGGGTCGCCAGTGCAGGCGGTGCAGAACAGCAGTCGGCTAAACTGGAATGCGGTGAGCATGTATACGGCGCGGCTTAGCCCGCCGAAAGAGTACTATATCAGCCCGCAGACGTCTGACATTACTCTAGTCACCATACTGGCAGGTGCCACCCGTTGGGATGCATATGGGCGTACCAGCACACGGAAATATATTCGTGAACTAATGACACCCGGTAGTGTAAATCTGCTTCCACCACACCACGAATTTGAGGCACGCTGGGAGCAGGAAGTGTCCAGCGGGTTCGTCATGTTTCCGCCTGATGTCGTCACCGAACTGCTGGAAACCTCAATGCGGGGCGATCCACTACTTCACACACTGCCTTTACTCCCGAATATTCATGACCCGCTGCTCAATCAACTGACCCTTGCTTTAACGACTGAGCTATACAACGGCAGCCTGCACACGCCTTTATATGCCGACAGCATCGCTCGCACCATGATTCTACATTTATTTCATCAGTACTCAAATGTTACCTTCACAAAAATCAATGAGGTTGGCAAACTGACGTATGCTCAGCGCGCTGACCTTGAAGCATATATCGACTCCATGCTGGATCAGAAAATCACGCTTACGAAACTTGCCAGGTTATTTCATGTCAGCACATCTCATTTCGCGCGGTTGTTCCATGCAACTTATGCAATGCCGCCATACCAATTCGTCATCCATAAGCGCGTGGAACGCGCAAAAGGTTTGTTGTGTGACCGCCAAAATTCCCTATACGATGTGGCACGTGAGTGTGGTTTTGCGAATCAAAGTCACTTCACACGGCATTTCACGAACATCGTCGGGGTAACTCCGGGGCATTATGCGCATCATGTCCAATGATCGCAAATATAATGCAGACCCGCAAAATTCTGAACGAAATAGACAGAATCACGTAAAAACTACAAAATAATTACCGACATTGCCAGTTGAGATCGTTCATGCTGGAACGGTTCATGTGGAGGTGGGTTCATGTCTCCTCAAGCCCAGAGTCGTCCTTTCGCACCACTTATTGAAAAATTGTTAAACGTTCTCAGACGTCCATTCTAAATAATCGCAACCAGCACGTCGCGCGCCAGCGCCCTTCACCCTCCTCGCCAACGTTTCCCCCACGCGTTTTGCGTCGCTTTCCAAATCGCAGGCTGATCCCAATATTGCGCCCGACATGATAGAAATGGACAAAACGGCGATGGAATGGGGAAAGAATGATAGTCCATGCTTTGTTAGACTTAGGAAGTCGTTTTTCCGACTTCGTACTTGGTTTGTACTTGTGGAGAGAGTTTCATATGAAAGCACATCGTTTTTCAAAGGGTGGTTCACTCGTCGCTATGATGCTCCTAGTCGCCATGATGTCATGGTCTCTGGTAAGGGCACAGGAAGAGACCGCAACGCCCGAGTCTACAGATGTCGTCGTGTCACAAGAAGACGCTGAGCGCTTCGCCGAGCGCTTCAACGCAATTTTCGATGGACCTAACATGGACATCGCCGACGAAATCTTAAGCGAAGATTTCGTCGCTTACGTGCCACTTGCTCCAGTACTTGACCGCGAAGGTTGGAAGGCTTATGTTAGCAGCTTTTACGCTGCGATTTCGGATTTGAGGCAGGAAGTCGATGAAATAATCATCTCTGAAGATCGGGTGATACTGCGCGTCTCGTATACTGGGACGCACGACGGTCCGCTGTTTGGTATCCCGGCGACGGGCAACCCAATTGCGATAAACGGTGTCGGCATCTTCCGTTTCAATGAAGATGGGCTGGCGGTCGAGAATTTCGTGAACCTCGATCTGATCGGGTTGTTGGCGCAGATCGGCGCGTTCCCTCCCGCATAGCAGCGAAAAAAATATGCTGGGGCGCGATACCCGCGTCCCACTTCGGCTGACTGGCAATCAGAGTATCCAAGTGAGTATGAGCCGAAGTGGCAACTGCTACGACAACGCGCTAATGGAAAGCTTTTTCGCCACGCTCAAGTCTGAGTGTGTTGACCGTCGCTATACCACTCGTGCTGACGCTCGCAGCGCAATCTTCGCCTACATCGAGCGCTGGTACAACCGCCGTCGTCGCCATTCGTCACTGGGCTATCTCAGTCCTGCCGCGTTCGAGCAGCGCTTTGCCCGTGACAAAATTGTTGTCCACTAAAGCCGGGTCAGTCCACGGGTGCTTGAACTCTATTCTGAAGACAAGAACGGCTACAACAGAATCGCTAAGCAACTCACGCGCGAAGGATGGGCGTTCCGTGATCGGTGGAATAACCCTCGCCTGTTCAACAGTGAAGACGTTCGCCGCTGCATCGCCAACTGGCGCGAATATTCGGGCATTATCACCGATGGCAAAGCGCGCAATCGTGCCGCTTACGAGGACGAGCAGCAGGACGAAATCCTCTACGATACGGGGCGCGCAATGTTCGACCTCGACTTGCTGCGGAAAGTAGCGCGGGTTCAAGCACAGCGTAGCATGGTTATTCGCCCTTAAGGGTCGGGTCGACGGGTCTATCCTTACGGGCTACTCCGGCTGGTCTACTGCGCCCATTGTGAGCAGATCGCCTTCAAAGAGGACAACCCTCGGCGGCGTTCGCGCCTGAGCGGGACAAATACCGATAAGCCGCGCGCTACCGTCATGCTGAAGGCGTTCGCTGCGGCTGCAAGCGGCGCTCGGTACTGGCAGAGCAAATCGAAGCGGATTTTCTGCGGCTTGTCCAGCTTCTCACACTCAAGCCTGAAGCGCACAATCTTATGCTCGAATTAGCGATGGGCGAAAAGAGTAATCCAGCGGATAGCGAGAATTTAGAACAAGAAAAGCGCGCGGCGATTGCCGTTCTTAAGCAGCAGCTTATCAACCTGCTCGACCTCTACAAAAATGCGGTCATTCCTGCCGAAGAATACTACCGCGACAAAGAAGATCGTGAGCGTCAAATTGCCTTTTGGGAAGCGCGAACAACAGACTCACAGAAAAAAGCAGTTGAACTTGAGCGCGTCATGGTGGCGTTTAGCCAACTGCTCGACCTATGGCAATCAGCGGATAGCGATGGACGGTCGGTGCTAGCGCGTGGGTTGTTCCAATACGTTGTTTTCGACCTCGATAAGCAGCAGATTGTCGATTTCCTGCTGCATCCTTGGGCTGATCAATATCTGATCCTGCGCGCTGATCTTTACGGCGGCGAAGGCGTGATTGATAGCGATAATGATGATGATGGCGGCTCTGGTGATGACATCGACCCAAACGAAAATCGCTCCACCACTTTTTCAAGCGATGAAGCGATTGTTAGTCCCAACGGGACTGGACACCGTATTTGTACCTTCGGCGCTGATATTTCCAGACTTGTCCGCGTCATTCGTGTACAAATCGTACCTCACAACCAAATATCGACTTGCCCATTCCTTCAATTGAAAGTCCACGATCTGCTGTTTGTCCAAATCATAGGTGATGTAATCAAACAAGTGACGTACTAACCCCTGCTTGTCTTCGTCATTGCTCACTTCCCAAAGTCGTACGATCTTATCAACCACATCGAGACACATCGCCAATTCAACCGAAATTTTTTCTTCCTCGGTGGTATACGATTGCCAATGGGTAATCTCACGCTCATTGAGTTCCTTTCGCCGTATATATTCTTGGCGCGATATATCTCCGTCTTCATATAAGTGACGTGCTGCCTCAATCTTGCGACGGCATTTGGCAATCGAAGCGGATTTCTTGCTTTCCATATCTTGTTTATCATGCGAACTCATAGAATTTGCACTCATCGCCAAAGCCTCTAAGCGACCCAGCATCTCAGGTTTCACAGCAATGAGTTTGATTAAACGGAGAAAGTCGGCTTCATAGACTACACGGGTTACAGATTTCTTGGTGCATCCACAGGGATGTCCGGCTCGGTGTCGATAGCGGCTTTTGGTTTTTCCACCTAATCTGGAACGCAGCTTTGGATTATTGTGTTGTTCCGCCAAACGTTCGCACAGAGCGCAGTATGTTAATCCGGCAAGAGGATAGGGGAAGTCAGTTTGTGCGTGACCGCGATCTGGCGCACGATGGGTACGTTCCAGTTGTATTTGCCCGACCATTTTGAGCATCGCCACATCAAATACAGCGTGTTCTGGGTTCAGCGTAATAGCATTTGGGTCATAATCGAGTGGATTACGATGGGCTGCTTTATCGCCAATGACCACACCCCCATACTCCGGCCAATTGTTGGTAACACGGCGGATATCCTCAACCTCAAGTGGGGTAGGGTTGCCATTTCGATCTCGGTACGCCCACCCATCGGCCTGAAGGTGTCGTGTAATTTTTTCTCGTCCCGCCCATTGCTCCGAGTACAGACGCAAAATCTGTTTCGCACACTCGAAATATCCACGCCACTGTGCGCCCTCCATTGGTGGTTCATCGCCCACTTTGCCAGAAATCCATGTTCTATCTGGTAAGAGCCATGCTCCTTCATCAGTCGCAATAAGAAAACCTGTGTTCTTATCCCGTTTTGTTCCAAAGGGTGGAAGGCCAACGGTAATACCTTTACTCTTGCGATGTGCAATTGAGGCTTTCCAACGCTCTGAAATGTCAGTGGCGTACCATTCATCGAAAATAGCGCTCAGTTGAGCAAACATACGTCCATAGGGACTAGAAAAGTCGATATGGCGGCGTGGGTCAGCCAGTACCAACCGAATATTGTGCTGTTCCACAAAGTCCAGAAGATCGCCAATACGCCAACCCTTGCGGTGAAGACGGGCAAGATCATTCGCAACCAGAGCGACAACATCCGAGTCGTTCAAACGTGCCTTCAAAGCTAGCCAACCGGGACGGTTTTTTTCAAACATGCCGGAACGGTGGCCTTCGGTGTCTTCGTACCATTCCGGTGTCCAACTATTGGCATCGCAGACTGCCTGAATATGGTCGCGTTGGCGTTCTGGACTAATCTGATCCGTTTCATCGCGAGTCCACGATTTACGAATATAGCAGAGGGCAATAGTTCTAGGACTTGTGGCTTTTTGCGACATGGTAAACCTCCTTTATTGTCTTTTCCGCTTTGCGCTCATCGAGCAATTCCGTGTGACCCTCATTGAGATATTTGGTGAGTTTGGTTGCGACGAATGCCAAAAAGGAGCTAAATCCAGTATGGACGCTATCTTTGCTGCTTCTCTTCTCCTCGGTTTCAAATTCGGCATAGACCTTTCGCGCATACTCTGAGATAGCTTGAGGGTCAGGAGCGATATAGGTAACAGAATGAGTGATCGAATGGTCATAAGGCATAAACTCGTTTCTGGGCAATCAGCCCGAATAAATAAAAAAAGCCGCCAACTGTCAGATAACAGCAGTTGACGACTCGAAAGCGCAATAGGTATATTGTGCCGTAGCCTGCCATGCTGCTGTTACCAGCTTCGTGGGTTAGCTCTTGGCGGGTATATCCAGTACCTTCCGAGAGCGTTAAATTATGTGATTATGACAGTGATTGTACCATATTATTGATTGTGTAAACACAAATTTTCTAATAATCCAGATTCAATTTCTAAACTGTGCCGCATAACCGTTGCGAAACTCCTTTTTCCCAGAAAATAAATACACCATACTTACCGCGACTTCCGCTACAGAACACGCAAGCGGGGCGCGGCGCTGCCAGTGCCACAGGCGTTGGTCGATGTCGATAAGCAGGCGGATATAGAATTGGCGTGGGCGGTTCAAGTTCTTGCGGGTTGCCCAAGTCACTAGCTGCTCAAGGTCGCGTTTGCGGTGAAGTAGACCGCAAACTGCCCAATACGTTGAACAAAAAACGGAGAATGTATTCTGCTGGTATTGTGGGAGAATGGAATCTGGCACATCGAGTCCGAATCTAGCAGGACTCGTCAACCAGAGTCAACAAGGGAATCTATTTAGTAGAGGAATTTTGTCTGAGCAGGGAAGAGAGCGCCCGAACCATTTGCAGAATAACCTGCTTGGCTTCGAGATTGGGGAGTTTACGAAACTCATTCAATAGGAGGTGATCCAAGTCGTCGGCTTGGATGTCACCTTCGTAGAAGTACGATACAGGCACTTGCAGCACTTGGGCGAATATGGAAAGTTCCACTGCGGGAACTTTCCGCTTTCCAGTTTCATACTCAGAGATAGCCGTCTGGTCTTTACCAACAGCCTCGGAGAAGTCCCGTTGCGACATACCGATAGTGTCACGGGCTTGGCGGATGCGTTGACCGAGTTGTGCTTGAGTAATCACCAATGTATCCAAGAATTCCATAGAGTATAATTTGACATTATACGGGAAAGTACATCGTTTGCCCTAGATACAAGATTTGTCAAACACAAGGTTCTTTCGTTTAGGAAGTTAGTATGAACTTTAGGTGCTTATCGAAGCAATGCACGTTATACTAAGTTAAGAGTCAATCAATTAGTTGTAATACACTACTTCTTTTTAAGTTTTCAGAAAAAGTTACTTTAATCCAATCGCGTAAACACGAATCGTTATATCGCGTGGATTAACCACCACTAGAAACTTCTCTAGTTTGATTTTGCGCCCTTGTCAGACCGTTAAACGAGGCTGTTACTTTGGGAAATCAACCAAAAACTGTTGTTACTAAGCTTACTCCTAAATTTTCTGGCGAGTATGCTCGTCGCTTCGACTCACTATGTAAAGACCTAGACAGAGATAAATCGAGCAGAGATATACGGATTGCAGAAGAACTTGATTGGGTATCTCAGCGTCAAGTGAATCCAATAGATAATCAACGGTATCGTACCGCTATTCTCATACTTTCTGACTTAGAACTGATTCAAACTTTCTGTGCGAACAAATGACGTAGGTTAATGAGCGCAAAAGCGAGATGATGAGCACCGAGAAAGTTGGCATCTTTGCGATCATAGCGAATGAGTAAGGCTCGGAACTTGTCAATCCAGGCG
>JBBSNT010000029.1:0-20472 GCA_038260485.1 Aggregatilineales bacterium | reverse complement strand
CGTCGGGTGAATCGCTTGCACAGACTGACCTAAATTCGCTCGGCGGCCGTCGCGCGCGGCTTGAAGCTCTGCGGCGGCGTCAGGATCGGCGGCGGCGGCACTTTCGTAGATCGTGATCATGGCGGCGCTGGTTTCCCATTGGCGGCGTGAGGCATGGGCTCCCCGTTCCAGAAAGACGACCGGATCGTTTTGAGCGACCGCATCAGCGAAAATCCCCTTTACCTGTGACTCAGTGTGCCACTGCTGGCGGATTTCGCTCAGAATCCCCCGTTTGTTCGTGAAAATGGAATAGACCGTACTGACGGCAACGCCTGCGTGGGCGGCAATCGCCTCGATGGTGGTGGCGACGTAGCCTTGTTCAAGAAACAAGGCGGTTGCTGAATCGACGATCAGTTTGCGGGTGACGAGCGCCTGTCGTTGGCGATGCGTAAGTTGCTGGTTGACTTTTCTCATGCTTTCAATATACCATAAGATTGTTCAATGTAGTCAAACTATAATGAATGGAGTATTGATATGTCTACGCAAGCAAACAAGGCACTCACTTGGGAATTTATGGAGCGCGCATTCAATCAAGGTGACCTTTCGGTGATCGACGAACAGCACACTGTGGACGCCATCGACCATCAGGAGCCACTAGGGACGGATTTCGTGATTCACCTGAAACAAGTCGTCACCGGGATGCGCACCGCTTTTCCTGATCTGCATTTTGAGATTCACCACATGGTTGCCGAAGGCGACATTGTCGCCTTTCACTCGACTATGACCGGGACGCACACGGGGATGCTGCACATCCCAAATGTGCCGCCGATTCCGCCAACCGGCAAACCGATCAGTGTTGTTCACATGCACTTCGTGAGTTACTTCAATGGCAAGGGGCATGATCTATGGCACGTCTGGGATACACCCACGTTGATGCGCCAGCTTGGGGTTACACCACGGCCACAAGCGCGACCGGCGTGATCACGAATTGATCGCGCGGCGAGCGGCTTCGAGCACGCGCCCGACTTCGATTTCGCGGACGCAGGGGTGATACTGCGGGTCGTCGCTGCCCCAGTCGAGCACGCGGCAGGGGCGGCAGCCGATGTTCGTGTACAAAACTTGATGCCGTTCGCGTGATCCCCACGATCCGAACTCGACCGGGTCAGCCGGACCGAACAGCGCGACCGTTGGCGCATCGACCGCCACCGCCAGATGCAGTGGACCGCTGTCGGCACCCAGCACCACGTCGCAGCGTTCGAATATCGCCGCCAGTGATCCAAGTGTGGTATCGCCCGCCATAATGATCGGCTGATTTTTCATCTGCGCGGCGATTCGGCGACACAGCGGCAGTTCGTGGTCGCCGCCTGTCAGAATGATCACCGCGCCGCGCTGCTCTGCCAGCGTGTCCGCGACCCGTGACCATTTCGCGTTGTCCCACTGCTTGACCCACGTTCCCGAACCCGGATGCACCGCGATCAGCGGCGTCCCTCGGTTGATACCCCATTCCGCCAAATAGCCATCGACCCATGCGCGATCCGCCTCAGCGACCGGAAAGCGCAGTTCGAGTTCGTCGGGCTTGAGCGTTCCCGTCAACGGCTCGACCAGCCGCGCGCTCTGCACGACGGCATGCTCGTGCTGTGGTTCGTAGCGCTCGGTTAAGAAGGGCGCGACGTCTGGCAGGTTGTAGCCGATGCGTCGGGGAATACCAGCGATATGAGCAAGCAGCGCGCCCCACCAATGATCAGGACGCAAAATCAGCGCCGTGTCATAGCCGATTCGCCGCAATATCCGCGCAGATTCTATGGCAAGTTGGTAGGGTGACCGCCAGCCCGGTTTATCGCGTCGGGTGAAGCCGGGGTAGGGCAGCGTCAGCACAACGTCGATCTCGCTGAAATTCGCCAGCACGTTCGCTGACCACGAGCCGACCAGCGCGTGTATTTCGGTTTGTGGATGCGCCGCACGCAAAGCACGGATTGCGGGGGTGGTCAGCAGCACGTCACCGAGATGATCAGGACGTAGTAGGAGAATCCGGTTGTGCTGTTTACGCTGTTGTGGCAGCGGGATCGCCGCGACGGATAGGAGTGCTGCCCGCCGCAGTTGGTGTTTGAGCGGGACGGCGTGGAAGGCTTCTGCCATGCTGCGGTTACGTCGAACCAGCGCTTCTCTATCCACTGCCAATATCCCGATAGATATTGAGCAGGCGCGGGATCAATGCTGACCAATCATACAGCTTGCAGACGACCTGTTGCGCCTGCTGTCCCTGTTTAGCGCGCTGCTCACCATCTTGTAGCAGATAGATGACGCTGTTCGCAAAATCGGCTTCGCTGTCCTTGATGATCAACGCCGCGCGTGCCTCGGCATCGAGTCCGGCGACGGCGGCAGACGTTGCCACCACCGCGCAGCCTGCTGCCATCGCTTCGAGGATTTTCAGGCGCGTCCCGCTGCCCATCCGCAGCGGCGCGACGTAAACCTGCGCCGCGTGCAAAAATGGCTGCACTTGCGCGACCCAGCCCGTCACCTCGATAGAATCGTCTTGGCGCAGCGTTTCGAGGCTCGAATGCGGCTTCTGCCCGACGATGTACAGCCGCGCATCGGGGCAAGCGGCGCGAATCTTGGACAAAATCGCACTCGTGAACCACTGCATCGCATCGACGTTCGGGCGGTAGTCCATCTTACCCGTAAAGACCAGCACCGCGCCGCGCAGTTCGAGTCCCTGCTGCGGTGCGGCGTAATCGCTTGCGAAGATACCGTTTGCGAGGATGTGAACCTGTCGGTCGGTGCGGAAAGAACGCAGCGCGGCAGCGTCCTCGCTTGAAACAGCGATCACAGCGTCCGCCTGCTGGCAGATTGACCGCTCAAAGCGCGTGATCCGACTCGCCTGTATCCGCGAATAGATCGCGGCGGGCAGGCGGCTGCGACTGCCGCTCTCCACGTCAGCGATTACGCGCTGAAGGGCGAATTCGGCATTGTGCGCGTCGTAGATCAGCTTGGCGCTCGGCTGCAAGTGGCGTACCAGCGGCAGATAGATCGCCATTTCCAGCCCCTCGAACTGGACGAGGTCGAACTGCTTCTGTTGCAGCACGCTGCGCAAGCGTTCGCGGAACGCCGGAGATTCCAGCCGCCTCGCCAAATCCGGCTGGCGCGAGGAGATCAGGTCGCGCAGGCGGTGGATCAGCGCGCGTGGCGGTGGCGCGACCGTCTCAATTCGGTCGCAGAGGGTCGGCAGAGGGGTTCCTTCGGCGCTGCCTTCATGAAAGCTGATCAGCGTCAAGTGGTGACCAGCATCATGTAAGCCTCGTAAAACGCCGAAGTTACGCAGCGCCCCGCCTTGATGTAGGGGGAATGGAAGTGCTGGCGTGAGCAGCAAAATCTGCATAGAAACCTATAGTTGTGTTCAAAGCAGCGCTAACGCTTAAGCGAACGTTGAATCGCTCGGATCAACTGCGAATTGTGAGCGTCAGCGTGCGTCGGATGCTTGATAAACCGATAGAGCAATTTCGGCGGTGCGCTCCCAACGGAAGGTCGCCGCGCGTTCGAGTCCTGCTTGTTCATTCGCCTTACGCCATACTTCGTCGCCGAGTACACGCTCAAGCGCGGCGGTCAGCGCGGCACGGTCGTCAGGATCGACCTGCAAGCCAACGTCGCCAACGACTTCCGGCAGCGACGAGCGGTTGCTGACAATCGGGATAGTGCCGCTTGCCATCGCTTCCAGCGCCGGAAAACCGAACCCTTCGTAATACGAAGGCGTGACCAGCGCGACGGCGGCGTTATAGAGCGCGGGCATTGCATCCTGCGGGATCGCCTCGCGCCAGAGCAGCTTCTCGCCGAGGTCGAGCGCCTCAATCTGCGTGCGCAGTTCCTCGAAGTTCCAGCCCTCGTGTCCTGCCAGCACCAGCGGCGGCGCATCGGGCTGTTTTTCGAGCAGCGCCTTATAGCTTTCAGCCAGCCCCAAGATATTCTTGCGCGGCTCGAACGTGCCGACGAACAGTAGGTAATCTTCGGGAAGTTGCAGCGCGCGCCGATAATGATCGACCGTCTCCGGCGGAAGCGGCTGAAAGCTCTCGTCTACACCGAGCAGATGCACTGTGATCTTTTCGGCAGGGACGCCGAGCATGGCAACCAAGTCACGTTTGCTGGCGTCGCTGTCGGTCAGGATATGGTCGGCGTGCTCGACTGCATACTGAATCTGGTCATTGTAGTAGCGGCGGCTCTCGTCGGTGAGAAACTGCGGATAATGCAGAAACGTCAAATCGTGTACGGTGATGATCTGGCGGCGCGCGCCGAACTGCGGCGGAATGAAATCGGTCGTGTGATAAACGTCCAGTCCGTAAGCCAGGAGTTCAATACTCAGCGCGAGCCGCTCCAGCGCGTGATGCGACGGCGTCCACAGCGATGCTCGCCGAAATCGATTGACGAGCGGTTCGCGCATTTTGCGGCTGTGAAAGACCGTGTAGCGGCTGACCGTATCAATCTGCTCCAGCGCTTCCACAAGGCGCACTATATAGGTGCTAATGCCCCCCGCGCGATAATAGGTTAGGCGTGCGTCGATTCCAATGTGCATAATGGCAGGGAGTATAGCCGCCGCATAGGGTGATGTCCAGCGGAATCAACCTCTTTTGCTTCTGGATGCCTCTAACCATGAATGGCAAACACGCTACAACGTGGGCTTCCGCCGATTATTATAGACCAGTACGCCGATGCCTATCACCACCATGACGATTCCGATCAGCGCCCACTGTGCCTGATTGCTCATGAAACTGCCCAGCAAAATACCAATTCCTTGCAGCAGCCAAATTAAGCCAGTCAGCACGACCAGCACAGCAATGACATTGACGACGATTTTCAAAATACTTGCTCCTCAATATAGTCATGGAAAGAAAACAAAAGGGGCACGCACGTCGTGCCCCTACAAAATTTTACGTTGACGCAGAGTCTAGCTCACGGCTTTCTTGCGCGCGGGTGGGGCAATCAGCACGAAATGCTGCTCAGGACGGTGCATCAGTGCCTTGAGGTGTGCGGCTTCGTTCGCCTGATTGTTGTCTTCCAGCGTTTGAATGTAGAAACCGAGCAGGTCGCGCACGTCGTTGATGCCTTCCTCGTCCAGCGGGAAGATGTCCACGGTCGCGCCTTTGGCGATCCGCCGCTTCAGCGCATCGACCGTCAGGTTCATTTCCGGCTGAATGCGCTGGTAGAGCGACCCGCCGGACATGCCCGCGCACATCCACGGACCGGGGTCGCCCAGCACCATCACCCGCCCTGACGTCATGTACTCGAAGGCGTAGCCCTTCAGGTTGGCGCGTGCCGCTAAGCCGCCCAATTCGTCGCGCAGCGGCTCTTTGACTTCGCCACCGAACACGATGTCCGCGCCGCTCAAGCGGATGCAGGCGCGCGTGTCGGCGTTACCCTGCACGATGAAGCGTCCGTACTGCGCGCCGTAGGCGAAGCTTTTGCCGACCGACCCGTCAAGCCGTTTGCCGTCGTGGTTCAGCCCGCGCAGCACCGCCAGTGTGCCGCCTTTGGCGCACTTGGCGACACCATCCTGCGCGCCGCCCTCGACCAACACGTCGAGCTTATCGCTGAGGAAGGCTGCCAGCCCGTTGCCGGGGATAGCAGAGTTACTGAAGCGCAGGTGAACCAGTTTGACGTTCTCCGCGCCGGGGAAGTCTTGGCGTTCCAGCGCGCCAGCGAGGTGCGTACCAAGCGCGCGATCCATCGCCATGACCTGTTCATCGTCGTAAGTCATTTCGTGGTCGCCGTACTTTGCCCATTCCTCGATCAGCGAAGTGATCTGCTTGGTCAGCGCGTTACGCGGGCGTGAGAGCAAGCGCCCGACACCAGAGGCGAGTTCTTCCTTCGGCGGTACAGGCACGAATTGAAATAGCGCGCGCAGGTCGATTTGCTCGCACATCCCGATCTGGTCGAGCAAGTCAGCGCGACCCACCAAGTTCTGCGCGCGCGTGAAGCCCATCTTTGCCGTCCAGAGTCGGATATCCTCGTCGAGCATCTTGAAGACGTTGACGATACCTTCGACGGAGTGTTCGAATTCGCGTGGTTCGAAGTGCTTGATGCCTTTTTCTTCGGCTTCTTCAACTGTGTGGACGTGCGTCGTGATACCGACGTGACAGGTGCCTTCTTGGCATTTGCGGCAGATGGTGCAGCCCATTGCCACCATTGCCAGCGTGCCGAAGCCGACGCGATTCGCGCCGAGGCACAGCATCTTGATCACGTCACGACCGCTTTTCATGCCGCCGTCGCACCACAGTTCGACGTCCTGACGCAGACCGCTCTCGATCAGCGCGCGATGCGCCAGCCATAAGCCAATTTCGGCGGGCAAGCCGACATGCCGCAGCGAATGCGCGCGTGCCGCGCCCGTGCCGCCCTCGTAGCCCGTGATGTTGATGATGTCCGCGCCTGCTTTGGCAATGCCGACGGCGATAATGCCGACACCCGGCACAACCGGGATTTTTACCGAGACTCTCGCCAGCGGGTTTGCTGTCTTCAGTTCGTCGATCAACTGGGCGAGGTCTTCAATCGAATACAGGTCATGGTTGTTGCTTGGCGAAATCAGGTCAACGCCGGGAGTTGTCCGCCGCGCGATAGCGACCTGCTCGGTCACTTTGTAGCCGGGGAGCTGACCGCCTTCACCGGGCTTCGCGCCTTGACCAATCTTGATTTCCAGCACGTCGCACGAGTTCAGGAATTCGATGTTGACGCCGAACCGTGCCGATGCGATCTGATTGCCGCGATTGTGCTTGTACTTGCCCATCAGCTCCGGCAGTTCGCCGCCTTCGCCGTTGACGCACAGAATGTTCAGTCGGGCAGCAGCTTCGGCATAGGCTCGGTACGCCAGTTCGCCCTGCGACCCGAACGACATCGCGCCGATCAGCACAGGCATATCGTGATTGCCGATGTGGATGTCCACATCCAGCGGATTGATGTCACTGTCCGTCGTCTGCAGCCCGATCATGTGGCGCGGCGCGACCGGCATTTCGCCTTCGAGCTTGAGCATGTGTTCGGTGTAATCTTTCAGTGACAGGTCACCGACCGCGATGTCCTCGATTTTCTTCCACATCTTCGGGTATAAACGATCGGGGTTTTCCATCTTATTCTTGACGTCGCCGCGCAGTTCGGCGGCGCGAGCTTCGGTGTCGGCTTGCAGCCGCGTCCATGTCGTTCCGCGTTCTTCAGAGCCGAAGTAATTCGCTGTTCCAAAGGTCGCCGCAACCGACGGTGCAAGTCCAATCGAGCTAAACGCCAAGCCATAGCCGCGCAGCTCGTGGCAGCCGATGGTCGAGGTCACTTTCTGAATGCCTGTCGTCAGCGCGCTAATTGTGCGGTTGAGGCGGTTGACCACGTCGTCCGATGACAGCGGTTCGCGCGGCGCGCGCGGCGCAATGTCCAGCCCGACGGCGTAGAGCGCGTAGGGGACGAGTGCGTTCGCGCCCAAGCCAAGACACGTCACCACGTCGTGCAAGTCGCGGATTGCGCCGGATCGCAGCACGATGCCGACTTGACGGCGCAGATTCGGCAGGTAGCCCGCATCGCGCAGCCCGCGATCCACCGTCGCTACCGCCAGCAGCGGATCAATCCACAACCGTTCGCCGTTGTAAACGTCGGTGTCGTCCAGCACGAGACAGGCGATTCCGTTCATAACCGCTGTCACCGCGTCATTTTTGAGTCGTTCCAGCGCGTTGGGGATGCTTTCGTCGGGGGCGGCGCTGGTCGAGAGGAAAGCCGCGCGTTCACCGAAGTGATTAACGAGGTCTTCCAGCGTCAGTGTGCCATGCTTGTCAGCAACGGCGCGCATGTCGTCAAGCGAGCCGAGATCGAGATGTCCACCCGTCAGCAGCGGAATTTCAATCTGCACGAACAGATCGTTCGCGGTGATGCCAATCTCAGGGCGCACGCCGATGACGGTGGTTGTTGAAAATTGCGCGCGTTCGCGTTCACGGTCGATTGCCGGATTAGTCACGACCGCGACAGTTTCTTTGAAGAAGTCAGGCAGGTTGACGCGCGTCTGGCTGATTGCCGCCAGCGGCCCATCCCAGCCCAGCGATCCGATCTGCTCCTTGTTCGTCTCCGCCATCGTCTGAATAATGCTTAGGTGATAACGTTCCCAACCGAGCGCTGCCATCGTCGTTGTATTGACGGTAGTCGCGGTGGTCTGCCATGGCATCAGTCTGGGCGCGGTCGCAACGGCGACGGCTGCTTCAGCAGTTGCCAACGGGAGCGGCTGGCTGCCGCTATTGCCGCTGCGCGGAGATTGCGACGGCTGCGGATGGAAAACCGACTCACTCAACGACCAGAAACTCGGTGTTGCCGAGATGGCGGCGCTGCCGCCGCGTTCGCGCCAGTTGCGATAGACGTGGCGCTGAATGGCAGGGTAGTCGAGCACCTCGATATTGCGCCCCGGCTGGATGTTAATAGCGATCTTTTCGCCGGGAGCTAACGGCTTCGGGTCGGACGACATCATGTCGAGCGGGTAGACACCGCGCTCTGACGAGGCGAAGAATTCCTTCTCGGTTTCGCCGAACCACAACGGGCGCAGACCGAGCGCATCGACGCTAAACACGCATTGATCGCCGACACGGGCAGCAATCGCCGCCGGTCCCTGCGCGAACGGACCGAAGGCACGGCGCATGTCTTTATACATGGCGTGAATTTCGGGATTGTTGTCCATCAAGTCGTGATCGTAGGGCGGGAAGACGTATTCCATCGCCTCGATCAAGTCGAGTCCGTATTCCATGCACAGCGCGTCGATCAGATGGTCAACGTCCTGCGAGTCGGAGTTGCCATCAGCGAGGTCGATGCCGAGCATCTGCGCCTCAAGCCGGAAGCGCGAAATTGTATTGAATTCGCCGTTGTGTCCGAGCACGTTGAAGGGCTGCGCGCGCTCGAAAATCGGGTTCGTGTTGGTGCTGTAACGGGCGTGACCGAGTGTCACGGTCGAGGCATATTCGGGATCGCGAATTTCGGGATAGTAGCGGCGCAGAATTTCGACCGTTCCCTGCACCTTATAGACGACGCTGCGCGAGGAAAACGACGGGAAATGCACGCCGAGTTCGCGCTCGATTTGTATTTGCAGGCGGTAAATTGTGTTTTCGAGGCGATCAGACGTAACGCGACCATTCATACCGGCGATCTGCCAGAACAGCGGTTCGTTCTTCTCGGCGTTCGCGCCCAGTACATAGGAGTCAGCCTTGCCGGCGCGTTCAATCAGAATGTCGAGACCCGCATCACGGATGCGCTGGCTGATTTCTTCGATCAAGTCTTCGAAGTCGTTACGGCGTGTATTCGGGATCATCAGGTGCGCTACCCAGAAACTAGCGCTGGTCGCCAGCGAGGAGCGCAACCCTTGTAGAGCCAGCGTCTTCGCCCACAGTTCACGGGGAATATCGGTCATAATGCCGACGCCATCACCTTCGCCATCGACGAAGCCGGTACGATGCCCCATCCGAGTAAGCGCTTCGATAGTGCGTTTTACGTTGCCGTGTGTCGCTTGACCGCCTTTACGGACGGCGCAAATTAATGCGCAGGCATCGCGTTCACGAGTGTCTTCCCGGTGAGGAACGGCGGCGTTAAAACTGGAGTTAGACATTACGCTCCTCTTACACATTTCAATTAGAGTTTAATGGATGGGATAGTATTACGGTAAAAATCCCTAGAATAAATTATAGAAAGAAAAATAGAGGAAAACTACAATAAATTTTGGTGAAAATTATAGGCAGATTGCATAAATATGGGGTGCGGATTGTGTAACTTTGTTCGTCTAGAAGGCGGTGCTGAAGCTAAGCGTACTTGTCAAGGTTACACAAGTGCGCTTAGTTCAACGTCAATAAGCGGCGTACTGTCAGCGCGAGGTGCAGCGCCAGCCGAATTTCCGGGCGGTTCAAGTCGATTTGCGCAATCTCGTTGATGCGGTTCATGCGATACAGCAGCGTGTTTCTATGGACAATCAGCATGTCCGCCGTCTGCGATAAATTGCCGTGACAGGTGAAGAATGCTTCAAGCGTCTTGATCAGATCGGCATGCTGACGCATATCATATTCCAGCAGCGGACCAAGTGTGCGTTCGCAGAACGCTAGCAGCTTCTCACGGTCGGACAGGCTTAAAATCAACTGGTAGACGCCGAGGTCGCCAATGTAGAGCGGCGTATCGGTTTGCAGCCGCATCGCCAAATCGAGCGCCTGCACTGCATCGCGGTAGCTCGTCCGCCACGCGCTGATGTCGTGCGCGGCTTGCCCCAAACCGAGCGCGACTTTCGCGCCGGGGTACTGCCGCTGGATTTCCTGCGTGAACAGCTTAGCGAGCCGCATCGCCGCGTTGACGGGGTCTTTGTCCTCATTGGCGTGAAAGACCAGCACTTCATTCTCGCGTTCGCGCTGCCAGACCAGCGCTGCCGTGTGCTGCGCCGAGATCACGCTGTTGATGATCGTCTCCAAGCGGCGCAGCGAGGGTGTTTTGTCGCCTTGCCACGCCAGCACAACGGCGACGTGCGTTTTGAGCATATCGTGTTCAAAGCGCTCGCCCTGCCGGATCGCCTCTTGCTGGCTGACATCACCAATCAGCAGGCGGTCGAGGAACGTCCCGCGCAGACGCTTTTCGGTGTCGCTGATCGCTTTGGCTTTCGCCATTTCCAGCGCGCACGCTGCCGCGCCGTGCTCCGCGACAAGGCTGTCAATATCGTCAAGATCATTATCGTGCCCGATAATCGACAAGTAGCCGCGCCCGATGTCTTTCGTGATGATCGGTGACACAAGCCGCGCCATTCCCGGCGTGGGCAGCGACTGCATCAGCACCGGATTCTCGATCTCGGTGACATGATGGCGATCTTGCATCTCGACCGGCAAATTATCCAGCTTGCGTAGGAAGTTCTCGATTTCTTCCCAGTAGGCGACAAACTGCGGTTGCACTGAACTGTAGAGGATTTGCAGGCGCTTATCCTGAATGACGACCGCTTTGTTGGTCAGCCGTGCCATTTCGCTGATCAACTCCGACATGCCTTCATTGCGCGATGAAATCTGCGTCAGTTGGCGATAAATCTGCGTGCCGCGCCGCTCGATTTGCCCCTTATGGTCAACTAGCAAGCTGACAACAGCTTTCTCGACCATGCGAATGCGGCTGCCGTTGGGCAGCATCATTACGGGAATGCCATAAGCATTGGCTTCTGCGATGGCGGTCGGGGAGGGCGGATCGCTCAGGACGACGGCAGAGGCTTTGACCTCACTTGCCCAGCGCACGACTTCCACGTCCTGATTTTGCCGCGACATACTCTCACGAGGCGCGACAAGGATCAGTTCGTCGTTTTGAAGGGTTTTAGAGGTGGTGCTGTCATTCGGATAGATGACGCTCGTCCACGTCACGATGCGGCTCAAGAGCAAGCCTTCACCGGCGACGACTCGCGTGCCGAGCGGTAGGGCAAGTTTACGCACATCTTCTACGGTTAAACGCTGTGCCGCTTCAGTCATAGTTAGTTTCGTTCAACATGCACAAGGACATGCTGATGAAATAGCGCATTTTAGGCGAAATGTCAAGTAACGGGCTGTGGAAACTGCTAAACCTTTACGTTTCGCCAGTTATCACACCAACGATGATCACGATAAAGAACACGATTAGCGATTCGCCAATGTAGTCACGCCCGGAGTCATAGGCGAGATAGGTGAAGAACGCCATGAACGCCCCGGCTATCCATGTGATTGGGCTGACTTTCCAGTGCCGCGAGTATTGGTAGAATCCTGATCCAAGCAGGATCAGCGCGCCCGCGAAGGGAACGAAGAAGGCGGGAAAAGTGGTTCGGTCGCGCGTGAGTTCGACGAACGCGAATACGAGTACCAACAATCCCCACGTAATGCGTTCAACGCGGGCTTCAGCGTCACTCTTGCGTGCAGTGCGCGGCGCACTCGAACTACTTGATCGTTTCCGTGCCATTAATCAGCTTTCTTAGAGGGTAATGTGCTGCAATTTTAACACATCTGTGCGTATAATGGCAGGGATATGACACGAAAACGACTTGGAATTCTTACGGGCGGCGGCGACGCCCCCGGCTTAAACGCGGCGATCCGCGCTGTGGTGCTGACTGCCAGCCATCGCTATGGTTGGGAGGTGATCGGCATTCGGCAGGGCTACGACGGTTTACTCTTTGACGACGTGCCGAGCATGGTGCTTGACGAGGCACGGGCGCGTGATCTGCTCACGCGCGGCGGGACGATTCTCGGCGCGGTTAATCGCGGTAATCCCTTCGTCCGCGCGGTCGAGCAGCCCGACGGCACGGTCAATTACGTCGATACGACCGCTGATGCACTCGCGCAGATGGAACGACTGGGCATGGAAGCGCTGATTGTCGCGGGGGGCGACGGTACGATGGCGATTGCCCAAAAGCTGGTCGCGCTTGGCGGGCACGTCGTTGGCGTGCCTAAGACCATCGACAACGACCTCAGCCAAACTGACGTGACCTTCGGCTTCGACACGGCTGTGCTGACCGCTACCGAAGCACTCGACAAGCTCCAGACCACCGCCGAGAGCCATCATCGCGTCATGGTGATGGAAGTGATGGGGCGAAATTCCGGTTGGCTGGCGCTGACGGTTGGCGTCGCGGGCGGCGCGGACGCTATCCTGATCCCCGAAATTCCCTACGACATTGGCGTCGTTTTTGACCGCATCCAGTCGTCGCGATCGGCGCGTAATTACAGCCTCGTGGTTGTCGCTGAGGGGGCTGCGCCGCTTGGCGGGTCGCAGGAGTTCTACATTCAGGGCAGCGGGTTGATGCAGGGTAGGTTAGGCGGCGTGGGCTTTATCGTCGGTAACTTGATCGCGGACGCGCTGAGCGTGGAGGTGCGGGTGACGGTGTTGGGGCATCTTCAGCGGGGCGGACAGCCGACCCCGCGTGATCGCTGGTTGGCGACCCGTTTCGGGGCGGCGGCGGTGCATCTGGTCGCGCAGGAGCGGTGGGGCGAAATGGTCGCGCTGAGGGGCAACGACATCATCTCTGTGCCGATGGTGGACGCCTCGCAGATCAAATATGTTGACCCTGATGGCGACATGGTGCAGATGGCGCGGGACTTGGGAATCGTGTTCGGGTAGTCTGTGTGGGGTGGCGCGGGTATAACGGTAGAAGATGTTACACGACATCCGGTAAGCCGCGAAATGGCGATAGGGCTGTGGACGTTGAGCGACCGGAAGTTGCCGGATCGCGCCGAATTGTCCATTTTCTGCTGTTATCGAAACTGACAGCGATTCAAAAGCCGAAACTGATCGAGCTAACAAACTGCGTCCGTTGAAATGAAGCTGTAACACTGGCGATCTTGATGGCGACGTTGTGCAGATGGCGTGTAACTCTGTGATCGGGAGCGGGTGGGTTGGCGAGCATGGCGGCGTGAAGCAAATTCATTAGATGAGGGTATGAGGTGCTTTGCACCTCGGTAGTTCAGGAGGTGGTATGTCGCTTAAAGTGATTGGCGCGGGGTTTGGTCGCACAGGTACAGCCTCGCTCAAGAATGCGCTGGAGCTTATCGGCTATGGTCCGTGTTATCACATGACGGAAGTGTTTGGTCATCCCGAACACATTCCGCTGTGGGAACGGGTCATTCAGGGAGACTTGAACCGCTTAGAGACGATCCTCGCCGATTACGTATCCTCCTGCGATTGGCCCGCCTGCACTTTCTACGAAGCGCTGATAGCGACGAACCCGGATGCTAAAGTTATCCTAACGGTGCGCGATCCTGAAAAATGGTATGAAAGTGTCCGGACGACGATTTACGCCTCGTCGACTCGTCCGCGCGGCGATGCTCCGGTTGATCCGGTACGGACAGCGCAGGGGCGGATGGTCGGGCAGTTGATCTGGCAGGGCGAGTTTCGGGGCAGGTTCGAGGACAAAGCCTACGCTATCGACGTGTTCAACGGGCACAACGAAGCGGTGAAGCAAACCGTGCCCGCCGACAAGCTGCTGGTGTTCGACGTGAAGCAAGGCTGGGAACCGCTGTGCGCGTTTCTGGGCGCGCCTGTACCTGATGAGCCGTTTCCGCGCGTGAATGACCGCGACTCGTTTCTGGCGATGGTGAGCGGCGAGCCACCGGAGCAAGCGTAAGGCGGCGTTATGATACAAATCAAGTCCATCGATCCTGACAGCGATCTTGTGCAGATAGCGCGCGACTCAGAGATCGGGTTCATCGGGTTCGGGCAAGCATCAGCCGCTCGCCCTCATCCTCTCTCCGACGCAAGTGAGGAAAAGGGTAGTTGTTATCAAGGGATGAGAAATCTAAAGACTTTTACCGCCTAAATGAATCTTGGAGTCCTTTGGGGGCTACGCCTACAGTAATTGTTCCGGATTCAGATGGATCGGGTTTGTGAAGAATGAGGACAACATAGTCTTTGTATTCTGGCATTCTCTGAGAATCCGACGCACGAACAACGTCACCAAACCCCTTTGTGGGGCTTGCACCTACACGGTTGCCGCTAAGCGCAGATACAATCTTCCAATCTTGACATAGCAGTTTGTCTAATTTGCTCTGTGTGTCCTGTACCTCTGTTGTCTCCAGGGGATTAAATACTAGAATCTCCGTTGACATCTCAACTCCGTCTTAGAATATATATTCTAATTATTCTAAGTGCATATCTATTGAAAGTCAAGAAATCTATATCGGCTGGATTATTTCCCCGCTGGCAGTTCGCGGAGCAGGCGGGTGTGAGCGCCTTGCCACAAATCTGCACTGCGGGTTAGCTTGGTGATCTTGATGTCGTTGAAGTAGGGAAAGAGCTTGACCATCATCATGGGCAGGTCATCCCAGCGATTCTCGCGGATGAGCGCTTGCAGTTGATCGGCTATGTCCGCCGTCCACTCCCAACGCATCCGCAGTTCGTCGGCTTTCATCCAGTAATCGCGCTTTTCCCACGCGGCGGCGGAACTGTCGATGCCTTCATCGACTTCGCGCAGGCAGTAGACCATCATTGCGACCATATCTTTGGCGTCGTCGTCAATCGTCTGCTTCTGACTGAGGCGGCGCAATAATTCAGCGCCGGTACGCATCAGGTTATTGCGCTGCTTGCCGGTGCTGTCGGTGTTAATGACACGTCCCATAAGTCCTTTTCGCTCCGTTACGCCTCGACGGGGCGGATGCCTTTGTACACCCGCACGCCGCTGAGAGTCTTTAAAATGGTCGTGGGCGAACGTCCAATTGCTTCGCCGAGTTCGCGCGAGGACTGCGGCGAGTTGCCGTTCGCTAGAAAGACGCGAAAAATGCAGTCTACGACCGCCGCTTGCGGATTGATGAAGTCGGGTTCATGGGCGGCGATTTGCAGCGCGAGTTTCAGTTCGTCCAACTGCGTGACCTCACCTGTTTCGGGATCGACGTAGTCAATGACGTGGTCTTCGGCTGATTGGCTGATGCGTTCGCGCTGTTCGGGCGAAAGATGGCTCAAGAGATAGACGCGCAGGTCTTCGTCGCTGCGTTCCCACCAAGTGTAGTCGATGTGATAGGTCGTATCGAGCGTTGGTTTGATGAGCGCGCTCGGTTTGTGCTGCATAAGGCGTACTCCTAATCTGAGCTATCGCTCAGACGTTGTCGCTCAAGCGCCAGTAGTGATTCCCGACTGGTTCGAAGCCGGGGCTGGTGTTTAGCGTCGCAAAAATGGGACCGGGCGGACAGCGCTTGAGCACGTTGACCGCACTGTAGAGCGTTTTCGCGTGAACCGTCCCCTGTGGTGAATTGTTGCTGAGTTCACTGATCAGCGTCCGGAGGATGCTGTTCAGGTTGGTGCGTTTGTAGTGATCGGCAAGTTGATCGACTTCTGCCAGATCGTCCGTGCCGATGATCATCAGGTCGTCGTATTCCGCGCCGATAGCGCGTTTCTGGTCTTCGAAGTCGATTTGATTGTTCTTGGTTGTGACCAACCGCACGTATTCGGTACGGGGGCGATGGGCGTGGAAATCGACAACGATCTTATCGCCATCGCTGTGCCGGCGGACGAGGATTTGTGCGCCGACAGGCAGCTTGTGCTTGCTGTAGATGTCTTTTAAGCCGAAGACGTAGCGTCCCTGACGCACGACCCAACCCGAATATTCCTGACCGTCTTGACCATCGATCAGGGTGACGGCGATGCGCTGTGTGCGGCGGGCGGTCGGGAAGATACGGCGCATCGCGGCGTTGAGCGGCAGGGTTCCGGCTCGGCGGTGCGGGAAAATCAGCGTGATCGCGACTTGTGTGTCGAACTCGCGATCATCCTCCACCGGCGACCATTCGTCGTCGATTTCAGCTTCGAGCGTATTCTGTTCGGGGGTCAGGGCTTCGAGTTCGTAGTCAATCGGATGATACGCGAGGACTTCAGGCGGGTTCTGGACTTCCTTCGGTTCTTCGCGCTTGAGATACCAGAGGACGTTATTGAGCGGCCCGACTTCATCGAAGCGGTTGTCGCGGTTGAGCGCGTCGTTCATCGAGAAAAGCTGCAAATCCAGCGCCGAACTGCCCAAGCCGCCGACCTGCGTGAGGATTTCTTCGGTGGTCAGGGGGCCGCCTTCAGCAATGTCGAGCACGGCTTCGGCGAGGTTGAGATAGCCCTCGTTGACTTCCGACATCAAGCCGCGCGAGAACCATTTGCCCGCTACATTGACGAGATCACCCGTTTCGCGCAGCTTATCGGTGAGCTTTTCGATGAGCAGGTCGCGGTTTTCGTACAAAACCTGCTGTGCGTCGAGATCGGGGACGCCCGGCAGCAGCGCTTCAGCGGATTCAGCGCTAAGCTTATGACCGCCTTTAAAATCGGCGGCGAATTCGCGGCTGGTTTCGTCTTCGAATTCGACTTGAATCACGCTAAAGTCGCCATACTGCGGGTTATCACCCGCGCGGCGGTCCGTGACTATGGCTGTAGCGTGTTCGAAGGCAGGGAACATGACCGTCTGCCCGACTTCGTAAGCGTCGGAGGGTCTGTAAACGTGAACGTCTTTATAGCGTTCCTGTGCGGCGGCTTTCTGTTCTTGCAGCCGTTGTTCGATGAGAGTAAGCGCGAGTTCGTCGATACTTAGAGGGATTTCACGTTCGAGGAGGATACCCGTGAGGGTCTCAACGTCGTCATCAGTCACTAAGAAATCACGCGCCCATTGATAGCTCGGCATAAATCTAAACGCCTCCGATAGCTTCGCGCGGGGATGGAAAAATTGATAAAACCAAAATACGCTTGGGATAAAGGGTCATAAGGGTCACGAAGGAAATTATACTTTATATGACGATGTGATTGCAAGCGTTGGGTTGACCCTGTGTTGCGGCTCAGTTATACTTATACCTTGTGTTTCGACCTTTTTAAGCAGGAATAAAAAGCAAAATGTCTACGAAGCGAACGTATCAGCCGAAAATTCGCCGGCGTGCGCGCGTTCACGGTTTCCGCGCTCGTATGGCGACCAAGAACGGACGACGTGTGTTGAAGGCGCGCCGCGCAAAGGGGCGTCACCAACTGGCGGTGACACCGATTCATGTGAAGAAAATCAACTGGAACGCGCATTAATTGCAGCGTCATTTGCGGCTGTGCCGGTCTGAGGATTTTCAACGACTGCGCGAAGTCGGTGTTGTACAGCGTCATCCCTTGATGGTGCTGAGCTTTTCGCAAAACGAATTGATGCACAACCGATACGGATTTATCGTAGGGAAACAACTGGGCAACGCGGTTGCGCGCAACCGCACGCGGCGGCGGCTGCGTGAGATTGTACGGGCGTTCGACCGTCAGGCAAAACCGGGGCACGACATTGTTTTGATCGCCCGGAGGCCGCTGGCGGAGCAACCTTTCGAGGTTTTCGTGCGTACAGTAAATGATCTATTCCGCCGGGCTGAGTTGTTTCAAGACGGTGTGTCCGAAAGGGATGTGCAGTGAAGACGCTTGTGCTTGCGCTCATTCGTTTCTATAAACGCTTCATCTCGCCCGCCTTGCCCTCGGCATGTCGTTTCGAGCCGACCTGTTCGGTTTATACCTATGAGGCAGTCGAAAAGTACGGCGTGCTCAAGGGCGGGTGGATGGGGATCAAGCGGATTTCTAGGTGTCATCCGCTTCACCCCGGCGGTTATGACCCCGTCCCGTAATTCGAGGAGTATGGAATATCGTGCCAGTGTTTAGGCGTTTGTGGACTTACGGCGCTATTGTCGTCATCAGTCTCTTAGCTACGTCGTGCGTCGGCTTGCCTACAGAGTCAACTTGGGGTGACATTAGCCTGATCGGGGATACGCCGAACATTCTGCTATCCTTTGGCGACCGAATCGCGCAGATTAACCCGACTGACGGTTCGCTGGTCGAACTGTTGGACGCGCAGGGTAAGGTGCGGGTCGATGAAGACGATAATCCGCGTCCCTGGCAGGTGCAGGGGTCGGGTAATCCGGCGCTTCATTTCTACACGCGCCCGATTCGGCTGGACGATAACACGCTGCTGACGGCAGTTTACGAAGATAAGCTGTTCGAGATCGACGTGCCGAGAGCGGAAATTGACAACCCAAGCGGCATCGCTCTGCCCGGACACATCGTCGCCAACCCGTTGTTGACTGACAATTTTCTGTATGTCCCGCTTAGTGAAGGCGGGCTGTTGGCGCTCAACCCAAGCGACTACAGCGAAATTTGGCGTTTTACCGCCGAAAACTCTAAAGGGATGTGGTCGCCGCCGCTGCTGGTCGATGATACGCTGTATATCTCGTCGATGAATCACTTTCTATATGCGTTGAACCCGGAAACGGGCGAGATGAAATGGGAAGCTGATCTCGAAGGCGCCATCGCATCAACGCCGGCTTTCGCGAACAACGCGCTGTACGTCGGCAGTTTTGCTCATAAGCTTTTCAAGGTGGATTTGGACGGCACGATTGCCGCCGAATACCCGACCAATGAATGGGTGTGGGGACCGCCGCAGGTCGTTGACGATATGGTCTACGCGACTGACTTAGGTGGCTACGTCTACGCGCTGCGCGACGCTGGCAGCAGTTTTGAGGAAGTATGGAGTCGTAAGGTCGCCGGTGGCGCGATTCGCAGTACGCCCCTTGTCACGGCTGATACCATTATCGTAGGTTCGCGCGATCACAACGTATACTGGTTGGGTCGTGAGACGGGCGAAGAGCTAATCAAGCGCGAAATGCGCGGTGAAGTGCTCTCCGATATTCTCTTGCTCGAACCGAACGATACCATCCGTGAGCCGCTGATCATCGTGAGCACGCTCGCAAATGAAGAACGACTGGTGGCGTTTTCCCTTGATCGGGGCGAACGACGCTGGGTTTATGGGGTCTGAGGGACACTGGTATGGATTTTATCCTCAATCCGTTTGTTACACTGCTGACATTTCTGTATTCCGTTTTCAACCGGGATATGGTGCTGGCGATCATCATTTTTACGGTGCTGATTCGCTTGCTGACCTATCCGTTGACGGCGCAGCAACTGCGTTCGTCGGCGGCGATGCAGGAACTTCAGCCTGAACTAAAGAAGATGCAAGAGAAACATAAGAACGACCGCGAGAAGCTGGCGCAGGAACAGATGCGGTTGTACCGGGAATATGGGATTAACCCGCTCGGCGGCTGTTTGCCGATGGTGATCCAGTTCCCGATTTTTATCGCCCTCTATCAGGCGATCATCCATGCGCTGGCATCGACGCCGCTGCAATTGATAGATTTGTCGGGGCGCTTGTTGATCCCCGGCTTGAGCAGCGTGATCCCGCTCGACAACTTATGGTTGGGGATGAACCTGTCGCAAGCGCCGAACCTCGGTGCGATTTCGATCAGCAATCCGGTGTCGATCATTCCGGTGCTTCTGCCGCTGTTCGTGGTTGTGACAACGTGGCTTCAGTTCCGTGTGACCATGCCCGCGCCTGTTCCCAATGACGACGGCAAGCCGAACCAAACGGCGGCGATGTCGCAGTCGATGGGCACGATTATGCCGCTGATGTACGGCTTCTTCGCCCTGTCGTTCTCGGTCGGTTTGTCGATTTACTTCATTTCGTCGAACGTGATCGGTATCGTCCAGTATGCGCTGATGGGCAAGGCAGATTTTCGGCGCGTGTTTGGCTTGAGCAGCGGTAACAAAATGCCGACTCCGCCGCCCTCCAAGATTGAAGGCAAAGCGACGTCCTCGAAATTGAGTTCAAAGACTGATCCGAAACTCACGGCGAAGACCGGCGTGAAGCCGACAACGCCGAAGACGTCGAGCAACGGCACGGGTAAGTCCGCGCAGAAGGTCAACAAAGCAAAGTAACGGCGCACGCTGCGTCGAACTAAAGCTGATTAGAGATGCGTGGGGCAGGGTTGGTTTAGCAGTCAAAGATTGCGCCGTGCCTCACGCAATATTATGCGCGATCATTGAGTTTTATTCGCACGGATCAGCGCATCCGTTTTATTTAAGGAACTGTCGATGAGCCAAAATAGATTTGTAGAAGCGACAGGCGATAGCATCGAAGAAGCGATTGCAAAGGGCTTGGCGGAACTCGGCGTTGGTCCAACCGAAGTCGTGGTTGAGGTCTTGGAAGAACCAAGCCGGGGCGTATTCGGG
>JBBSNT010000028.1:0-20725 GCA_038260485.1 Aggregatilineales bacterium | reverse complement strand
TTAGGGTGTATCCGGTATCAACGTGGCGATCATCAGCGTTTGCTCAACGCGCAGCAGGAATGTCCGTAGGTGCTATTCCATTACGGCGGACAGCGAACTCTACCTACAAGCCGTCTGCCCGAATGACGACTTCATCTTCAACAACGTTCGCGTGAGGCACGCAACGGGTGAACTCACCCCAATAGAAAGCGAACCGTCAGCAGCCGACTGCTGACGGTTCGCTCTATCGTCGCGCGAATAGAAAAACCTAAGCCGCGGGCTGGCTCTCGCTCAACATCCGCCGTGCAAGCTCACTGCGCGGCTCATAAATCGGCGAGATGATTTCGACAATCGTGCCTTCATCCGCCCAATTGTAGAGCGCCTCCGCGTTGTCGTTCTGCGACATAATGCAGCCGTAAGTGAACGGTCGTCCGACTGTGCCGTCGCCGAGATAACTGCCCGTCGCCAGCAGCACTTTGCCGTGAAAGCCGTTCATTAAACCGGGCACGACTTCGTAAATGCCCATGAACCAGTCCATCTCCCACGTCGAGCAGCCGAGATTACTGCACATTTCCGAACTGCCGCCGTTAGCGGTCGGTGCGTGGCTCAAGATTTGGTAGATACCCGGTGACGTCGGCGCGCGATCCATCCCCGACGAGATCAGCCAGCTAAACACCGGCTCGCCATTCTCGTAGGCGACCATCGACTGCGTCTTCAGGTTGACGACGATCCGCTTGTTCGGTACCGGATCAACCGGGAGGGTGATGTCCGGCGAAGGCAGGTTGACCACCTGTCCCACACTCAGTTCTTCCCACACGATCCCCGGATTAACCTGATCGAGTTCGTACATCGGAATGCCGTTACGCCGCGCGATCATGTAGCCGCTGTCGCCATAGTCAATCGTGTAGGTCGTCGGGCGATAATGCACGCGCAGGTCAACTTCGCTGCTCACATTGCGAATCGCCATCTGCATCTTGTCCATCGAATCGAGCGGCTCGATATAGCGCTGCGCGTTGGTCTGCGCCAGCGATGCCGTCTGCGCCTGAACGAATGCCGCGAACACGTCCTCGCGCAACCCCAAGCCGCTCTGATCAGCTTCGAGCCATGAGGTCAGGGTATTGCGATCAGTCGTCCACGCGAAATGCTCATCGGTGAACGGATCATAGCCCTTGATAATGAAGTTCTGCGCCGCAAACGACCGCGCTTGATCGAGATAAGGCGTTGGGTCGCGCACGTCGGGAGCCATCGTCGTCATAATCAGGTCGAATGTCCCACGTGCGGCACTCTGAGCGGCGCTTGCCCTCAGTCCCGCCATAGTCGCCGCCACGTCGAGGAAACGTCCGTCCTGCCCCTGCACGCCGACCAGTTGATCGCCATCCCAGCGATAACCCGCATTGTAGGGCAAAATCTTCGATTGTTCCGTCAAATCAAGTAGATAATTTTGCAGGGTCAGCACGTCCATGTTGACGACGGGCAGCACGCCAAAGCCAAACGGGACGCCCGCTAAGCCAACGCTCCGTGCGTTGGCGACAGTCGCGTCGGCGTCAAGCAGCAAGCCAAGTTGTCCGGTTGTCGCCGTCCAAACGCGGTCGCCGTCGCGCAGTTGTAAGCTGGTGTTGATCCACTTGGTCTGGAGCGCACTTGCCGCTTCATCGACTGTCATATCGCCGACGTTCAAGCCCAACGACCACACATTCGGAAAAACCCGTCCTCCGAGAATGTGCGTTCCCAGAAACAAGCCCACCACCAGCACGATCAAGCCGATGATGCCGAGCAAAATGTAAGTGTTATGTTGGACATACCAGAACGCATCGCGCGAAAGCACCAGCGCCCGCCCCTTGAAGATCGCCGAATTAAAATAACCGGGATCGTAAGGCGCGCGGCTCATGACGGGTTGTTCGTCGAACGGCTGCGGCTCATGACGGGGTTCGTCGCGCCGCGTGACCATCTGTTTGACTTGACGCGCAGCATAACGTTCGCGCGCGCGTCCCTTTCGCCTGCGTTCGGGCTGGTAGACTTCCATAACAGCATCTCTCTATCAAGTCAACACGCTGTTACTATTCTAAGCTATTTTTTGCTATTCGGGAAACTATCGTGCTTCGGTGCGGTAATCGTTTCGCGGTGGCGAAAATGCGTCGATGATCAAGCAGTCGATCAGTGCCTTTGCCTGATGCACAACGCCGCCGGGAATGGCATAGCTGTCACCGGGCTGGCAGATGCGCGTCTCGTCACCAATCGTCATTTCCAGCCGCCCGTAGATGACATAGCCCACTTGATCGTTCATATGGCTGTGTTCGGGCACATGGGCATCGCGCTCAAGGAAAAACTCGCACAGCATCGCTTCGTCGGTAATACCCATGGTGCGGCGATGAATTTTCGGAAGCATCTCGATCTGGTGAGCATCGCGCGGGGTGATAAAGTATCCGTCTGCCATTGATAGTTCTCCTGTGTGCATCTTCGCAGCGTATTATGCCGATCTGGCTAGGCTTTGTCGATGAATGGTCTTAATACGGTACGCCCCATCTGTTAAACGCCTTAATTAAGCTGGTTTGAATATTTCTTAATCTAAATTCCGCTGAAAGAACTGTATTTTAGGTTAAGAAGCATTTAAAATAACAGCGCATCGTCCGCAGTTTCATGTTCAGTAAGGAACGCCGTTCTATGGCACGGTGGGCAGAAAAACTCTTTATTTATCAAATCAATACGTGGGTCTGGCTGGATACGCTCAGCCGCCGTTTCGACCGGAAGATGACCCTCGACACCATCCCCGACAGTGTACTCGATGAAATCGCTCACCCCGGTCTTGATATGATCTGGTTGATGGGCGTTTGGAAACGAAGCGCGTGGGGGCGTGAGAACGCTCTCAACTACAAACATGAATATACCGGCGTTCTGCCTGACATCACCGACGAGGACGTCATCGGTTCTGCCTACGCCATCGGTGATTACATCGTCGATGAGCAGATCGGCGGGCGTGCTGGGTTGGCAGCGCTGCGCGAGCGGCTCAAGGCACGCGGGCTGATGCTCATGCTCGACTTCGTGCCCAATCACGTCGGCGTCGATCATCCGTGGGTCACAGAGCATCCACAGTATATTGTGCAGGGCAAGGCACAAGACCTCAAAACCCGTCCCGGCGATTTCTTCCGGAGCAAGCCCGCACAGGGCAAGTCGGTGATCCTCGCGCACGGGCGCGACCCAATGTTCCCCGGCTGGATCGATACCGCGCAGTTGAACGTCTTTAATCCCGGACTGCGTCAAGCCGCCGCCGCTACGCTGATCGACATTGCCAGCCAATGCGACGGCGTCCGCTGCGACATGGCGATGCTGCTGCTCAACGAAATTTTTGCCGGAACGTGGAACGGCTACGTTGGCGCCCCGCCGGAAATCGATTACTGGTGCGAGATTATCCCACAGGTGAAGGCGCAGTACCCCGGCTTCATGTTCGCCGCCGAAGTCTACTGGGATAAAGAGTACGAAATCTTGCAGCAGGGCTTCGACTATGCCTATGACAAGACCCTTTACGACCGCATCATGTCAGGGGACGTGCGCAAAATCCGCCAGCACCTCGTTGCGGACGTAAACTACCAGAAGCATATGATGCGCTTTGTCGAAAACCACGACGAGCCGCGCGCCTACGGCATCCTTGGGGATCAGCGCAGCTACGCCGTTGCCACGCTCATCTGTACGCTTCCCGGCGCGGTACTGCTCCACGATGGACAATTCACCGGACGAAAGCTCAAGCTGCCCGTGCAAATCACGCGCCAGCCAAATGAAGCGCCCAACCCCAAACTTGAGGCGTACTACCTCAAGCTGCTCCGCGAAATGCGCGACCCGATCTATCAGGACGGCGATTGGTATTTGTTCAACACCCGCCCGCTCAATGACGGTAACGGCTCGCATAACAATCTGCTGGCGTATGGTTGGTACGAAAAAGGCAAGGACTACCGCCTGATCGTCGTCAACCTGACGCCCTACTCATCTCAGGGGCGGGTCAATCTTTCGGCGTGGTCGTGGTTGGCGGGCAAAGAGTGGCTGCTCTATGATGTCACCGACGACACAGAATACAAGCGCACCGGCGGCGTCATGACAGAGGAAGGACTGACGATTCTGCTTGATGCGTATGAATCGCACGTCTTTCGTTTTGAACCCGTCACCATCGCTGAAACCACTCCCAGCGCCGCTGTGGCTCAAAGCGGCGCTGCCGACTGAATCGTCAGGTGAATCGCTAGACGAATCGTCGCGGAGTTTGGCGATTCCGGTTTACACCAGCCGCTTGCGCTTAATCGCGCTCATCTACGGCGGTTTGCTGCTGCTCTGGACAAGCCTCGAAGACAACAGTGTGCTGCCCGTTGCCATCCTCGGCGTCGGGCTGGCGCTGATCCTCATCGCGTTCTGGATCACGCGGCGCTTTAGCAGGCGCAACCTCAATAATATCAGCGCCGCGTTGATCGGCGCGGCGGTCGGCGCGCTCGGCGCATTGATGACCGCCTTGCTCATGCTGATCAAAGTTGGGCTGCACTCCCACCTCTACCCCGACTATCCTTTCGGCTTAATCGGTGAAATGCTGCTTCGCCTGCCACTCTGGGGCATCGCGGGCGCATTCGCGGGTATCGGTCTGCTGCTGGCGTGGAAAGCACTACAAGCGGAGAAATCGTAGGGGCGGCACATGTGTCAGATGTGCCGTCCCTATTTGGCGTTCTTGGGGGTTCAATTGCTTTTCGTCGCCTCAACGCCCTATCGCTAAACCAGTGGATACAACTTGCGCTTCAGCCGCCTGAAGGCGGCTTGTTTCCCTAGCCAGACGCTTTGAGCGTCTGGCGCGCAAGGCATTGAGTGTCTACGGACTCACCGTCGGGAACGACCCCAAGCTATCCGCCGTCCCCGTCGGCGCAGACCACAGAATCGACCACGTAATCCCGTTGTTTGCCTGCTGCTGCCACAACTGCACCGTCTCGCGCCCGCTGCGATATTCCAGCGTCAGCAGGGGCGAAGCGCTGTTGTCACTCGCCCACAGGTAGACGTAACCGTCCGGCGCGGGCGCAAGCTGCGAATAGCCAATGCTGGTCGCGAGGTTGCTGGTGCTGCCGCTGCGATCCAGCGCAATCCAGCGTGTCGCTTGGTTACCCATCCCGCCGCTTTGATCGAACCCTTGCAGCTCGTTGATCGCTAGTTCGCGCCCGTTGTCGATAAACTTTGCGCCCATAATCACCCAACTGCTGTCGGCATAGATCGTGTGCTCGTCACCTGTTTTGTCCGCCAGCTTGACGACGTTGCCCTGTGGCATCGGACCGCCCGGTTCGGCAGCCGCCGCGCTTTGATCGAGTTCAACCCACACCAATTCGCCCGTCGTCGGCAGGCTGTCCAGCCCCCAGCGCCACCAGCGGTCAATCGCCTGTACGCTGTCGCCGCTGACCTGCCAGAAATAAGCTGGGCTGCTCGGAAAGCCTTCCGTACCCCATGCCAGCGCCGCAAAAATGACCTGTCCGTTCGCGAAATAGCGCACTTCCGGCATAATCGTGCGCGACGTATCAAAGCCCGCGCTTGCCGCTTTATCGCCGTTCATCTCCGCGACTTGCTGTCCCGATGCCGCGTCAAAGACCAGCAGTTCCCACGCGGGAACGTTCGTGTCGGCGTTCGGATCACCCGCGTAGTGACGAACGACGCCAGCAGCGACTTGCCCGCCATCCTCGCTGAAATTGACCCAGCAGCCATCTGTTTTACCCAAAGCCATTGAAATCGGCGCGCTCGCGCCACTTAAATCCTTGACGTTGAGCGTCGCGTAAGTGCCATCCGCCTGATTAACCACCACGCAGTACGCTGCGCGGCTGCCGCCGTTCGTGAAATCGACCGAGTCCGCGCCGAGGTAGGTTCCGGCGGGCAGTCCCAAATCGACGTTTTCCTGCCTGCCATCGAGGTACACGCGGATCAGTTGGTTCGTGCTGCTGTTGAGCAGGTACAGCGACCATGTCGAGTCCTGCGCCGCAGCGGGTAAGCGAACGGCTAAAGCCAGCAGCGCTACCGCTGCCAGAGTGATTAATCGTCGCAACATCGTGAGTCTCCTTGGTAATGTCCGGTCAGTGTAGCACAGGCTCTAACAGGTAGACCCCACCTTTGCTCTCCGCCATCCATCCGTGTATCCCACCGATACCCACTTCCCACCACGCAATCCCGGTCGGGTCGCAGTTGGGACCGCCGATCACGTCGAAAGTCTGGTCAGTGATCATCATCATCGCCGCCGCGCTGACCGACGGTTCGCGTCTCATATTGACGCCCCCACCGCTAACACGCCCTTTGCCGCCCGCATACAAACGTGGCGGCAGCGCGTTCGGGCAGGTGATCCGGCTAACGGGTGACGGCACGTCGGGGAATCCGCCCTGCGTCGCCGTCGCGCCCAGCGCAGGCGCGTCCAGCACCCCTACCGGATGATAAAAACGCGCGACCACCGTCCCGCTAGAGTTCGTCAGCGTGTGATGCACCACCTCGACGGCATCGTCAGCCAGTGAGCGCGTACCAAACCAGCCGTCCGGCGTGCCGACGAGAAATTTATCGTCGCTGCTGACCTGCCGCTGCACCCCCGCCCGGTCGATCACCACCGTGCGATCCGCGTGCTCGACCAACACCTGCCAGCCGTCCGCCACCCAATGCACACCGTCGATCACCAAGCTGCGCGGATTGTAGTAGATCACGCGCGCGTTGTAGGTCACAACGTTCGGCGGCTGTTCAGGCATCTGTCCCGGTGTGATACCGCCGTTCGGCAGCGGATAATCAGGGCGGCGCACGGCAGCGACCGTCTCGCCCGTGAACGCCAACGTATCCTGATCGCGGCTGTCGTAGCCAAGATTGCGCTGAATCTCGCCCGTCTCAGGGTTCCAGCGTGCCAGCGCGCCAGCCGCCGGATCACCACAGTCATAGCACAGCGGCACGAATCCAATCCCATCGTCGTTCCAGCCGCGCAGCCACGCATAGTCGCCGCCGATCTGCACGCGATTCAGCGTCGTCACCACCACGCCCATCTCCACGTCAATTACGGCGACGGTGCTGCTAAAAGTGTTCGTCGCCGCGTCCGTGACGGACACGTAGCTGACCGCGAAGCGCCGCCCGTTTGGGCTAAAGCCGTTGATCTGCGCCAGCGTGACTCCGTCCGCCGCCAATCGCAGCGCCGTGCAGCACGTCCCGTTCGCGGCGATTCGAACGATCAGCCGCCCGCCGGGAACGAAATCGAGTGCTGCCAGCGCGTGCCGGTCTGGTGAGATCGCTGCCAGCGGCGCGCTCGGAAACGTGCCCACGTTCAGCGGAAAGCCCACCGAAATCGACGCGCCGACGCCATCCATCGTCAGTACCTTGACCTGCTGTCCGCCTTCCGCGAACACAGCGATGCCCCAATCCGGCACCGTTTGCGCGCTGGCAACGAATAGAGACGAGAGCAGCATGAATGCAAAGACGCAAAGAAGCGGGGCAAGTCGAATGGCATTGTTGTGTCGCGCCTGCATGGGCAATTCAGCGCTCATCAGCTTGATCCTCGTCACCTATCCCGCTGTCCAACGCGCGGCTTGTCCGCCCACCGAGCAGTTCCGCCGTCTTATCCGCCATCTTGCCCAGTTCGCGCAGCCACCTCGCCGCGTCTGCCTTGCGCTTGTCATTGAGCGCCTCGAAGCGATCATGCGCCAGCTTCATCAGGTTCGCGGCGCTGGCAAAATCGCGCTTGTGATAGTAAGTCAGCGCGAGGTAGTACAGCGTTTCCGGGCGTTCGGTATCAGTGTAATAGGCGGCGGTGAACGTTTCCAGCGCCTCATCCCAATTCTGATCTTTGTAGGCGATGATGCCGCGCCCATAATGCGCCAGCATCTCGTGCGGGAACAGCTTCAGCGCTCTGTCGAAATCGTCGGTCGCGTTCTGAGTCACGCCGTCGTCGAGATACATCATGCCCCGCGCCGCGTAGTATTCGGCTTTGTTCGGCAGCGCGGTAATCGCGTTCTTCATCGCATCGACCGCCGTGTCGAAATCGCCCTTGCGATAGGCATCGAGCGCCTGTTTGTAGTATTCGTCGGCTTCGTAGCGCGTGAAACCGAGCCGCTGATCAATGCGCGGCATAGAGACTCCGTAGCAGCCTAACCTCTCTTATAGTATATTACAGACACTCGTACAAAAGAAAAAAGTAGCCTTTAAAATGGATTTTGAACTGAATGACGAACAGCGGATGTGGCAGCGCGCCGTCCGCGATTTCTGTGAGGCGGAACTGAAGCCTCACGCCGCCGACGTGGACGAGAACAGCCAGCTTCATTGGGACTCGATCCGCAAAATGCGCGATCTCGGCTTGCTCAGCCTCGAAGTGCCAGAGGCGCACGGCGGCATCGAAATCGACACCATTAGCCTCGCCATCGCCTACGAGGAACTTGGGCGCGCCTGCGGCTCAACCGCGCTCTCGATTGCTGCCCACAATGGTTTAGGCTGCGCGCCGATCAAACGTTGGGGCACGTCCGCTCAACAAGCGCGCTGGTTTCCAGCGCTAACGGGCGGCGATAGGCTCGGTGCGCTGGCACTCACTGAACCGGGCGCGGGTTCAGACTTGATGAACGCCCAGACGACCGCCCACAAGGATGGCGGCGACTGGGTCATCGACGGCGCGAAGGCATGGATCACTAACGCCAGTATCGCCCCGGTGATCACCGTATTTCTACGGACGGGTAACGAAGGCGGGTCTCACGACTTCAGTATGATTCTTGTCCCAACCGATGTGTCAGGGCTAACCATCGGCACGCCCGAAAAAAAGATGGGCGTGCGCGCATCGCCGACCTCGATGCTCAGTTTCGACAACGTGCGCGTGCCGCTTGACACCCTACTCGGTGAGGAAGGACGCGGCTTTCAGCAGACCATGCAAACCCTCGATAACGGGCGCATCGGCATCGGCGCGTTGACCATCGGATTGGCGCAAGCTGCTTTTGAGGCGGCTGTCGGTTACGCAACGCAGCGCCGCGCCTTCGGCAAATCAATTGCTGAATACGAGGCGATTCAGTGGATGATTGCCGACGCCGCCCTAGAAATCGACGCGGCGCGCCTGCTGATCTATCGAGCAGCGTGGCTCAAAGATCAGGGCAAAGACTTCACCAAAGCCGCCGCGATGGGCAAGCTCATGGCGACCGAAGCCGCCGAAAAGACCGCCCGCAATGCCATCCAGATTCACGGCAGCTACGGCTACAGCCGTGAATTTCCCGTCGAGCGCATCTACCGTGATCAACGCTTGATGTCCATCGGCGAAGGCACGAGCGAGATTCAGCGCCTCGTCATCGCACGCCGCGTCCTGCAAGAATCCGGTTAGCCATACAGGGCGCTCAGTAAAAACCCGTCCTGTTGACCAGTGTAAAAACGAGCCACCTTGACAGCGAGTCATAATTATAAATGGGCATATAATATATTAGCTCTGGATTGAAATCGGTAACGCGATCTCCCTACTGGGGGCTGTGCTGCTCAATGCAACTGCCAATAATGGCGGCGCTGGCGACAGTTTACCGATTTTTGACCTCGAGTTCAGATATTTTGGCAGCAATTCAATATTAAAAGAGGAGCCTCACAAATGTCTCGTAAGAAAATTGCAATATTGGTCATGAGTTTAAGTTTGCTCGCCCTACTCGCCCTGCCCGTCTTAGCACAAGATGGTCCCCCACCACCGCCGGAAAATGCCATCGCCAGCGGGCTGAACAGTCCGTTCGGCATCAACTATGACGCGGACGGCAATCTCTACATTGCTGACGGCGGAACCGGTGGCGCGATTGAAATACCCGCTGATCCTGAGGATCCAACAAGCTCACCGGGATCGATGGGCTTCACAGGACAGATTTTGGTCGTATCCCCGGACGGCGAGCAGTCGGTCGCGCTCGGCAATCTGATCAGCATGGCGAGCGGTGAGGGCAACTTCAGCGCGTTCAGGGTCTTCCCGCAAGCCGACTCGTTGTGGATCGTGTTACCCGGCGGCGCATCCGGCCCGCAGCCCTTCTACGGCAATGCGGTGATGGAAATCGACAAAACCAGCGGGCGGATCAAGACTTATATCGACATGTTCGCCTTTGAACTTGCCAACAACCCCGACGAAGCCGATCCGATTGACAGCAATACCACTAGCCTCGCTTGGGACGCGAACGGCGCTCTGTACATCATCGACACGGGCGGAAACGACATCCTCACTTGGTCGGCGGATGCCGGGCTGAGCCTTTTTAAAGTATGGAAAGATGACCCGGTGCCAACCGATCTTGTATTCGCCGACGACGGCAGCCTCTATGTCTCCTTCTTAGGACAGGGAATTGCCCCCGGTGCCGGTCACATCGAACACTGGTCTGCCGATGGACAAACCCTGATTGAAACCTTCAGCGATTTGACCGCAGTGACCGACATTGCTATCGGGCAGGATGGCAAGTTGTACGCCGTACAACTGCTCAACTTCGGCGAGCAGGGTCCAATGCCCAATTCCGGCAGTGTGGTCGAAGTTTCGGCGGATGGTACCAACGTGGTCGCGGATGGGCTGAACTTCCCCTACTCGATTGCACAAGCCCCTGACGGTAGCTGGGCAGTGAGTGTGAACACGACCTTCTCGCCCCCCAACAGCGGTGCAGTGGTCACCACCGGCGGCATGTAATCGAAACGCCTAGACAGCAAAACGGGCGAGGTCAGCAATTGACCTCACCCGTTTTTGTTTCGTGCCTAACGTCTTACAACACCCGAATTCCGATAATTTTTAGCGCGTCGCTGTCAACTGCTTGAACAAGTTCGACAGATCATCAGGTTCGTAGGGCTTGGTGAGAAACGCATTTGCGCCCGCTGCCAGTGCCTCGTGCGATACGTCCAGACCGGACGCCATCACAATCGGCGTTTCCGCGAAGACCGGATCAAGGCGTAGAGCGCGAATCACCTCGATGCCATCCGTGTCAGCCAAGTGATAGTCGATCAAAAAAACGTCCGGCTGTTCTTGCTGCGCGAGCGGAAAGACTTCCGACCCGCGCCGCGCGACCACAACCTTGAAGCCATGCACTTCTTCTAGCAATATTCGCAGTAGCTTGACCGAGGTTTGGTCGTCTTCGACGATTAGAATCTTGGACACAGCGTTGTCTCCTCATGAATCAGCAAGATTGCGCTAAAATCCTGCTGGTCACTCGCAATCTATGCCTCTGAGTGTACTTGTTTCTGCTCAGGCTGTCCAACGACTAAGGCTGCTTCAAGCGCTTGTTCGATCTGTTCAGCAAACACGAAGTGCAGTTTCTCGCGCACATCGTCCGGCAGATCGTCAATATCGTTCTCGTTTTTCTTCGGCATGATCACCGTATCCACGCCCAAGCGATGCGCCGCTAGCACCTTGTCCTTGATGCCGCCGACTGGCAGCACCTGCCCGCGCAACGTGATCTCGCCCGTCATCGCAACGTTGCCTTTCACGGGACGTCCCGTCAGCAGCGACGCTAGTGCGACCACCATCGTCACGCCCGCCGACGGCCCATCCTTCGGCACAGCACCCGCCGGGACGTGCAGGTGAATATCCTGCTTCTCGAAAAAATCCGGCTCGATGCCCAGATTCTTCGCGTTCGCGCGCACCACGCTCATGGCGATCCGAGCGCTCTCCTGCATGACTTCGCCCAATTGTCCCGTATACTGGAAGCCCTTACCACCGGGCATCTGCGTCGCCTCGACGTACAGGACTTCACCGCCGAAGGGCGTCCACGCCAAGCCCGTCGCCACACCGGGACGGTCAGTCCGTTCTGCCAGTTCTTCGCGGTAGCCATAACGCGGCTTACCCAGTATTTCACGCAGCGTCTTAGAGTCGATATCGACCTCTCCCTCCGTGCCTTCCGCGACCTGCGTCACAACCTTACGCATCGCCCGACCAATCTCACGTTCGAGCGTACGGACACCCGCTTCACGGGTATAGTCGCGCACAAGTTCGAGCAGCGCGCTGTCCTCGAACTTCACTTCATCGGGGCGCAGCCCGTTTTCGCGCTTCTGGCGTGGCACGAGATACTGCTCGGCGATAGCGACCTTTTCCTGCTCCGTGTAGCCGCTCAACTGGATGATTTCCATCCGGTCGCGCAGCGGACTCGGAATCGGATCGAGTTCGTTCGCCGTCGTGATGAACATGACTTCGCTCAAGTCGAACGCCACGTCCAGATAATGATCGCGGAACTCACTGTTTTGCTCAGGGTCGAGCACTTCGAGCAGCGCGCTCGCCGGGTCGCCCCGGAAATCGTGACCGAGTTTATCGACTTCGTCGAGCATGATGATCGGGTTGCGCGTTTCGGCACGCCGGATCGTCTGGAGAATACGACCAGGCATCGCGCCGATGTACGTCCGCCGGAAACCGCGAATTTCGGCTTCGTCACGGACACCGCCGAGGCTCATGCGGATGAATTTGCGGTTCATTGCCCGTGCAATTGACGCACCGAGCGAGGTCTTACCCACGCCGGGGGGACCGACAAAGCACAAAATCGCGCCCTGACGGTCACGGCGGACGTTGTCGTATGCCTCAGCACCGTCGAACTCGTCGGCGCGCTCCATCCGCAGCTTACGCACCGCCAGATACTCAAGGATGCGCTGCTTGATGTCCTTCAATCCGTAGTGATCCTCATCCAGCACCTGACGCGCGTGCGCGATGTCAAGGTTGTCATCGCTGCGCTTGTCCCACGGCAGGCTGGTCAGCCAATCGAGATAGGTGCGAATGACCCCATACTCCGCCGCCGCTGTCGGCAGCTTCGAGAGTCGGTCAAGTTCGCGCTGTGCCTCTTTTTCGGCTTCTTCGGGCATCCCCGCTTCAGCGATCTTCAGGCGAAATTCTTCCACCTCGACCGCCTGCTCGTCGGCTTCGCCCAATTCACGCTGGATCGCCTTCAACTGCTCGCGCAGGTAGTATTCGCGCTGAACCTTTTCCATCTCGGTCTGCGCTTCGGTCTGAATTTTGCGCCCCAGTTCGAGCACTTCCAGTTCCTTGCTCAGCAGCGCCATCAAACGACGCAGCTTCGCTTCGGTGCTGTCGAGTTCGAGCATCGCCTGTGCTTCTTCGAGGTCAATGCGGATGTAGGTCGCAATCGTGTACGCCAGTTGCAGCGGATCATCAACGTTCAACGCCGACGAAATCAATTCACCGGGGATGCTCGGCACGAGTTCCGCAAGCCGCGTGAACAAGCCGATCACGTTGCGCGTCAGCGCCTCGACTTCAATCGAGTTTTCGACCGTCTCCGGGCTGCTGTGAACACGCGCCTTCAGGTACGGTTCGGTGCTCGTGAACTCGTCCACGCTAATCCGCGACACGCCCTGCACCAACATGCGGATCGTGCCGTCAGGCGCGCGGAACAGGCGGTGAATCGAGGCAATCGTGCCCACGCGGTAAATGTCATCGGGACCGGGCGTTTCAAGACTAGGGTCTTTCGAAGTGATCAAGCCAATCATGCGATTGCCGCTCACCACTTCGTCCACCAGCTTGATACTGCGCGGCTGACCGACCGTCAGCGGGATGATTGTCTCTGGATAGACGACAACACCGCGCAGCGGCAGGATCGGCAGTTCGTCCGGGATAACGACTTCAACATCGTCAGCCTCGTCGCTGCTGTTCACTTCAATGTCGTGTTCCTCTTCAGTCCAATCCACGACGGCGTTATTTGTTTTCTGTTGATCAGTCATTCAGCATCCTTCTTGCTTGGGTCATGCACGGGAATCTGGCTTTCCGGCTGGCGAGGCAGTTCGACATATAGCAGCCCATCACGGTAAGTCGCACTCACACTATCGCTCTGCACCGACCAATGGAGGTCAATCGTTACGCGAAAGTCACCGTAACCGATCTCCATTTGGTGATACGCCGCTTTTGGCTGCGCCGGACGTTCACGCACTCCCGCGATGATGAGTTGGTTCTTTTGCAGCGTGATACTCAGATCAGACGGGCGCAGGGCGGCAATTTCTACCATCACCACGATTTTCTCAGGAAATTCGATCACGTCCGTCGGTGGAATGAATGGCTGTCGGGAACGCCAGACGGTGTACTCTAACCAGTGGCGCTCTGGGCGTTCACGCCAGTTATTTTTCTGTTCTTGCATAGACAAATCCTTACTGGGGCAGCCACTATAGAGAAGGGGCGAATTGAGATGGCGAAAGTCAAAATGCACTTCCACAGGGCTTTTCGCCCCGCAAAGTGACATTTTGCTTTCAAGGTGGCTTTTACTATTCAGGTAGTATAACTTGCGGACGTAAAAGGAGTGTTAGACACTGCCCCCTGCGCGCGTCAGAAAAGCATTAGAGAATCCGTGCGACCCATGCCTTGACTCTGCTCATGAGCGGCTCAGGGGGTGTCGTGATATTAAGCGTCTGACCCATTCGCATCAGCGGTTCGCGCACCATCGAAATATCGGGGAAGCGTTCGGCAGGGTTCGCGCGAATCAAGCGCAAAACGAGCGTTTGCAGTTCGACCGGCACTGAGGGATTAATCGACCGGGGCGGCACGACGTCGTTGTGACATTTGCGCCTCAGCACAGCTTCGAAGCTGTCATCGTGTCCATTTTTGAACGGCGGAACACCCGTCAGCATGTGATAGAACACCGCACCGAAGTTGTAGACTTCTGAGCAAAAATCGACTTCGGCGCATTCAAGCTGCTCGACCGAGATATAGAACGGCTCGTCGATCAGCTTTTTCAAGTCGTTAATCGACCGTGCGCTTTTGACGATGTGCGCGAGTTCCAGATCGTTAATGTATGCGCCGCCAGTTTCGTCAAGGTAGATCACGTGCGGCGAGAGGGATCGGTGGACAAACCCCTTCGATTGAATGTAAGCAAGCGCCTCGATCATCTGCTTCGCCATTTCCAGCGCGCGCTCGGTCGGCAGCGCACCCGCTTCGAGCAGTTCAAACAGCGTCCCTGACGTAAACCGCCCCGCGATGTAGATGTGTTCGGCGTCAATCACACCGTAGGCATAGATCGGCTGCAAATGAAGATGTTCCAGCCCGACCACCGTATGAATGTATTGCTCAAGGTCTTCTCGAAGTTCGCCCGGATCGTCTTCGATCCCTTTATGGTTGACGAGCTTGAACATGACAAAGCGTTTGAGGGATTGCTGCGTCGCTCGGTAGAGCGACACTGAAACGCGCTTTTCTAATAAGTCTTGCAGCAAAAAGTCGCCAATTTGCCTGTTGATATAGAGGTCTTGCATGGCTGAAACGAAACTCATCTAACAGTAAAAGATGAATGTATCATCTCATACATAGAGGGGGATGTCAAAATGAAAACTTGTCGAACACAGCCTCTGCCCGCACGCTCTTAAGGGACGAATCAAAGGATTATTTCGACTAAACACAAGCTGCATCGACTAGAACTCGTATTCGTCGAAATCCTCGCACAGATGCACCGGACCATCAAAGACTTCTTGCGCTTCCGCGATCAGTGGTGTCGGGTCTGTGTTCCAGACTTGATAGTGAATCAAGTACAGCGACTTGGCGTTGCACTCCGCCGCGATCTCGCCCGCCTGCCGCGCGCTCGAATGCCCGAACCCCTTGCCCGCTGCTTCGTGGATCAGCATGTCAGCGTCCCGACCGAGTTCGAGCAGCGCCGGAATCGGTTCAGTATCGCACGTATAAGCCAGAATCTTGCCCGACCGCTTATTGAGAATCCGCAGCCCAATCGTCGGCACGAAGTGTTTCGTCAGCCACGCTGTGATCAGGAAATCGTCGTTCTCGAACACAGGCGTATTGTTGCGCTCAAGCACACGGTGAAACGTCACCGGAAAAAAGTTCGGGTAGGTATCCCACGCGAAGAACATCATCATGTCCTCGACACGGTTGACGCAGTGGTTCAGCCCGTAAATCCGCAGCGGCGCATGCCGCCCAAGCAGCCACATGTGCAGCAGCATATTCGGCACACCAGAGACGTGATCGGCATGAAAATGCGTCAGGATCATGTCTTGCAGCGATTCGTCGGTAATGCCGAGCTTGTGCATCTTGCCAAGCGGATTCGACCCCGCATCGATCAGGATCGGACCACTTTCGCCCTCAATGATGAAATGGGTGTAATCATGTTCGGCGTCATTGACCGCCGCCGCCGTTCCTAAAATGATGATCCGCGCCATAATGACAAAGCCTCGAATACGTGCGGCGTGCTCGAAGAACACGCATCAGTAGAGTGTTTCAATGATCTTTCCGTCTTGTAGTATACGCTTTTAAGCTCGTGTTCGCCTTTCTCAATAGATTTCAGAAAAACTTCCAAGCCAATAAAGTCAAAATACACCAGCGGTTTGATACCTCTCACCCACAAACGCCAACGGACGCGATCCATTCGCCACGTCGCGGATCGTGTATGTCTAATCGTCTGCGAGCAGCATTGAGGGTAAAGCTGAGCGAAGATAAGTGGGTTGCCATTGGAGCGCGGTTGTCGCCTACAGCCGCGCCCATATTATGTTTTAGCCGCCCAACACGAGCCGGATCGCCAGCGGTGTGATGTTGGCTTCGATCAGCGCTGCCAACAGTAAACCGGGCGCGATCACACCGATAGCGAGTTTGATCGTATCCCCAACAGCGGTCGTCCACGCCGCGCCGACCGTCGATCCCTGCGGCGGGCGCGTGATCACTGCGCCGAGGTGCAGCGCCGTCGCTGTTGCCAGCACAATAATCGGGATTTCGACGATTCCGTGCGTCAGCACCGCCGGAATCATGAAGGTAGCATCGTAGCCTGCCTGAATGATCTGGCTGAGGATGTAGCCCAGCACCACGTAGACCGCTGGCGTCAGAATCAGCGCCGCTGCCCCGAAGGTGAACACCGCCAGCACCGTCGCACCGATCAAAATGCGCGCATTTTGCCAGAAGATCGCCGCTGTCGCGCTGCCGCCGAAGAATAAGCCGGTGTAACTGTCGATATTCTGCGCGACCCCCCGCAGCGGCAAACTCTGCGGCAGATGAAGCTGCCACGCGGGCGACTGCCCGATCAAGTAGCCGCCAATCAGCGCGACCAGAAACACGCCAATCGTCACTGGAATCGCCAGTCCCAAACGTCGAACACTCAGCGGAATGCCGCGCCGATACCAGTCGATCAGGTTGCGCGCGGGTGTGCCTTGCGCATCTGCCGCACGAATGCTGTTGAACAGGTTTTTCGCCGTCCGCTTCAGGTTGAGCGCGTCCATCGTCCGCCCCAACAATTCCTCGCGGTTGAACAGGCTGTTGCCCACCCGCAGCAGCAGCACAACCACGATCACCATACCCGCAATGATCGCCCACAGCGCGCTGATCCCATTCGGCGAATCTGCGTCAGGCGCGAGGAACATAATCGCGCTTTCCCCCTGAATCAGCAGAGTCATCGGAATAATGATGAAGCTAGCAAGCAAGTTCGCGGCGCGCGTGCTGGTCGTTTGGCTGCTGACCACCACCGCCCCCGTGATCATCACCAGCGCCTGTACCGTCGTCAGCACGATGATCTGCACGATCAGCGTTGCCGGCGGTCGCCACGTTAGTTCGCCAAACACGAGGCTAGCAAGGTAGACGCCCATCCCGCCGTAGCTTGAGAGCAGCGGCGGCAGCATCGCCGCCAGCGTTTTACCGATGTACAGTTCGGTGTTCGTCAGCGGCGTGCTCAGCAGCGGTTCAAGACTTAAGCGTTCCTTTTCGCCGACGAACGTCTCCAGCGCAATCACCAGCGAAATCGAGATCGGGAAGAAGCCGACGATCATAAGTAAAAAGGGAATCGTCCGCGTGCCGATCACGTCCGCGCCGTAGCCCTCGACGAACGCGGCGAAACGCCCCGCGACGAACTGCGCCAGAAACGGGAAGAAGAATGTCAGGATGATGATCGGCGATATAATCCGCCAGTCGCGGAAGCTATCGCGCACTTCGCGCCGCGTAATGATCAAGGCGTTGCTCAGCGTAGCTTTCCAATTCGCCAGCCGCCCGACGGGTTCGTCGGCGTCGTTCTGTCTAAAATCCATCGGCTTAGCGGAGATGCTCATCGGGATGCCCTCCGTGTTCTTCGTCTTCTTTGACCACTTGCAAGTAAATTTCCTCCAGTGTTTGTGACACAGGCGCGAGCGTGACGATCTCGACGCCCAAATCCATGATTCGCCGGATCAGCAGGGGATTGGTCACATCCGGATCAGCAACGCGGAAACGCAGCCATTTATCGCCGCTTTCCTCGACCTGCACCATGTCCGCGATATCTTTCGCCAAGCCGTTCAAGCGCGTGTTGACGTGCAGTTCCATCTGCGGGTCACCAACGAAACGCCGCCCCAGTTCCTCGAAGTTACCATTGGCGATAATCCGCCCGCGCCGGATGATAGCGATCCGGTCGGCAAGCTGCTGCGCCTCCGCGAGGTTGTGCGTCGTGATCAAGAAGGTGCGCTCGTCATGCTGAAGTTCGACAATCGCGTCGCGCACCAGCTTCGCGCTCTGCGGGTCCATCGCCGAGGTCGGCTCGTCGAGCAGCAAGACGGGCGGATCGTGCAGCATCGCCCGCACCAGCGCGATTTTCTGCCGCATCCCCTTCGAGTATTCACCCAACTGTTTATCGAGCGCGAAGGTCAAACCGAAGCGATCCATCAAATCAAGTGTGCGCTTGCGTCGCATCTCCGGCGACAGGTGATAAATACGCCCGAAAAAGTCGAGGTATTCAAGTGCCTTCATCCGTTCGTATAAGCCGTGCTGTTCGGTCAGGACGCCGACGTGCGCGCGCACACGCTCCGGGTTCTCGACCACGTTGTATCCGGCGATTCGCGCCCACCCGGACGAGGGCGCGAGGATCGAAGTCAACATGCGGACGGTGGTCGTCTTGCCCGCGCCGTTCGGACCGAGCACCGCCAGCACCGTACCCGTTGGAACCGTCAGGGTCACGTTATCGACCGCCAAGAAATTCTCGTAATATTTCGTGAGTTCGTGAGCTTCAATCATCTATGGAATCTCATCCCTAATGGGCAAAAGCGCTACCTGTTTCTCTGCAAGCACCATTTACGATTATCCCATAGGTCGTCTGTACAAAGCGTGAACAAACCCTTAACTCGGTGCAATCCGTCGCAGCCGAATTTCGGTCAGCGATTGCCAAATCTACTCATCCAAAGTCATTGATCCGTACATTTATCATGTAGATGAAGAACGTAAATCCTTTTCCCTATGGCTTCTTTGTATAATCAGGGTAACTAATCGCATCGAAAAAAGCGGGAACGCCTCCGGGAACGCCTGATGGAACCGACCAACAACAACAAAGCCTCGTCAACTGCGCGTCACTCTACCGATTCAATGGGGTTAGGACGGACTCGGGGTCAGCGCAGTGCCGAAATCATGGCAGGGCTGCGCGCCGAGCTTGAACCTACACCCGAAAACATCGCCATGACCCGCTTAATGGGGCGCATCTTCGCGCGGATTATGGGGCGTATGCAGCCCAATCACCCCGGCGCAAATTACGTGGCTGTCCGCCCGAAAGTTATGCAGGAACTCATCGGGCGTTTTGGAAACGTCCTCGGCACAGGCGCTGATAGCGGCACGATTGTCGAACTCGCATCTGGCTTTTCGACGATGGGTATTCAGATGGCGCAGACGTTTTCCTTCAGCCGCGTGATCGAGATCGATCTGACCGACGTGATCGAGGAGAAGCAGTTACGCCTGCGTAAAGCGAAAATAGAAATTCCCAAAAACCTCAGCTACTCTGCCGCCGACCTCGGCGTCGAAACCTTAGACAGCGTTCTTACGGGCGTGGATGTCGATGTCATCGTCGCGGCGGGGCTGCTCCCCTACTTCAACCGCGACGATGTAATCAACATCCTCGCCCACGCGCGCAGCAGCCTGAAAACAGGCGGCATCATGCTCGCGGATGTCCTCTGCAATAAGACACTCGCAGAAGACCGCGCCCAGAACTCGATTACTTTCTTCCGACGGCAGGTTGGCAATTTCGGTTCGCAAATCGAGGATGAAGCAGAGGCAATCGCCTTGTTCGAGGCAGCAGGCTACCATGACGTCCAGTCCTTCAACCCGTCAGCGGTCGCCACCGAACTCGGCATCGACAAGCCCGTGATCGACTACTGCCTGATGGTTGTCGGCAAGAAGTGAGCGGCTTGTGCTTTTTGGTGGATTCGAAGGCATGGATGTCACCTATGTGTGGTTTTTCCCGTCCCCTCTCCACAGTATGGAGAAGGGACGCTGCACTACCGCTTACGCCGCGTCAGTCGCCGCGACCCGCACTTCTTCGACTGTCGGCGCGCTGCGCTGGCGATAGATGAACATGCCCAACGCCGCGAGGAACGCGACTGCCGTCATCGCCTGCGACGAGTTGATGTTCGTGCCGGGGATGTGCGCCACTTCCACGCGCAGGAATTCTAGCAAGAAACGGATGAACGAGTACTGCATCACATACAGCAGAAAAATGTCGCCGTAGCGCAGCTTAGCGCGGTTGCGCTGGAAAATGTTCAGCAGCACGATGAAGGCGATGATGTTCCACAGCGACTCGTACAGGAACAGCGGGTGAAAGCGCGTCGTCGCCAACGGATAATCAATCAGGCTCTTGAAGGGGGAAACTCGGTGCGCCTGATCAACCGAAATTCCCCACGGCAGAGTCGTGACCGTGCCGTAGAGTTCTTGGTTGACGTAATTCGCCCAGCGCCCAATCGCCTGTGCCAATGGCAGCGCCACACCTGCAATGTCCAGCCACGGCGTAATCGCCAGATGATTGCGCCGGAAGTAAATGTACGCACCTGCGAACCCGCCGATCACCGCGCCGAAGATGCTTAAGCCGCCGCTCCAGATCGCAATCGCGCCGTTTTGCAGGTC
>JBBSNT010000027.1:0-21065 GCA_038260485.1 Aggregatilineales bacterium | reverse complement strand
CGTCTTTACCCGATATGTCGATTTTCGGACGCCCGTGGAAAGCCACATTCTCGCGCTGTGGACCTGTGGCACTTATCTCTACACCTTGTTTCCCGCCTATCCCTATCTCGCGCTGAATGGTCCCAAGAACAGTGGCAAGAGTACCGTGCTGCGTGTCTTGCAGCCCATCGCTTTCAACATGGTCACGACCTCCGATCCGACGGGGCCGTCGATGTTTCGCCTGATCCACCACACCAGCTGTACCGTCGGCATTGATGAGGCGGAGCGCTATCACAATCCCAAAGACCCCGGTATGCAGCAGATTCGACAGCTGCTCAACAGCGGCTACAAAGCCGGGATGCCTGCGCTGCGCTTGATTGGAGAGGACATGAAACCGCAGACTTTTGACGTCTACTCACCAAAAATTCTGGCGGCAATCGCCGGTTTGGAGGATATCCTCGCCTCGCGCTGTATCGCCATCCCGATGCGCCGCACCGACCGGCAGATGTCCTCGATCCCGCCCAACTTTGATGCGGCTGAGATCCGCCATCAACTCTACTCGCTGGCGCTGACCTCATTTTCATCGATTGCACACAATTACTTTGAGCGTCCCGATCTGCACAAGCTCCACAACCGATCCGGTGAGTTGTGGTCGCCGCTGGTCGCCTTGGCAGCATTCTTCGAGGAAGAAGGCGGTGTGCAAGGCTTGCTGCAATCGATCTCGGAGGCAGCGCAGTGGGATGAACAGCTGAGTGAGGGGAAAGCCCTGAGCGACCGTGAAGAAGCGGTCTTGCAGGCGCTGGAGTTGCTCACACGGGATGGCGAAGAGGAAACCTGGCTCAAAGCCGCCGATCTCCGGGATCACGTTCGGGGACTACTGGGATACTCTTCCGAGCAGATGGGAGCTGCGCAGTGGGTAGGGCACATCCTCAAGCGGATGCAGCTGACGGACAAACGCCGACGGAAGCATCATGTCACTGGTCAACTCTATGCTATCAATCGCTCTGAAGTAATTGATATAATGCGCCGCTATGAGGTCGTGGTCGTTGAACCGTAATTCTCGAGAAACCGATCAAACTCATCAAACTAGTCAAGTCGGTCATGGGTTTGGGATCACTGATCGGTTGACTGGTTTGATCGGTTTGGACGGATTTCAAATCGATCTAATCTTCTCCATAATTTGTTTCGGTTTATGGGTACACTCCACTTTTCTTTGCTACGGATTCTGGGGACGGTTACCTATACGTTAATCACGGGGTGGCTATCGGTTGCGATCAAAAAGAATGATCTGTACTCCCCATAACTGGCTCTTCCGCAGATGCCAGCGGTCGGCTCACCTTGAGCAGCTCCCTCGGCGTAAGCCTGTAAGGTGGAAAAACCTCATCTGAGGGAGAAATCCGGTGGTGTCGCGGTAGTAATCATGCAGGATCCCGCCGAGAACGTCTCGACAACGAATAGCGCGACGTTGCGAATACGATAGTGGAATCGGGGTTTGCTGACCGAGTCCTTGGTGCGGTCGAGCCGCGTTGTAGTAGTGAACATATCCCTTCAACACACGCGTCAGATGGCGCTGGTTCAATATGAGCAATTGATCTAAGCATTCGTGGCGAAAGGAGCGGACCCACCGTTCTGCCACGGCGTTGGCTTTGGGTGTCCGAAAGGGTGTGCGCACGATTTCCATACCCTCTGAAGCGAAAACGTGATCGAAGCCAAGGGTGAACCTGCAGTCCCGATCGTGAATGAGGAAGCGCATTGGCGCTCGGCTTTCGTTCATGCACCAGACCAGTTGCCGTTCTTGCTGCGTGACCCAAGTATTACCGGGGTTGGCTGTGCAAGCCGCTAGATAGACGCAACGCGAGCCAAGTTCGATAAAGAAATGTAAATGTCAATTACCCAACGCGACGGCAAGTGGCTGTTCGCTGGCGGAGCCGCTTACCGCTTCTTATGAACTGCGAACGTCCGAACCGCAGCGGTAAATCCGCGGGATGGATCAGAGAGCGCCACTCGCCGCCGAGTTAATCTAGTGAGCAACCGGTGGCGCTCTCGAACACGAGGTAGACTGGCTTGACCATCATTTTCAGGATATACGCTTTAGCTCAAAAGGTGGATCGCCAATGCTCGTCTCTCGCGGTTGCGATCAGAGGATGTGAGACGTTCATGTCCGGCGCGTTGTAGGTGGCACACAGTCTTAGGCGTATTGCGGCAGCCAGTCGCCGTGCGCTTCGATCAGGTCGTCCACCAGCGACCAGATTTGCTCAAGGCTGAGTTCGGCGGCGGTGTGTGGGTCGAGCATGGCGGCGTGGTAGATGTGCTCGCGCTTGCCCGTCAGGGCTGCTTCGACCGTCAGCGACTGGACGTTGACGTTGGTCTGCATCATGGCGGCGAGCTGCGGCGGCAGCGCGCCAATTTTGGTCGGCTGAATCCCGTTCTTATCGACCAGACACGGTACTTCGACGCAGCAGCCCTGCGGCAGATTGTCGATCAAGCCGCGATTGGCGACGTTGCCATAGACAACGCGCGGCGTCCCCGTCTCCATGCTGTGAATGATGCCGGAACCGTATTCGTGGCTGCGCTTGACTTCGATTGCCGCGCCGCTTTCGAGATCAGACCGCTGTTTTTCCCACCCCGCAATCTGGTTCTCGCAGCGCGTGATGTACTCATCGAGCGGGATGTTGAACTCCTCGATCAGGTCGGGGCGGTCGCGCTTGATGAACCAGGGCACGTATTCGCTGAAATGCTCACTCGACTCGGTGACGAAGTAGCCCACGCGCTGGAACATCTCGTAGCGGACGCGGTTCCAGTCTGGGATGCGATCCTCGGCGACGACCTGCTGAATCTGCGGGTACAGGTCTGCGCCGTCGCGCTCGAAGCGCAGGTAGAACGCCATGTGGTTGATGCCCGCCGAAACGTAATTGATCTCCTCAATCGGGATGCTGATGTCATGGGCAAGCTGTTCCGCCGTGCCCTGTACGCTGTGGCACAAGCCGATGGTCTTGATGGTGGTCGCGCGGTTGATCGCCCAGCAGTTCATCGCCATCGGGTTGACGTATTGCAGGAAGGTCACGTCAGGGCAGAGTTCCTCCATGTCGTGACACATTTCCAGCAGCACAGGGATTGTCCGCAAGCCGCGCATGATGCCGCCGATGCCGAGCGTGTCGGCAATCGTCTGGCGCAAGCCGTACTTCTTCGGAATTTCGAAATCGACCACTGTGCCTGGCTTGTAGCCCGCCACCTGAATCATCGAGATGGCGTAATCCGCGCCGTCGAGCGCCTGGCGGCGGTCAGTGGTCGCCTCGATGGTCGGGCTGACGCCGAGCGCCTCGGTGATTTTGTGGGCGACGACTTCGGACGTCCGCAGCCGTTCGGCGTCGATGTCGTGCAGACTGATAGTGCTGTCGGCAAGTTCGGGGAAGCTGAGGATGTCGCCCATCAAGTTCTTGGCGAAAACCGTGCTGCCCGCGCCGATAAGAGTAATTTTAGGCATCTGTTCGACTCTCCAAGGGTTAAAAGCGCTTCATCACATCAGGTGGATCAGTGAATACTCGCCAATCACCCGGTGGATTTCCAGAGGACGCATCTCGCGTGAGATGCATTGTGCTTGTAACGGTCGAGCCCATCACCGGCGAGTATCGACTTCCGGGTTGAACCTGTGCTAGATCGTGATAACTTAGTGACTGCAGGAACGAGTGCGCTGAACAACGACCGTTCGTGCAAGATTGGTTTGGTGGGGCGCCACCTTGCCTGAGGTGACGCCCCGTCACATGCTTGCTGGCAGAGCTTACTTACTGAAAGAGAGCATTAACCTCGTCATTGGCTGGCGGAATCAGCGACGCTGCGTCGCCCGTGCCCAGACCAACGTTGTCCATTGCCTCGGTCATGATGGTATTGATGTCACCACCGTAATCGGTGATCGGGAACAGGAACGTGCCGTCAGCTTCGTTCGCCTGATCGATGTAGGCGCTCACGTCCAAATCTTGCGCCAGATGCATATCGACCGAACGCTGTGCTGCCTCAGGGATCGCCGGGAAGACGACGCCCGAATCGCCAACAACGTCTTGGCAAGCGGGCGAAGCAAGGTACTTGACCCACGACCACGACTCTTCAATGTGCTGCGAACCTACCCAAATCGAGTCCGCCAGACCATTGAACATGCTCTTGCGACCTTCGGGTCCCGCCGGAAGCCGACCGAAGCCGACCGGGAAATCACTGCCTGCGTACGTGCCGATCATCCATGAACCATCGGAGACCATTGCCACGTTACCCGCTTGGAACAGCGCGGAGCGACCGAGCGTGGTCTGCTGTTCCATCTGTGGCGCGAAACCGTGTTGCAGCCACAGATCAGCCATCCACTGTACTGTCGTCATGAAGCGCGGATCGTCGTAGTAATACTCGTTGCCCCAGAGTCCGTTGTTGAAGGTCCAGCCGGTCGTGGCAGTGAGCCAGCTCCACTCGGTTTGCCCATAGGGGCCACCCATGCCATTGTTGGCGAAACCGTACTGGGTCACGGTCGCCGGGTCAAAGTCGGGGCTGAGTCCGTTATTGCCGTTGGCGTCGAGCGAGAGCTGCGCGATGGTCTGATAGAACGAGCCGCCATCGTCAGCATTCCACGTCCACGAGTCCATCACAGCGGGATCGACACCAGCAGCATCGAGCAGGTCTTTGTTGTAGATGATGGCAATCGTGTCCCAGTCTTTCGGCAGACCAAAACGCTGTCCATCCTTCACCCACAACTCCGCCAGACCGGGATAGTAAATGTCGGTCGCTACACTGTCGCGCTCAACCAGTGGTTGAATATCGACGAGCTGCCCCAGCTGCACAAACTCCGGGTATTTGGCGAGGTGATTAGTGAAGACGTCGGGAGCATCGCCGCTGATGAATCCGGTTGTGATCGCCGTCCAGTAATCACTCCAACCAAGCTGGCTGATTTCGACGTTAATGTTCGGGTTCGCAGCGTGGAAATCATCGGCGCACTGCTGATAGGCTGGCAGTTGATTGGTATCCCACAGCATGTATTTGATGGTTACCGAGTCCTGCGCCTGCGTAACTGTCACGCCGACCAGCAATCCAAGCACCAACACCACTAGAAGAACAGGAATTCTTTTGTGAGCAAGCATCATTTTTCGACTCCTTCATTAAACGAAAATCTAAGCTGCACAGCAAGCAAGCAGGCAAGCATTGTGACCACGAGTGATTATTTGAAGCCCGAAAACTGCACTGAATCGACGACACGACGCCCGAAGAATACGAACAGAATCAGCGTAGGGACGATGGCGACTCCCGCGCCCGCCATCAAGCCCGACCAGTCCGGCGCGCCCTGCGGGGTCTGCTGGCGGAATATTCCTAAAGCGACCGTCAGCACGCGTACCGATTCGTCTCGACCGACCAGCAGGGGCCAGAGGTAGTCATTCCAGCTACCGATGAATGTCAGCACCGCGAGTGTCAGCAGCGGTCCACGCATCAGTGGTAGGGCGATGCGCCAGAAGACACCGAATTTGGTCGCGCCATCAAGCAGCGCCGCTTCCTCAAGTTCGGTGTTCAAGCCGAGGAAGAACTGGCGCATGAAGAAAATGGCGAACGGTGTCATCAAGAAGCTGGGGGCGATGATGCCCTGAAATGTGCCGATCCATCCCAACTGGCGAACGACGACGAAATTGGGAATGAACAGCACGATGCCCGGCACCATCAAACCGGTCAGGTAGATGACGAACAATCGATCACGGAAAGGGAAATGGAAGCGGGCGAAAGCGTAGGCTGCCATCGCACTAAAGAGGCATTGCCCAATTGTGATTGAGCCAGCGACGATGATTGTGTTGCGCAGGTAGAGCCAGAAATCGAGCACGCCCGCCGAGACGTTGGCTCCACCCTGACTGACCACCGATGCTGGATCGACCAGTCCAAGCACACGCTCGAAGTTGGAAATGGTCGGGTCGACCGGAAACAACGACGAGGTATTGCTGAAGATGGCATCCGAGTTGGTCAACGCCGTGCGGATCACCCACAGGAACGGAAAGAAGGTGATTAAAAGGATCACGGCGATCACCACCCAAGCGATGATTGTGCCGAGCGAATTCCAGCTTCGAGTACGCCGTTGAGGAGCGTCGATCTGGTTCGGAGACGTGTAATGGGAAGCCCTTGTCGTCATCTCATGACCTCAAACTAATTTTCGCGTAACGTTCAACTGTAATCTGCCAAGTCGGACTGACCTGCGCGCAGGAAGCGAAGCTGGAACAATGTCACCGAAATTAAGATCAGAAATAGCACCACCGAAGCGGCGGTTGCCAAGCCCATGTTGATGCCGCGCTCGAAAACCTGCTGATAAATGTAGTAGATGATCACGCGGGTAGAGCCGGCAGGTCCGGCGTTGCGCTCGGCAATCGCGACCGTATCGAAAATCTGGAATGAACCAATTAACGAAGTGACCAGCACGAAGACCAGCACCGGACGCAGCAGGGGCAGCGTGATCGACCAGAACTGCTTCCACGCTGACGCACCGTCGATCTGCGCCGCCTCGTAAAGCGATTTGGGAATCGTCTTCAAGCCGACAAAGACCAGAATGGCAGTGTAACCGGCGTGTCGCCAGATGTTGATCAGCGCGATAGAGGGGATGGCTTGGTCGGGCGAGCCGAGAAAGGGCTGCGGCGGCAAGCCAATCGCCTTGAGACCGACGTTGATGATGCCGAGCGTCGGGTCGAGCATCCAGAGCCAGAGCAGCGCCACCACGACGTTCGGCAGTAGCCACGGCAGCACGATCAAGCCCCGCAGAAACGACGAATTTTGGATGCGCTCCATCATCACCGCGATGAAGATCGCCAGTACCGTTTGCAGCGGTATGTTCCAACTGACGTAGGCGAAAGTCGTCCCCAGTGAACGCCAGAACCGTTCGTCGGCGAATAGGGTTTGGTAGTTGCTCAGCCCGACGTAGGTCGCGGGGCTAAGGAGATTCCACTCGGTGAAGCTGATGAACAATGAGCGAATCGCGGGCAGGGCGAAAAATACGGAAAATCCGATCAGGCTCGGCAGGATGAAAGCAATCCCGAGAAGTTTCTCGTTGTTGGCGAACCTGCTCTGTAAAGACGTTTTTGAGTTCGACTTTGAAACCGAAAGCACTTTTGCTGTCGTCATTAAGGACCTCATTCATTCACTAATTTTGAAAGGTGCCTGCCCACTTTCTACATTTCTTCTCCATCGACACGACGTAAGTGAGCGCCACAGGATTGGCGTATGATCATTCGGGTCGCCAAAAGAGCATGTTTTTCTCTGGGAGTTACGCCATTGATGAGGTCGATTAGCATTTCTCCAGCGCGCCGTCCATGCTCGACGTTTGGCTCATGCATGGTCGTTAGAGCCGGAGTCGAAAAACGCGCCAAACGGATATCGTCGAAACCAACCACAGCAATATCCTCCGGCACACGTAATCCAGCTTCGCGGATAGCAGCCATCGCGCCAAACGCCATCACGTCGTTCATGGCATAGAGCGCGGTGATGTGTTCCGTCGCCAGCAGCGACTTCATCGCTCCGTAACCAGTTTCCGGATCGAATGCGCCGACGCGCACGAGGTTTTCGTCGTAGGCGATACCCGCTTCTTCTAACACGGTGCGGTAGACCCGAAGCCGAGCCGCTGGGTGGACATCTTCGAGGGGACCATAGGTGATACAGGCGATACGACGGTGTCCCAGCTTGACCAGATGCTGAACAATCGTACGCGTGCCACCCACTTTATCGACCATCACCGAGCAGACGTCAGGATGAACTGCATCGAGGGTCACGATTGGCACGCGGTCACGTGCGTAACCGAGGATTTGCTCAATGTCATCGGTCATCTTGGCGTTGAGGTTGACAATCATCCCCGCGACCTCCTTCCCCTGAATCAGGTTTCGGTAGGCGTCGGCATTGCTCGTGTTACTGACCAATTCCACCAAGATGCGAAAGCCATGCTGCTGGGTGACCTCAGTCAGTCCGGTCAGAATTGTCGGAACGTATTCATCTACGAAGACTTGGCGATGCGGGTTAGTCAGAATTAACGCAATGTTATTACTGCGCCCACGTGCGAGCGCCTGCGCCCGCACATCTGGAACGAAGTCTAGCTCACGAGCAGCGTCGAGTACTCGCTTGCGTGTTTCCTCACTGATATTGGAGTTCTCGACCTGGTTGAGCACAAACGAAACGGTAGTCTGGGAAACTCCCGCGCGTTCGGCAACCTGTTTGCTCGTAATCCTTGGTGATTTTCTAGGCATAATAATTTCACTAATGCGGATTAGTAAAGCGCATTAGTAAACTAGCATGATTGGCTGTGCCTGTCAAGCACTGTCGTTGCTGAAGATCAGTAGCTCCCCAGGAATCAGGGCAAAGAAAAGTAGAATTGCAGGTGTAGCTTGCTCTTCACTGCCTAAGAGGTATTAACGTGAAACGTCAATTTTGCTTTATTCTTTCTACTATAGCTGTTCTCGCAGTGCTCGCCTTTGCCACCTATACGCCGATTGCCAGCGCGCAAGAAACCGCACCGGACTAGCGATACCGACCCGGTAACGCTTAGAGCCTACTTTGAAACCGGCTTCGATCTGCCCTTCAAACTTGCCGAAGAATTTACCAACCAATACCCGAACGTCACGTGGGATATCAGTCAGGATTAGTTCCAGCGTCAGATCATCGTGGCGCTGCTGCAAGGCTCCGTCAAGGGATAAGCTCGCCCGCCGGCGTTTTACTGGACGACGCCAATCGTCAGCATGATATTGGCATATATTCGCGTCTCACCAGTAGCAATCACAAGCCCTACATCCGATTGACGGGCAAGATCATAGAAAGCGAAGCGTTCGGTGTGTTGGAGTTCGTGCCCTTCCAGTAGCGCGCTGAATTCGGCGAAAATGTCGGGCGTACTGCCGTCGGCGGGCTGCATCACATGAGCGGCTTCGACCGGAATGGCGCTGATCAAGGCTTCGAGCGTATCGAGCACGGAGACCATCCCCGGTCGCAGATTGAGATAGACGTGAGCCGCATTCGCGTTGCTGCCGGTGCTAAACGGGTAATTGCCGTCCGCGATAAGCACCTTGCTGCCGTGTCCCATGCTTCCCAGCGCGGCGAGAATTTGTGGATGAATCAACTTTGTTTCCAGCATCGATTAACCAGTCCTTTCTGACTGCGTTTGATCACGTTTGCGGCAGATCGATACTGATTTTCTGCCCTGAATAGACCACAGGATCGCCCGCCTGCACGCCGTCTTCACAGACGACAACCGGATGAAACGTTAGGCATCAATAAATCTTTTCCGATAACGTTATCGGATGCGCGAAATTTGTCAAACATTTCGATTCTTAGGAGCGGAAGCGAGCCGCGAAAGCAATCATTCTAAGTGTAGGGACGTCACTTGGCTGCGTTAATCGAGCCTGCTAGCCGACGGCGTTCGGCTCGTCGTTCTCGCGCAGCCCGGTGTGCCACGTTACGCCCTCAACTGGCGCGATAATCTCTCTAACCCGGGCGAGGACTTCCTCGTCGGGCACCGTGCCAAGCAGCGTAAGGTTGTCGATTACCTCGGTTTCCGTCCGCATCCCGACGAGAGTCGTATCGACGTCGTCATTCTGCAATGCGAACTGAAGCGCCAGCGTCGTGATGTCTGTGCCGCTTTCGCGGGCGAGCGCGGCTGCCTGCTGCGCCGTTTGATGGATGATCGTCGGCGCAGGATGCCAAGCAGGCGCACCCGCGTCGGTCAGCACGCCCATGTGGAGAACAGAGGCGTTGATGACGCCAATTTGCTGCTCCCTAGCGAACGGGATCAGCACACGGGCAAGCGACGTGTTCATCAGGTTGTAATGGCAGTAGGAGAGGATGGTATCGACAGGATGTGCCTCGGCAACCTCGCGCAGCAAGGGCAGCGGATAGCCGGTGATGCCGATGAAGCGGATTTTGCCGCTCTCGCGCAGCCGCTCCAACGTGGGCAGCGCAACGTCGAGAATCGTCTGCCGGGGGACAAATTCAATATCATGAAGCTGGTACAGGTCGATATAGTCGGTCTGCAAACGTTTCAGACTCTCATCGACCGAAGCTGTCAGGCGCTCCACCGAGAAATCGAACGCAGCGACGTCGTAGCGCCCGCCTTTGGTCGCCAGATAGACCCGATCCCGATAGCCGTGTAGGGCTTGTCCGAGGCGGGTTTCGCTCAACGTGCGCCCGTAATACGGCGAAGTGTCGAAGAAGTTCACACCCCGCTCGATAGCGGCATGGACGGCGCGCTTCCCATCTCCTTCGATGCTCCCGTATTCGTTACCCAGCGGCGCAGCGCCAAAGCTGATGATCGAGACCTGTAATCCTGTTCGCCCAAGCTGTCTATAAATCATCTGGGTTCATCCCATAAAATTGTGCCGCATTGTTCAGATAAATCGCGCGCTGTTCGTCGGCACTCAAGGGATCGAGGAATGTTTTCAGCGTGCTAAACCAGCGCTGGTATCCCCCCGCCAGATTGACGACGGGCCAATCACTGCCGAACAGTAGACGATCCGTACCGAAAGTTTCGAGTAAGTGATCGACGTAGGGGCGCAGATCATCGGTCGTCCACGAGTCCATATCGGCTTCCGTGACCATCCCGGACAGCTTGCAGCAGACGTTGTCAAACGATGCCAGCGTCCGGATATGTTCGCGCCAAGGATCGACCAGCCCGGCTTTGATGCCGGGTTTACCGCCGTGATCGAGGACGAAACGGATTTGCGGACACTGGCGCACCAGCGCGATCACCGCCGGGAGTTGGGGATGAAAGATGCAGATGTCGAACGATAGCTGATAGTCGCTGAGGGCTTGAACGCCGCGCACAAATTCCGGCTGCATGGCGAAATCGACCGCTTCCGACTGAATCAAGCGACGCACGCCCGCGACTCGATCTTCCGCCGCGAGGCGTTCCAGCAGCGGGCGCGCCGCGTCGCTCTGTTCGAGGGGGGCGAAGGCAACGATGCGCTTGATCCGACTGTCTAGCCCCTGAATCCAGTGGACTTCGTCCAGCCCCGCCGATGGGATACAGTCCGCTTGGACAAAGACAACGCCGCCGATCTCGATCTCTCCGACTGCAGTCTGGTGATCGCTGGGCAGGAACGAGCGGTTGAGCGCCCCGGCTTCATCGAGCCAGGGATAGCGCAGGTGACGTGGATTCCAAAAGTGGACGTGACTGTCGATGATCTGCATTCATGTGCTCCTTAAGTCGTCCATTCCCGCCCCGTAGGAAAGGTGTAGGCAGCGATACTCTCCGGCTTCATGGTGATGCTGTAACCCGGCGCGGTCGGCACTTGATAGCAGCCATCGCGCACGACACAAGGATCGACGAAATGCTCGTGTAGATGATCGACGTACTCGATCATCCGATCTTCGGTCGTCGCGCTCACGGCGATGTAGTCGAACAGCTGGAGGTGCTGCACGTATTCGCAGAGTCCGACGCCGCCCGCATGGGGGCAGACCGGAATGCCGTATTTGGCTGCCATCAGGTAGACCGCCAGCACTTCATTAACACCGCCGAGTCGACAGCTATCGATCTGGCAGAAGTGGATCGCCTCTGCCTGCATCAACTGCTTGAACATGATGCGGTTCTGGCAGTGTTCGCCGGTCGCCACCCTAATCGGCGCGATCGCTCTGGCAATCGCCGCGTGACCGAGCACGTCATCCGGGCTGGTTGGCTCTTCTATCCACCACGGGTTGAACGCCGCCAGCGCTTTCATATGCTCGATAGCTTCACCCACGTCCCACCACTGATTCGCATCCATCATCAGGTGGTTTTCGCTGCCGATCTCCTCGCGCATGACGCGGCAGCGGCGGATGTCGTCTTGCAGGTCGCGCCCGACCTTAATCTTGAAGCTGTTCCAGCCCTGCGCGAGCATCTCGCGGCAAAGCTGGCGAATCCGTTCGTCGCTGTAGCCCAGCCAGCCCGCCGACGTGGTATAAGCGGGATAGCCCCGTGAGCTCAGCTCCGCTTCGCGCTGCGCTTTCGTCGCCGCTTTCTCACGCAGAATGGCGAGTGCTTCCTGCGGCGTCAGCGCGTCACTGATATAGCGAAAATTGATGCAGCGAACCAGTTCCTCCGGCGTCAGATCGACCAGCAGCTTCCACAGCGGCTTGCCCTCAACTTTGGCGTAGAGATCCCACACCGCATTGACGACCGCCGCCGTCGCCAGATGAATCACGCCTTTTTCGGGACCCAACCAGCGCAGTTGGCTGTCGCCCGTGATGTGCGCCCAGAATGCGCCCATATCAGCGGTGAACGACTCCAGCGTCCGCCCGATCACGAGCGGCGCCAGCGCGTGGATCGCCGCGACACACAGTTCGTTGCCGCGCCCGATGGTGAACGTCAGCCCGTGACCCTCGACTCCCTGATCCGTTTTCAGGATCACGTAGGCAGCGGAATAATCCGGGTCGGCATTCATGGCGTCCGAACCGTCGAGCGTCCGCGAAGTGGGAAATCGAATATCACGCGCGATCACGTCGGTGATCAAGTGGGTCACGAATGCTGCTCCGCTGCCGCAGCTTGGCGAAAGAACGCAATCGTTCCGGCGATTCCGTTTTGCAGCGAACGGTTAGGCACGCTGCCGAAAACCTTGATCAGTTCGGAATCATCTGCGCCTTCTGCGAAGGGCAGCGCCACGTCGTCGAAAGTAATCTTCCCTTTGACTTCAGGTACGGCGTCCTCGATCAACGCGATAACTTCACGCATGTGGGCGATCTCGCCCTTGAGATTGAACACGCCCGCGCCGTCAAACGGCATCAGCGCCGCCTGAACGAACAGCTTCGCGACGTCGTCGGCATGTTGATAGCTGCCCGTGCCGCCGTAGGGGATGTGAAAGCCTTCACCGCGCGCTGCCGCCAACATCGCTTGCGTAGGCGCGGAGGTCACGCCCTGATCACGACCGGGACCATAAACCGTATACGGGCGCAGTCCAATACTGCTGATGCCGGACTCCGCGTAATACACGCGGGCGGTTGCCTCATTCGCCTGCTTGTAAACGCCGTAATGCGTGCGCGGGTCAGCGGTGCGTCGTGGCGCAGCAGACCGGGCGGGTAGACCTCGCGGGGACCATAAACGGCGATGCTGCTGGCGTAGACGACCTGTTTGACTCCGGCGCTCTTGGCTGCCTCGAACAGATTGACCGTGCCCGTAACGTTGATCTGCGCGCCAAGTGGCGGATTCGCGCGACAAAACGGCACCTGAATCGCCGCGAGGTGAATGACGTGCGTGATCCCGTTCGCCTCGAACGCGCGTTTGAGCATGTCGAGGCTAGTGACGTCTCCACTCTCGGCGTACTGAATCCGGCTCATCTCTTCGTCGCTGAGGACAAGTTGGAGACGCTGTCGGTTCGTCCCCACATCATAAATCACGACAGCATAGTCCGCTTGGAGCAGGTTACGCACCACCCACGCGCCGATACATCCCAGCGCACCGGTCACGAGAAATTTCGGTGAGGACATCATCAAGCCTTCCAACGGTAAAAACCCGATTACCTGATTAACCGCATGAGCACACGCTAGTGCATCATGCACAAACCTGATCCTAGCGAGCCTGCAGAGGCTTGTCAACGCGGCGCGTGACCCGCCCCGCTGAAGCCCGTCAGGCAAAAGCCGCTCGCACTAAAACGTCAACATCGCCTTGAGGACAGCCGTTTCCGGCTTCAGCCACGACGCAAAATCGGTGATCAACATTTCTGGTGTCGCGCGATGAGTGATCCAGTCATCAATATGGATTGTCCCCTTTCGCAGCGCGTCGATCACCCGTGCGAAATCGGCGTCCGTCGCATTGCGTGACGCGCACAAAGTCAGCTCGTGGCTGTGAAAATGGGGATTGTTGAAGGTGATTTCCTCAGTGCTGATGCCTACAAAAATCAGCCGTCCACCGTGCGCGACGTAGTGAAAAGCATTCATCATCGAACGCGCGTTGCCGGTCGCGTCAAAAACGACGGTCGGAAGTTCTCCGTTCAAAACGGCTTCTATTTTCGCTTGTGGATTATCGCGCGCATCAATAGTGTAATCGATTCCAAGTCGATCATGGCAAAATGCGAGCCGCGTTGGATTCACGTCCATGGCGATGACTTGCGCGCCACTGAGCCGCGCGAAATGCATTGTGCCCAAGCCAATTGGACCCGCGCCAATCACGAGGACGGCGCTCTCTGCGTCGAGTTCGGCGCGGCGGACAGCGTGCGCGCCTACGCTGAACATCTCGACAAGGGCGGATGCTTCGAGCGGTAAATCGGTCGTGCGGTGCAATTTCCTTGTGGGAACGATCAAGTATTCGCACATCCCGCCGTCCCGATGTACGCCCATCACTTGGAGGCGGACGCAGGCGTTCGGGCGACCCCGGCGGCAGGCGATACACGTGCCGCATTCAAGATAGGGATTAACGGCGCAAATGTCCCCGACGGCAAGTTCGCCCGCCTGCTCAGCGCTGCCAAACGCTACGATTTCGACCGCGAGTTCATGCCCTAAGACACGCGGATACGAGAAAAACGGCTGCTTCCCTTCAAAGGCGTGGAGGTCGGTTCCGCAAATGCCGACGCGACGGACACGGACTAACGCTTCTTTTTCCCCGATGCTGTCCGGCATGGGCGTGTCGCGCAGCGCGAACTGCCCCGGTTGTTCCAATACAATCGTCTTCATGTTGAAATTCGTTTATCCTTTGACTGCCCCAATCAGCAGCCCTTTAGCAATGTAGCGTTCCAGCAAGACCGCCATGAATATAAGCGGCGTCACCATCAGCAGGACGAGCACCGAAATGTTCCACCACTGGGGCCCGCGCGTCGCGTTTTGAGCGGAGACTAGCAGCGGCATGGTCTGCGTTCTCGAGCCGGAGAGGAACAGCGCCATCGTGTACTCGTTCCACGAAAAAACAAGGACGATCAAGAAAGTCGCAACTAATCCCGGCACGGCAAGCGGCAGCACAATTCGATGAAAGACCTGAAAGCGACTCGCGCCGTCGATGAAAGCACTCTCTTCCAATTCTATCGGGATGGTCTGGAAGTAGTCTCGCATGAACCAGATGACGATGGGAAGGTTGGTGGCGCAGTAGGAAATGATCAGCGCTTGAGGGGTATCGAGCATTCCAAGCTGCTGAAACAGGATATAGATGGGAATGATCACCGTGACGGGCGGTAAGATGCGCTGTGAAATCAGCCAGAACGCGATGTCGCTGTTGTTCATTGTGCCTTTGAAACGCCATCCAATCCCCTGCGCCAGCAAGAAATAGACCACCACGCCGACGGCGACGGCGACAAGCCAAGGAACGCCGAGGGCGATCATCAACGCTGCACCGACTCCGCAAAGGAAAAAGATGAAGATCAAGGCGGGTTTAGGGCGGTATTCAAACCTCGTCAGGGCATATGCCGCGCCCGCCCCGATCACCAGCGACAGCACCGCGCTGATGACGCCAACGCCAATGGTCGTGAAATAAGGTCGCCAAAAGATGTTGGCGCTGTCACTCGGGTTGAGCATGTCGATCCATGCATGGAGCGAGGGCTGGAAATCAACAGTGGGAACGTATTTCGGTCCCTGACTCACGTCGATGGGCAGTTTGAAGGATGTGACCAATAACCAGTAGAGTGGGAATAAGACGATGAATGTCCAGAACAGCAGAATCAGATAGGAGATGAGCTTCGCACCGAGTGAGAGCCGAAATGGGCTGGTCGAACTTTTAGACAAACGCATTACAGGTGCTCCCCGATTCTCTGGCGCACAATATTGACGAACATGATGGCGACAAACGTCACCACAAAGAGCAGCAAATAACTGAGCGCCGCCGAGCCACCCAGATTGGGAGAACGCCATTCGTTGTAGGCGTGGAGCGCCATCGACTCGGTCGCGGTGCCGGGTCCCCCGCCTGTGAGCAAGCGCGGCATGTCGATGATCTTGAACGCCTCGATCAAGCGGATGAGGATCACCGTCATGCTGACAGGCGCGATCTGTGGCACGATGATATGCTGGAACAACTGGAGGCGATTCGCGCCATCGACGCGCGCGGCTTCCACCTGCTCATGGGCAACGCCTTCCAGTGCCGCCAACAGCACAATGAACATAAAGGGAATCCACTGCCAAATATCGCCGATGAGCACGGCAGTTCGAGCGCCGCTTCCCGTTTCCGCCCACGAGAAATCTCGCAAACCCAGCCCAACCCAGATGGGCGCAAAGGGTCCAACGGACGTATTGGTCATCATGCGAAACAGAAAGCCAATCCCAACCGGCGTGATTGTCATTGGCAGCAGAAAGATCACCCGGAAAAAGCGCCTGCCGGGTAAATCCTGTACCAGCAGCAGCGCCAGCCCTAAGCCGATGATGTACTGAAAGAACACGCCGACGAACACAAAGATCAAGGTGACGACGAATGTTCCCGGCACACCCTTTTCACCCAGCGTGGCGACGACAATCCAGAACATGCCAATCGTGAGGATGGTGGCTAGGAGATGAAAAAACGCGCCGGTGATGCTTCGTCCGGTGCTTTGCACGTAGCGCATGAACCAGAAGATCATCAGTCCGCTGACGACCAGCCAACACAGCCCCCCGAACAGGCTGGGCGCTTGCAGCGAGCCGATGAAGTGACGCTGACCGCTCCCTAAGAGCAGTTTCTCGTAGTTGGCTAAACCTATGAATTTAATGTCCAGCCCGCCGCGCACGAAGTTCACCCGCGTAAGCGAGAGCAGCAGCGACGAGACCAGCGGGAAAATCGACAAGAACAGGATGATCAATACGGTGGGCAGCAAGAACACGAAGCGCGCCGTGTTGTCGTGCCTGCTGCCGCGCACTTGTTTCCGAATCTGGCGTTCTGAAGCCGTCTTGGACAGCGGAACGTCACGTTCTAGGGTTTCCATAAAATCACAATACCCAAAGCTATCTTTGTGGGACGTTCGACGAATGAGGAGCAACCCGCGACGGGCTGCCCCTCACATACTGCTGCTTATTGTTTAGTCGTCCCGGCTGATTCTCAGCGACGCGAGATACGCTTCTTGCTGGCTGTCGCGCCCGATCTCGTCAGTTACTTCCTGCCACTGATCGTAAATCTGCTGCGCGGCTTCCTCTGCTGTAAATTCGCCCGCAAGGAATTGGCTGATCACCGTATCCAGCACGACCTGCTGATAGCGCTGCGTCTGCGGAATGCTGAGATCGAGGATCATATTCGGGCTGTTCAACGATGCCTCAATCGCGCCCAAATAATCCGCCGCGCCTTCTTCCGTGAAGCCCGCCGCGACCCAAGGAGCGAGATCTGCGGTCTGCGATAGACGATAGGGGTTGTAGCCCGTCTTACCCATCGTCACGTCCACATTGGACTGCGCGGGCTGCGACATGTAGGAGAAGAAGGCATAAGCCGCGTCTTGCACTTCAGGAGCCGATGCCGCGCTCACCGCGCCGCCCCAACCGCCGAATGCCGCCAGCGGCGCGTGGTTCACGCCGTCGATAGCATAGGGGCAGGTTGTTTCGTCGCACGGGACGAGTGCGCCCGTCGCACGATCTACGACTTCCGTTGATCCTGGCATGAGGAGCGTTCCCACCTTGCCTGCGACGGTCGAAGAATCGGGGTCAATCGACAGCGAGCCAATGTCGCCCCAGTCAATCGTCAGCGCGCAGCGTCCCGTGAGGAACAGCGAGCGCGTGTCGTTCAGTTCAAGGTTGAGTTCATCCGGCGGACCGTACTGGGTGGTTTCGTCGTAGATTTCGAGCGCGCGAATGAACCCGGCGTTGTTGACCAGCGGATTCATCGTCTGGGTATCGAAAAATGCGCCCTGCCCAGTGCCTTGACTTTGGAGGTAGCCGCCCGCCACGTCCAGCACCCACCAGTAGCCTTGTCCGGCACGCCGTTTCGGGATGCAGGAACCGTAGTCCGCTTCGCCATCGCCGTTCAAGTCCTTACCGTTCAGCGCAGCGGCAACCGTGAGATAGTCTTCCCACGTCTTAGGGGGTTCAAGCCCCTCATCCGCGAAAACATCGGTGCGATAGTAGATCGTGTGCAGGTCGCCGTCGAGCGGAATCGAGTAGACACCACCGGCGTAGCTGGCAATGAAATTGCGGAAGAACGGCGCGATGTCGTCCCACTGAATCGCCTCGTCGCTGGCGACGTGACCGGAAAGGTCGGCGAAGTAACCCGGCGTCACGAAGTCTGCTAACCACTGCGGTGCGAGGACGAAGGCGTCGTAGCTGTTGGTTCCCGTCGCCTGATCGGTGAGGATCGACTGGTACAGGTCGGAGAAGGGGACTGTGGTGACTTCGACGTGCGCGCCCGTGAGCGCCTCGAAGTCAGGTCCACGGCGCAGCAGCGGCTCGGTGACTTGAGGTCCGGTGAAGCTGAGGACGCGCACCGTGACCCCCGCGTAGGGTTGGTCTTGCGCTGAAGCAAGGCTGAACAGGCAGAACATCAAAACGAGCATAACCGCGAGCGCTAAAAACGATCGTAAATTTCTCATAATTGTCCTTCACACATTTAGACTAAAGCTCCGAAGCGAGAAATATTCACTTTTGAAGATGTTATCTCACCACCTCCTTTCACAAGTGGCGCTTGCTTAAAAACAATATATCGTGCATGATGCATGGAAATTGAAGCATAGCATTGTTTAAATTGGCTGTCAATGAGGATTGCAAAAAGGGGAAGCAACCAGCCCACTTTTGACATTGGTGTGAATGCCATGTCAAAATCAATGGCTGTTGAGATCCCTTACTGGGAGTACGTTTGATGACGGAACGTGGTACGAAATCAAATTACAAGGCGATTAAACGTCCTGAGCACCACTCGCTGGCGGACATTGCCTATAACGGGTTGGTCGAGGCGATCATCAATCAGGAATTTCAGCCGGGCGAGCAACTCAGCATCGACAGCCTTGCCCGTCAGTTGAGTATGAGCAATACGCCCGTGCGCGAAGCGCTAATGCGCGCCAACGGAGAGGGTTTGGTTAACCAAAAGACGAATCATGGTTTCGTCGTCTCGGAGCTGCTTACGCCAGAGGAACTGCGCCAGCTGTTTGAGGTGCGCCATCTCATCGAAACGCGTGCGCTGGAAATCGCCCCCTTGCCGATAGGATTACTTGAAGAGCTGCGGCAGCTTGTTGACCAGATGCTCCAAGCCCCGGATGGCGCGGGTTATAACGACTACAAGCATTATCTACAGCTAGATCACCAGTTTCATCGCCAGCTTGTCAGCTTGTCCGGCAACAGCTTTCTACTCAAGGCGTGGGAAGATTTGCACGTGCATCTCCATCTCTCCCGCCTGTATCGCGGCGTCGGCTTGTTTGATCGCACGGACTCCGCGAGCGAACATCAGGAAATCCTCGAAACATTGGTACGCGGCGAAATCACACAGGCGGCAGGGCTGCTCAGCCAGCACATTCATGATGTATGCCAGCGGATCGAGCGATTCTTTTTGACTTGATGTGCGTGTATGTGAAGGTCTACATGAGTTAGACGCTGAACGGCGCATTTGAACGAGGTCCCCGGCAGTGGGAGCTTCGCCGTATCTGCCCGCTATGAAATTTGTATTGACTGACAGCCTCATTGGATGAGAACGCTGCTTAGGCAACAAAAAAGCGCCTAAACAGACGCTTTTCGTCGTAAACTGAGGGACATGGATTCGAACCTTGCACGGGAACAAAGAGGCTCTTTCTCGCTTGCTGCCTGCCTGCGGAGCGAATCCGGCGACGTGTTCGACTTTGTCGGGCGGCACATGCTCGCCATCAGTGGCTGGAACAGTCGCAATGCCGATCAATTCATCGAAGTGGTGCGCTATCTTGCTCGCCGCGCGGGTATCCCCTTTGAGGAAAGCGCTGCGTTCAAGCAGTCCGCGGCTTGGGCGGAGCGACAGCTTGTTGCTCGCTTACACGATGCGCTACTGCACACAGCGTCCGCTTTGACGTACGTCACTCAGCAACGGGGCTGGCAGCGCTCCACCGTAGACGCGGCGCAACTCGGCTACATGCTGCCAGACAAACGTAGCCTGCTCGCTGACTTGAACCTAGCGGACACCTGGCGGCAGGTCATTCAGAAATTCCCACCGGGGATGATCGTCTACCCGCATTTGGAGCAAGGGCGTTTGGTCTATCTCAGTGGGCGCTCGATTGAAGGTAAACGGCACTACAACCCGCCGCGCGAAATCCTCGGCGAGCGCCGACCGTTCTACAATCATGCTTACAGCATCAAGTCGGAACAGGTGGTTCTGGTTGAGGGACAGGCGGATGCCATCACGTTTGCGGAATGGGATATTCCCGCTATCGCGCTCGGTGGCATGCGGGTGTCGGATGCGCTGCTCTCGAACCTACTCAGCTATAAGCGTGTATTCGTGGCACTCGACAATACCGACGACGCTCAGGAACAAGGCAATGAAATCGCGCGAGCGTTGGGTGGTGTGGCTTATCTCCCGCAATTCCCGTCTCAGGTGAAAGATGCCAATGACTGGTTGGCGCAGCACCGTGCCAGCGAAGATGAAGCGCGACAGCTGCTCAATCGAGCACCACGGTGGATCACGCTGGAGCTGCAGCGAACCGCTGCTCTGGAAGGGCTGGAGCGGGAAGATGCACTCCGGGAGCTTTTCCAATGTGCTGCACAGCTCGATCACTATGCACTGGCAGAATTCAAGGCAGCGGTCGAAGAACTTGGGATCAAGCGCTCAACGTTCAACGATCTGCTGCGCGCCACCAAATCCGTTGTTGACGCCGAGCAGAAAGAGGAGGATGTGCCCGGGATTGTCGATGACGAGATACCCGTGTTGTCGCCAGCGCTCGGTTTCCACAAAGACTTCGCGTTGGTGACGACCTGCATCCTCGAACGGACGAAAGATGATCGGCTCAACATTCAGCCTTATCTGGTTACGAGCAAACGCGAGCTGAAACGGCTGACTGATAAGCAGATCATCCAGATCGACGGTCAGGAAGTCGCCTTACGGGTCATTCCGGAAGGAAGTGAGTTTCTCCGGCGCTGGCGCTACCGCGATATTCAGCGGTTTGTGCAGGGCGAAACACTCCATCCCGGTGCGGTGTTCAAAGCCGTACATGACGTCTTTACCCGATATGTCGATTTTCGGACGCCCGTGGAAAGCCACATTCTCGCGCTGTGGACCTGTGGCACTTATCTCTACACCTTGTTTCCCGCCTATCCCTATCTCG
>JBBSNT010000026.1:0-21583 GCA_038260485.1 Aggregatilineales bacterium | reverse complement strand
TCGCGCACGATGGTGATCTTCAGCACGGGGGAAACATCGCTGCCCAAACGGACAGGGACGTCGTGCGTGCCAACTTCGCGCAGCGCGGTCTGGCTGATACGGCGGCGGTTGATGTCGATGCCGGTCGCTGCATCCAGCGCATCAGCGATTTCACTGGTCGTCACCGAACCGAACAGCTTGCCAGTCGGTGAGGCGCGGCGACCGAAGAACAACTCGACGCCGTCAATCTGGCGCGCCAGATCGTTCAGGCGCTGGTCGAGCACGGCTTTACGGGTATCCGCCTGCGCGCGCAGGTTTTCCGCTTGGCGCAGCGCACCGATGGTCGCCTTCTTCGCCAAATTTTTCGGCACCAGCCAGTTGCGCGCGAAGCCATCAGCGACTTCGATCACTTCTCCGGCAACGCCATGCTTATAGACATCTGCTAAAAGAATTACTTTCATCGTTACATCCTTATTGAAAAACGCCTGCGGCGTCTTGGGTGTGTCTTTCGGAAGTCGTCCGATTATAAAACAGTGAGCAGGGCTATGCCAAGTGGCAATCGAGAGGTATTATTCCGCCCCATGATGAGCCGATCCTTCCCCAAATCTGCTTTGGTCGCCCTGCTGCTGGCGTTTTTCGCCTTCTACATGAGCGCCTTGATCAGTCGAACGGTCTTTAATCGAATACCCCATCTCGAAGATGAGGTCGCTTACCTGTTTCAAGCGCGCACTTATGCGGGTGGTCATCTGGTGATTCCAAGCCCCGAACCGCGCCGCGCCTACTGGCAGCCGTTCGTCGTCGATCAAAACGGGATGCGCTTCGGCAAGTATACGCCGGGCTGGTCGCTTCAACTTGCGCTGGGCGTGTTGATGGGGCAAACATGGGTGATCAACGCCTTCCTCGCAGCACTGACGACTGCGCTGGTCTACCGCTTGGGGCGCGAAATCTTCAACGACGACGTCGGCGTGATCGCTGCCGCACTGACCGCCTTCTCTCCGATAGCCCTGCTCTTGGCTGGATCACTAATGGGACACACGGCAGCGTTGTTCGCGGCGACGCTGTTCTTGTACGCCTACTGGCGCATCGAGCGCGGTAGGCATCTGCTAGCGTGGGGCTTGGTCGCGGGCATCGGACTCGGCTTATTGGTCGCGAACCGCCCGATCACGGGGATCGCCGTTGGGACGCCGTTGATTTTGCGGAGCGGCGTGCGGCTGGTATGGGCGCTGGTGACAGATGTGCGTGGCAGGCAAACTAAACCCATGCCCACGCAGCCTGTGGCGGCTTTCTCTCTCCCGTATACAGGTGAGGGCGCAAACATGCTCAGCGGCGCGCAGATAGATGATGAAGCAACAGCAATGTACCATCTTGCGCCGCTGCAAGCGCCAACAACCGTTGATCAACTTGAGCCGCCAAGCCGCGCGCGCGGGTTCGTCGCAACACTTAAGCCGCTGATTGCGCTGAGCGTAATCACGCTGATGCTCGCGGCGATTGTGCCGATCAACAACACTCTCGCCGTCGGCAGCCCGACGAAAGACCTGTACACGCTGGTCTGGAGCTATGATCGCGTTGGCTTTGGGACTTGCTGCGGACGCAGCGGTCACACCCTCGAAAAGGGTATCCGGCAGGCGGGCTTCGACCTCTCGCTGACGTCGGCTGACCTATTTGGCTGGCAGATCGGATCAATGATGCAGCCTGACGGGACGATCAAGCCAGAGATGGGAAATCACCTGCTGACACAGGCGAATTACTGGTATAAGGAAGGCGACGATTGGGTGCTGATCGGCATCAGTTGGATTCTGCTGCCGTTTGGCTTTCTGGTCGCCTACCGCCGCAAAGCGAGCTTTGTCGTTCTGTGGGTGGCAGTCGCCTTTAGTTGGCTGCGTTTCGCCAGCGCCTATCAGGATGGCGCGCAGTTGACTAACCCGACCTTCGCATGGCTGTGGATCATCACAGCGCTGGTATGGCTGTATCTGCCGCTGCTGTTCTGGCGCAACCGCGTGCGGGCGTGGACGTGGATTCTGTGGTGTACGTCGGCAGGGCTAATTATCCTGCAGATGACCTACTGGATCGGATCACAACTTTACAGCACGCGCTACTACTTCGAAGGCTTGACCGGACTGGCGTTGATCAGCGCGATCCCAATTGCGTGGCTGGCGCGGCGCTTCCCACGCTACCATAGTCGTCCGATTGTCTACGGGCTGCTGGCGCTGGTGCTGGCGTACAGTCTGTATTTCTACAGCACACCACGTATCAGCACGTTGACGGACTTCAACTTCATCGACGGGAGCCAGATTGCGGCGATTAACGCGCGCCGAACGACTGACAAGCCCGTGCTGGTGCTGGTCAACGGCACGAGCGTCAAATGGCGCGCGACTGGTACGCTGATGGGCGTCACGAGTCCCTATCTTGACAGCGACATCGTCGTCGCGTGGAACTACTCAGGCGTAGATGGCTCCGTCAAGCAGCAGATTCTCGACCGCTTCCCCGACCGCGAGGTGATCGAGATGAACGCGCAGGATAATACATGGTGGTTCCCCGAAGAAACAGCGCCGACGAATACGTCAACGGGCGGCGGAAACTATACAGGGTAAGCGGCTAAGAACGGTCAGCAGGCGGTTAAGTGTTAAAATAGAACTAGAGGATAAACGGAGTAGACGATGGCGGCGCAAAAAATCGGCATGTCTCTCGATGAGTTCGTGCAGTACGTCTTGGCGCTAGAAAACGTGGATCGCCACTACGAATTGATTGACGGGGAGATTTTCGAAGTGGCTCCCGGTCGGACGTGGAATTCTGGCGTCGGGCATCTGCTCGCCGTTGCCGTACACAACTTTTGCGACGCTCATGATTTGCCCTGCTATACCAGCGGTGGGGACGGCGATTATGAGATTCAGGGGCACGTGATAGCGCCCGAATTCGCCTACAAAACTACTCCCCTCAGCAAAGATTACCCCGATCCGGTCGTGCCGCAGTGGGCGGTCGAGGTCATCGCGCCGACCGACAAAGCACCTGACATCCGCCGCAAACGGCAAATCTACCTGCAAGCCAAAATTCTGCTCTGGGAAATCTATCCGCAAGCGCAGAGCATCGACGTTTATGCGCCGGATCAGCTGATCCGTACCTACGGCATCGACGACACGCTCGACGGCGGGAACGTGCTACCGGAGTTCACGCTCAAGTTGCGTGATCTGTTCGCAGATTAGCCTCGATCAACTGCGTAAAACCTTTTCTATCACGCCTCTAACGCTGCACCAGCAACAACCCACACACATAAGACGTATATAAGGATACCGATAAACGATCATTCCGGCGTTGTATAATCGACGCCATATTGAATTGAGGGAAACTCTATGCGTGTCATTGTGCATACTGGCAAAGGCGGCGTCGGCAAGACCAGCGTTTCGGCGGCGACCGCCCTGCGCTGCGCCGAAATGGGGCTGAAGACGATTGTCATCAGTACGGACACCGCCCACAGCCTCGGCGACTCGCTCGAAACCGAGATCGGTCCAGAGCCGAAGCTGATCGCCCCGAACCTCTGGGCGCAAGAGGTCGATACGCGCTATTCGATGGACAAATACTGGGGCAAAATCCAGCGCTACCTGACGTCGATCTTCACGCGCGGGGGCGCTGAAGACATCGTCGCGGAAGAAGTGACGATTCTGCCCGGATTGGAAGAAGGCGCGCACCTGCTCTGGATCAACCAGTATGTTCAATCGGGCGAGTATGATGTGCTGGTCGTCGATGCCGCGCCTACTGCCGAAACGCTGCGCCTGCTGAGCTTGCCTGACGTCACGCGCTGGTGGTTCGAGCGCATCTTGACGCTAACGCGCGGCGCGGCGAAAATCCTGCGCCCGATCAACAGCCTGCTTGGGCGCAACAACGAGAACGTGCCACAGGACGACGCATGGGACGAAGTTCGTAAGCTGTTCGACACGCTCGACCACGTCCGCGAAATCCTGTCCGATCCGGAAATCTCCAGCATACGGCTGGTCGTCAACCCGGAGAAGATGGTCATCAAGGAGACGCAGCGGACGTACACCTACTTGAACCTGTACGGCTACGCCACCGACGCGATCATCTGCAACCGCATCATCCCCGACGAAGTGGTCGATCCCTACTTCGCGCAGGCGAAAATCAAGCAGCGCGACAACATTGAATTCATCCACGAAGCCTTCGGCGAACTGCCGGTAATGACCGCGCCGATGTTCGGACACGAAGTCAGCGGCATGGAAGCGCTGCGCCAGCTTGGAAAGCAGTTGTATGGAGATACCAATCCGGTCGAGCAGAAATTCGTGGGCAAACCGCACCAGATCACGCAGTTAAGCGACGGCTATCAATTGTCTGTGCCGCTGCCCTTTGCCGATAAGAAAGACCTCGACATTTACCGCTCACGGGACGAACTGACGCTGCGCGTCGGTCCGTATCGGCGCAACATTGTCCTACCGTATGCCCTATGGGATTTGGAAATCGCGGATGCTAAATTCGAACAATCAACGCTCAACCTCCACTTCGTCAAGCAGCACGAATCTTAGCATGAATGGGAATGGGGGCGTCAATCACGAGTTGATGATCATCCCGTCGGACGGCGCAGCCAGCCAGAACGAAGCGTCAGCCGAGCGCATACAAGAGAAAATCAACGTTCGCGAGGTGATCAAGAATAAGCCGCGCTCGCTGCGGATGCAGTTCCGTTACGTGCGCGTCGTCTGGCATTTCGGATGGCTGTTCGTGCAGTTGGTGTTCTGGCACGTGCTGATGCAGCGCTACTTCCCCGAACGGGTGCAGCGCGGCAACCTGAAGCGCTGGACACGCTACGCGCGTTCCTTTCGCTATTTCGCTATCGAAATGGGCGGCGTGATGATCAAGTTGGGGCAGTTCATCTCGACGCGCAGCGACATCCTTCCACCGGAAGTGACCAACGAACTCGCCAGCCTGCGCGACGAAGTCCCCGGCGTGCCAACCGAGAAAATCCGCGCCATCATCGAGCAGGAACTCGGATCAATCAGCGAGCGCTACAGCCAATTCGACAATCAGCCTGTCGCCGCCGCATCACTTGGTCAAGTGCACCGCGCCCGACTCAAGAGCGGCGAACGGGTGGTAATCAAGGTGCTGCGTCCCGGCATTGTCGAAATCTGCTACACCGACCTCGCGGCGATGTTCACGGTCGCGCGAATCGCCATGAAGTTCAAGTTCATCAGCCGCCGCTCCGATGCTGTCGCGCTGATCGAGGAGTTCGGGCGCGTGCTGCTCGAAGAACTCTCCTACAAGCACGAGGCACGCAATGCCGCTCGTTTCAGCGAAATGTTCAAAACCGATCTCGGCGTCTACGTGCCAACGATCTATACGGAGCATTCGACCGACCACATCCTGACTATCGAGGATGTGACGACGATTAAGCTGGACGATTACGCAGCGCTGGAAGCTGCCGGAATCAGCCGGAGAGCCGTCGCCAGCCGCTTGATGGATACCTATCTGCGCCAAATTTTCGAGGAAGGCTTCTTCCACGCCGACCCGCATCCCGGCAACCTGTTCGTGTACCCGCTGCCGCCGGATAATGACGCCTACAATGCACAGGAAGGTCAGGATGGCAACCCGTTCTACTTGATCTTCATCGACTTCGGCATGGTCGGCACGCTGACGCCGCAGATTATCAACGGATTGCTTGGCACGATGGCGTCGGTCGTCACACGCGATGCCAAAAAGCTCGTCCAAAGCTACGGCGAACTGGGTATCCTGCTGCCTGATGCCGATACCCAGCGCATCGAGGACGCCACGCGGGCGGTGTTCGACCAAGTGTGGGGGCTGACGATGGCGCAGATGGGCAGCGTCAGCTACGAAAGCATGTCAAACATCGGCAAGGAATTCAACGACCTGCTGTTCTCGATGCCGTTTCAAGTGCCGCAGGATTTCATCTACTTGGGGCGCACAGTGAGTATTTTGAGCGGGATCGCCACCGGGCTGGACGTCAACTTCAACCCGTGGGAGGAAATGCAGCCCTATACCCAAAAGCTGATCGCCAAGCAGTTAGAGGCGGTGGGCGTCAACCCGATTGCCAGTATCTTTGGATCGACGGTGCTGCAAGGCTTGTTCAGCGGTGGTGGCGCGCAAACGCTGCTCAATATCGGGCAAAATCTGTTCGGGCGAACGGGTGCGGCGGATAGCAAAGACGTGATCGCGCGGATCGAGCGTGGGGAGATCACGATGCGGGTCGAGCCGTCGCACGAGTACCAGCGCCAGCTTACACGTATGGAATCGCAGGAACGGCGGACGACTCGCGCGATCATCTTCGGGAGCAGTTTGATCACTTCCACGATCTTTTACGTCAATGGCGATGTGATTCCGGCAGCAGTCGGCTACGTCATTTCAGGGATCATGGTGCTGGCGCTGTATTTCACGGGGGAGTAGACTTCAGAAAAGGCAGCAGAAAGGCGCAGCATGGTCAAAGTGGGCGTTGCGATGATGATCCTCGCATTCTGCATTCTCATGGGCGCGCTCGCGTTTCCTGATGTCCTGACTCCCTTGACACCGCTGTACTGTCACTCCGGCGAAACGCTGATCCGCAGCACCTTCACGTTTTCGATTCCGGGCGAGACGTCGAGCACGTTTTACTATCACTGCGCCGATGCAGAAGGCGTCGAGACGCGGGACGTATCTTCACAGGTCACATGGAGCATCCTCGGCGTGTTTTTCGCCTTCGAATTTGGCGGGATCGGCGTGCTGACCTTCGGCGGTCGTCGGAAGCACCGCGACGACGATTTGACCGACTACGAGCGCACCAGCCACATTCCCAAACGACTGCAACCGAGTCGGCAACAAGGCACGCTCGCTGAACGCCTGCGCGAACTGCAAGAGGCACGTTCACAGGGCTTGATCACCGAGACTGAATATCAAACATTACGCCAACAGGCATTGGAAAAGGATGCCTGAAATGCGCTCGTTTTGCCGATAACTGCCTCGCCCCATAAGGAAGCCCAATTTAAAGAAATATAACGATTTATGGGGTGGGGGTGACTGCTCCGCATGGCGAGGTTATCCTTCAGGATCAGCCGTTGGGATTAAGCGCTCCTGTCTTAAGGCGAAACCGCTGTATTTTTGTAAATATTAATTGGCATAAGAGAGAATGATGCCCAATTTATAACGTACTTGATATAGAAATTAATTTTTTAATTTCATTTCAGCTTGTATAATTATTGCTGAACGTATTACTTATCCTAAGGGTATTTATCATGAGCAAATCACAAGACCGCATGGTTTCGCAGCGCCCCGACGGCAAATGGCAAAATAAACGCAACAGCGCGACACGTGCAACTAGCGTGCATGATACCCAGCAAGCGGCGATTGAGGCTGCAAAAAAAAATCTGGAAAATCAAGGTGGGGGCGAACTGTCAGTTCAGGGGAATGACGGGAAAATTCGAAGCAAAGATACCATTGGAAAAGGTAACGATCCGTTTCCGCCGAAGGGCTAACAGCAAGTCATTCAACCAGATCGCAAGCATTAAAAAAGGAGCGCTGCTTTCGTAGCGCTCCTTTTTTATCGAAACAAACGCACGGTTAGTCCACCTGCACCTTGACCTTGGTCGTGCCGGTGCCGGACGGACGGTCATCGTCGCTGCTGGACGCCGGACGGTTGCGATTGAGGTTCTTGTCAACCTCTTTGCTGACCTGCTCCAAACCATCAAGCGCGGCATCGAACAGCACCTTCATGCCCTTGCCAAATTCGCGTCCTGCTTCGCGGCTGTGATCGCGGAAATCGGGCGGCAGCAGCGATTCCAGCGCCTTGCCCGTTTCTTCGAATGCGCGCTGCTGGTGACGCAGGAAATCATTCAGGGGATCGTGTTTTTCCGCACTCGGCATCTCGGTCGTGTTTTCTTCGTTCTGAAAATCGCTCATCGTGTTTAACTCCTCACGGTCATCTATACCATTATACGCCCCGTCAGGCAAGAAAGTTGCAGCGAAACGCATTAGACGTTTGTTGGAAAGTGAGGAGAAACAAACAGGGACGTTCAGGGCAACCGAAGGTTGCATAACGCCCCTATACGCAAAGCCGCAATTAGCGACTCTAAGCGTTGACGGGTTCGTCGAGCAGGTATTCCTCGATGTACTCGGCGATCATCTGGTACCACTTGATGGCGTTCTCGCGACGGGTGGCGCCGTGTCCCTCATTTTCGTCCACATAGTAGCGCACGTCACCGCCGTTGTTGCGAATCCGCTCGACCATTTGATCGCTTTCGGCTTGATTGACGCGCGGGTCTTTCGCGCCCTGAATCACCAGCAGCGGCACGCGCACTTGATCCACGTAGGTGATCGGTGAGCGCTCGATCAACATCGCTTGGTCGTCTTCAGCGTCACCGACGAGGTCACGCATCATCGAGCGCCAGTGTGGGGGCACGGACTTGACGAAGGTGATCAGGTTGGAGGGTCCAACAATATCGACGCCGAGCGCCCAATAATCGGGCAGGCGCGTGACGGCACTCAAGGTCGCGTAGCCGCCGAAACTGCCGCCGAAGATGGCGATTCGGTTGCTATCAACCCAGTCGAGCGTTTGCAGATATTTCGCCGCGTACTCGATGTCACCCAGTTCCGCGCCGCCCCAATCCCGATGAATCAGCTTTTGATAGCTGATGCCGTAGCCCGTCGATCCGCGCACGTTGGGCGCAAGGATGCCAAAGCCACGATTGAGCAAATATTGATATAAGCCGTTGTAGGCGTAACGCGGGCGCTCCTGCGCTTCCGGGCCGCCGTGAATCGAGAGCACGACTGGAAACTGCCCTTCCCCCTTGGGGCGATAGAGCCACGCCGGAATCATGCGCCCGTCGTGGGTTGGGTAATCGACCAGTTCGGGCAACCCCATGTCGATGGGATCGACGCCGCCAAGCATACTCTGACCGAGTGCAATCATGGCGCCAGTCTTGAGGTCGATCTCGTAGAGATTTGCGGCTTCCGCCGGAGTCGTGAAGATCACTGCCGCGCGCGTGCCGTCGGGGTTGATGTCCAGCCCGTCGATCACGCCGAAGGGCAGATCGGGCATCGGCAGTGCCATGCCTGTATGCAGGTCCCGCCCGTAGAGCTTGAACACGCCACTGTCGTTAATCGCCCAGACCAACACCCGTCCATCGTCGGACAGTTCGACCCGTTCGACGTCGTGATCGGGCATTTCGACCCACTCCCACGCCGCTTCAGCGATACGATAGTACGCCAATCCTGTGAATTCGCGCCCCGTGTTGCTAATCACGTAAAATCCAGCGCTGTCCTTCGTCCACGCGCCCGCCGCGAAGATCATTTCGCCCTCGTGTTCGGTGGCGACCGTAACGGTGTCGGTCTGCATGTCGAGCAGCAGGACGTCCTGATCCGTGTTCGACGTCAGCCGCGCGGCAAGCAAATAGCGTCCATCCGGCGACCACGATACCGGCACGTACATGCCACCCTCGTAGGCAATGGGGCGGCTCGTTTCGCCCGTATCGAGATCACGCAAAATGATCTCCATCTGCGCCGGATCAACGTCGTTTCCTGAGTAGGCGAGCATTTTCATATCCGGCGAATAGGGATGATCCGCAATGATGTGCTGCGCGTCGAGCTTGTCCGTCAATGCTTCTGCCCAACCGCCACGCATCGGAATTGTGTAGACTTGATGCTGCTCGTCGCCGTTCTGGTCAGCGAGAAAGACGAGCGCCGCACCGTCCGGTCGCCATGCCACGTCGCGGACGGTGTTGTCGGTATAGCTGGTTAATTGGCGCGGCATACCGCCACCCGATGGAATCGTCCACAGATTGAACTGTCCGGTCGCATTGTTGATGTGCGCGATTTGCGTGCCGTCCGGTGAATAGGCGACCGCACCCGTGTAGAGCCGGGTTGCCGCGAACTGCATGAAGTGGTACTTTTGCATCCTCGTCAGCCTTTTGAATATTTTTTAATGATGGAAGCTATTTTATCGAATACAACAGTGTCGTCAACTGATTGGCGGGGTAAGCCTTGTATGTACTCTAGCGCAATCAGCAAACGTAGATCGCCTGCTAGGTTCGCTAAATATTTGACGCAATAAGAACAGGCGAGCTACTATAGATCGTCTAAATCAATAAAAATAGTAGAGATGTGCCATGAGCGAACAAGCGAATACCCCTCAGCCTGCGCTGAAGCGTCTGGAGAAATTGGTTGGCATCTGGACGTTAACCGGACGCACGCTCGATTCAGAGGTCGATAACATCACCGGATCAGTGACCATCGAGTGGCTGCTGGACGGGTTTTTCCTGCAACAACGTGGTGAAATCGCCATGATCGGGTTTAAGGGGCAAAGTCTGGAAATCTTGAGCTACGACCCCGAAACAGACACCTTCCCATCGCTCGTTTACTCCAACATGGGCAGCGTTCCGCTCCCCTATTGCTGGGACGTTCAGGGCGAGGTCGTCACACACTGGACAGAAGGGTCAAAGTATACCGGGACGTTCAGTGAAGATGGCAATACGCTGAGCGGTGGTTGGCGACCGGTCGAAGGCGTCGAAGCAGAACCCGGCGGTGCCTACGACGCCGTGATGACGCGCCGCCAGTAAAGCGCTTTACCCTGATCATTTCACTTGACGCTGCACAGAGTGAGGCGTTCAGCGCCCAAAACGGCTGAACGCCTTAATCGTATGTCGAACAATAACGCTGTTAGTAACCTCTATTGCGCCGAACGCGGTTGAACAGGGGCAGGTTGTCGAGGTAGCGCTGTAAGTTTTCCTTGAACAGCGTGGTCGCCTTTTCGTTGTAGAGCGCGGTTGAACCGGCGACGTGTGGGCTGATGATCACGTTGGGCAGCGTCCAGAACGGACTATCGGCGGGGAGCGGCTCCTGTTCGAACACGTCGAGCGCCGCCCCTGCGATTTTGCCATCCGTGAGCGCCTCGATCAGCGCCGCTTCGTCAACGACTGCCCCGCGCGCGATATTGATCAGCACGGCGGTTTTCTTCATCTGCTTGAGCACCGCCGCGTCGATCATGTGATGGGTATCGTCTGTTAGCGGAATCGCTATCACGCTGTAATCGCACTCATGCAGCATCGAGCCGACCGCCTGCTGCGGGTAGAGCCGCGCGGGGATTTCGCCTTCAGGGTCGCCAGTGCCGGGTTCGTGATAGGCATCATCAGACGCCGGATGCATGACGTCGTGCTTGATCGCCAGCACGGTCATGCCGAGCGCATCAGCGATGCGCGCCAGTTCGCGCCCGACGCCGCCATAGCCGACAATACCGAGCGTCTGTCCGCGCAGCGGCATGGGCGTGAAATCCCGTTCGCGGTTGCCCCACGTCTGTTTCGCTTGTAAGTCGCGCAGCTTCAGCAGCTTGTAATTGAAGGCAAGCATCATCGCCAAGCAGTATTCGCTGATCTGCGTCGCGTGCATCCCGCTGGCAGTCGTCACCTCGACGTCCTCAGACTGGACGATTGGCTCATTGGTCACGTGATCAACACCAGCGGAGAAAAGTTGAATCCAGCGCAGACGGGGCGCTTGCTCCGGCTTCGGGAAAGCACGCCCTGTAAAGAGGATTTCCGCGCTGGCGTAGACTTTTTCGGGAACGTCGGGGAAAGCGCGCTCGACGTGCAAGCGTGGGGAAACTTCGCGTATTTCGTTGATCAGTTTGTCGGGCAAATCCATCGCCACGACCACGTTAATCATTTCATTCTCCGCCATCGCCTATCCTTCACTGATATGTCTGCTGTCACAGTAGCCCCTGATGTTACCGCCGTCGCCGCGCCGAAGGCAACCGTAGCTTCAGTCCACACGGCGTGTTAAATTTAGCATATAGGGTTCATGTACTTAGCCGTTTACTCACCGCCAAAAGCTAGGTGCTGCTAATCGCTTCTTTTTTAAGGAGAAATACTACATGGGACTGATGGATGGCAAAGTCGCGCTGATTTTCGGCGTCGCCAACAAGAATTCAATCGCGTGGGGGATCACGCAGAAGCTGCATGAAGAAGGCGCGACGATTGCGCTGAGCTACGGCGCGGAAGTGCTGGAAAAGCGCGTCATGCCGCTGGCAGCGGAAATCGGCTGCGACTTCACGGAACTATGCGACGTTTCGAGCGACGAAGCACTCGATGCCGTATTCGCTAAAGTCAAGGAACGCTACGGCAAAATCGACGTGCTGGTGCATTCGGTCGCCTTCGCCAACCGCGAAGACATGGGCGGGCGCTTCATCGACGTTTCGCGCGATGGCTTCAAGTTGGCGCTCGACATTAGCGCCTACAGCTTGATCGCGATGGCGAAGCGCGCCGAACCACTGATGAGCGAAGGTGGCAGCATCCTCAGCTTGACCTACTATGCCGCTGAGAAAGTCATGCCCAAGTATCACGTCATGGCAATCGCCAAAGCCGCGCTTGAGGCGATCACACGCTACCTCGCCAACGACATGGGGCCGCGCGGCATCCGCGTCAACGCGATCAGCGCGGGTCCGATCAAGACGCTGGCGGCGGCGGGTGTCCCGGGTATTCGCATGATGCTCCAGTATTCGGAGAAATCCGCACCGCTGCGCCGTCGCATCTCGCAGGAAGAAGTCGGCAACGCCGCGCTGTTCCTGCTCTCAGATTTGGGGTCGGCGGTAACGGGCGAGATCATGCACGTCGATGCGGGCTTTAACGTGCTCGGTATGACGCTGAGCGAGGAAGAACTCGCCGCGCTGGAGTCGATGTAGCGGATGTTTGTTTATAGATCGTAGGGGCAGGTTTGAAACCTGCCCTCTACAGGCAGCTTATACTTGTCGCAGCAGCAGGGAGCGCCCGCCCTCAGCGAGGGCGGCAGCAACCAACGCCTTCGCCACATCCGGCACGATGAAAGGCGCAACGCCGGACGCCCACGCAGCGTCAAACGCCAAGTGCGCGTTGATCATCAGCACGACCACGCCGATCACGTAGACAACAGCAATCCCGACAATTCCAGCAATCCAGCGCTGCCAGAGACGGGTCGTCCCACGCTCGACGAGCAAACCAGCGACGAACGCACCCGCCACAAAGCCGAACAGGTAACCCGCCGTCGGACCAACCAATGCCGCCGCACCCAACGCTCGCGAATCGACAGGCAAGTTCAACGCGATCAGCGCAAGGTAAGCAAGCTGACTCAGAGCGCCATCACGCGCACCGAGGATCAAGCCCGCCAGCACAACGACCAGCGTTTGCAGCGTGAACGGTACGGGCTGCATCGAGATGGTGATGCGCGCGGCGATGATCGTCAGCAGCGTAAATGCGCCGATGCTCGCCAAGCGATAAATGATATGCGCGTCGCGCGTCTGCGGAAGTGTGCGCAGCATAAGCAGTTCCTTTCCTAGAAACCGTTAAAAGCAGAGAAAGTTAAAAGAAGTAGTGCTGATGACTCTTTTAACGCCGCGCTTCTAACTCGTTATTACGTTTTGTTTTCGGGCATGGGGGCGACGATCACTTCATCAAGCGCAAACTGCGCCTTCATGCGGATGGGCGATGATCCCGGCTTGTCAGTGAACGTCGTCGTTTCCGTCTCGCGCTCGATCAACGTGACCACCGTGCCGAGTCCAAACAGGTCGAAACGCGAGAGATATTCGCCAACCGCCTGCGCGTTGCGCAAAAACGCGACCTTGACGTCAGGATCCATGCGGCGCAGCTTGCCCTTTGCCTGTTTAAAATTTAGCGTCGTGAGGTCATGCGCCAGCGCCTCACGCTCCTGTTGATTCAAGTATGCCATTGTGCCTACCCTCGATGAACATTGATTCATGAAAACACCGCTTAATTGTACAGGTCAGCGGCGGGACGCACAACGCAGCAATCTCGATCTCGATTAGCGGCAGTTAAGCACGACGATAACGAAACCGTTTACATCAGAACCATTTAAGGGGTGCATTGCTCAATTTTTCACAATCTTTAGGTTTAATGATCCTAGCCGAACGGACGTTTGATAGCTCTTCCCCAGAACAGGTATAATACAGGGAGTAAAGGCAAAAGGATTTTCATGCAAAGCTCGTACACCGTTCGAGAACTGAATGCGCGCATCCGGCGCTTGTTCGAGCGCGACGAAGACCTGCAAGACCTATGGGTCGAAGGCGAAGTCTCCGGTTTCAAACAGGCGCAGCCTTCAGGACACTGCTACTTCACGCTCAAAGACGGCAAGACGACGATTGCCGCTGTGATGTGGCGATCACATGCGCAGCAGATGGCAACGCTCCCGCGCGACGGCGACGCTGTGCTGGTTCACGGCAGCGTGACGATCTACGAGGAGCGCAGCACCTATCAACTGTACGCCGACCGCATTCGACCGGTCGGGGTTGGCGATTTGTACCGCCAGTTCGAGCTGCTGAAAGAAAAGCTCGAAAGCGAAGGCTTGTTCGACCACGCGCGCAAGCGCCCGCTGCCACTCTTCCCGCGCCGGATCGGGGTCGTCACCTCCGCGAACGCCGCCGCTTTTCAGGACGTGCAAAACGTGCTGCGCCGCCGCTTTCCGCTGGTCGAAGTCGTGCTTTCACCGTCGCTGGTGCAGGGACTCGACGCGCCGATGCAGATCGTACGAGCGCTGAATCGCCTGAGCACCTGCGACGTTGACGTGATCCTCGTCACGCGCGGCGGGGGCAGTATCGAGGACTTGTGGGCGTTCAATGACGAAGGCGTCGCGCGGGCGATTGCCGCCAGTCGCGTCCCGGTCGTGAGCGGCGTGGGGCACGAAACCGACTTCACGATTGCTGACTTCGTTGCTGACCTGCGCGCGCCGACTCCGTCGGCAGCGGCGGAAGTGCTGACACCTGATTTTGCCGAACTTCAACAAGGCGTCACCCGCCTAACCCGACATCTTGCCGACGCTTTCGACGACTCACTTCGTACATGGCGCGATCTGCTCGATAACAGGCAGCAGACGCTGCGCCAGCTCTCGCCGCTGGTGCGCGTGAGCGCTTATCGCCAGCGGATCGACGACTGGCAGACGCGCATGATCACGGCGGAACGCCGCCGCATCTCGCTGCTGCACGAACGGGTCACGGCGCGCGAAGGCGCGCTGGTCGCTGCCAGCCCACAGGCAATTCTCGCGCGCGGTTACGCGCTGGTGACAGACGCCCAAACAGGCAGACGGATCACGTCCGCGCAGGACACGACAGACACGATTAACGTGCAGTTCCACGATGGCACGGTTGGTTACAGTAAAGGTAAAGCATGACGGATAACACAAGCCTCGATTTTGAAACGCTTTTGTTCGAGGACGCTTACGCAGAACTTGAGCGGATTATCACCGAACTCGACGCGGGCGATCTCGCGCTCGAAGACTCGGTGGCGCTGTTTGAACGCGGGCGGACGCTGTCGCAGCACTGTCAATCCCTGCTCGACCGCGCCGAACTGCGCGTCAACCAACTGCTTGATGATGGGCAGATCGAACCGCTGGGGTGAATCCCACATTTCGCCTATTTTCCCAATATATCCCAAACTTGGGATAAGTTTGGGATAAAAGTACGTATATAGTTTCAAACAAATTATGGAAATAGAAACGGAAACCTGACCACATGGCATCGAAACCCGTGATTTTCACGCTCGACGACGATCCCGAAGTCCTGCAAGCGATCCAGCGCGACCTGCGGCGCGAGTTCGGGAAGGAATACCGCATCATGCGCGCCGATACGGGCGCGGACGCGCTGAGCGCGCTGGAACAAATGAAGCTGCGTAACGACGCGGTCGCGCTGTTTCTGGTTGATCAGCGTATGCCGGAAATGTCCGGCGTCGAATTTCTGGAACAGGCGCGCGCCCTGTACCCTGATGCTAAACGCGCGCTGCTGACCGCCTACGCCGATACCAGCGCCGCGATTCAAGCGATCAACGAGATCGCGCTCGACTACTACCTGATGAAGCCGTGGGATCCGCCGGAAGAAAACCTATTTCCGGTGCTGCACGACTTGATCGACCAGTGGCAGTCCGCCTACCGCCCCGCCTTTGAAGGCTTGCGCGTGATCGGGCATCAGTGGTCGCCGGATGCGCACCGCATCAAGGACTTTCTGGCGCGCAACCGTGTGCCCTATCGGTGGATGGACTTGGAAGCCGACCCTGCCGGAGAAGAACTGATCAAGTTCATGGAAAACGTCGAACTGCCAGTCGTGCTGACGGCGAACGGCAGCGCCATGATGAACCCGAGCAACGTCGAGATCGCTGGACAGGTCGGCTTGAGCACACAGGCGACCCAGCCGTTTTACGATCTGGCGATTGTCGGTGGCGGTCCGGCGGGGCTAGCGGCGGCGGTCTACGGCGCATCGGAAGGCTTGCGGACGCTGCTGATCGAACGCGAAGCGCCGGGTGGTCAAGCGGGGACGAGTTCACGGATCGAGAACTATCTCGGCTTCCCGTCGGGCTTAAGCGGCAACGACCTCGCGAGGCGCGCGGTTGCACAGGCGACCCGTTTCGGCGTCGAAATCCTGACTCCGGCAGAAGTCGTCAAAGTCCGCATCGAAGACCAGTATCGCATCCTCGAACTGGCGGGCGGCGGCGAGATTAGCTGTCACGCGCTGATGATCGCGACGGGCGTCTCCTACCGCCGCATCGACGTGGTCGGCTGCGACGCACTGACCGGCGCGGGCGTCTACTACGGCGCGGCGATGACCGAAGCACCGTCAGTGCAAGGCGAGAATGTCTTTATCGTCGGCGCGGGTAATTCAGCGGGGCAAGCCGCGATGTACTTCAGCAAATACGCCGAGACGGTCTACATGGTCGTGCGCGGTGCTTCGCTGGGCAAGAGCATGTCCCAGTACCTCGTCGATCAAATCGAGGCGACGCCGAATATCAAGGCGCTGCTCTATACCGAAGTGATGGCGGTTCACGGCGCGGAGCATCTTGAAGGTGTCACGCTGATCGACAATCAGACGCACGAAACCGACAAATACAAGGGCGCGGCGCTGTTCGTGTTCATCGGCGCACAGCCGCACACCGATTGGCTCGAAGGCGTGATCGAGCGCGACAACTACGGCTTCATCATAACCGGCAACGACTTGATCCGCGACGGCAAGCCGCCCAAAGGCTGGAAACTCGACCGCGTGCCCTTCCTGCTCGAAGCGAGTGTACCCGGAATTTTCGTCGCCGGAGATGTGCGCCACCGTTCGGTCAAGCGCGTCGCCTCTGCCGTCGGTGAGGGGTCGATTGCGGTTCAGTTCATCCACCAGTATCTAGGAGAACTCTGATGCTGGACTACGCTCAACTGCTTAAAGTGCCGCTGTTCGAGCACCTGCGCGAAGACCAACTGCAATGGCTGCTCGATCATGGACAGGAATACGACATCCCGCAAGGTGAGTACCTTTTTCGGCAGCGACAGACCGCTGATTATTTCTACGTCGTGATTTCGGGCGAACTGCAAATCTCGCAAGACATCAATGGCAGCGAACAGGTGCTGGCGACACACCACGACGGCAGCTTCAGCGGCGAAGTGCCGCTGCTGAGCGGCACTCCCTATATCGCCAGCGCACGGGCGCTTCAGCCGACCAAGACGCTGCGCTTCGATAATCAATCGTTCCGCGAGATGTTTGCCGTTTGCCCTGTGCTGGTGAGTAAGCTGTTCGGCGCGCTGTCGTGGCGCATCCAGACGACGGAAGCACTCGCTCGTCAGCGCGAGAAAATGTCGGCGCTCGGTGTACTTTCGGCGGGGCTGGCTCACGAACTGAACAATCCCGCAGCAGCAGCGCGACGCGCCGCCAGCCAGCTCAGCGAATCCTTCGATACCATCGAGCCGCTGCTCGTCAACCTGAGCAGGCAGTTGGACGCTGATCAGTTCGAAGAACTGCTGCACCTGCGCGCCGATGCCGCCGCTAAGCAGAGCCACCCCGCTGACCTCGACTCGCTGACGCAAAGCGACCTTGAGGACGAAATCGGTACGTGGCTAGACGATCAGGAAATTGAGAACAGTTGGGAAATCGCGCCGGTGCTGGTCAGCGCGGGGCTAGACGTACAGCAGTTAGAAACACTGCTCGATCAAGTCGGTGCGGAAACACTGCCGACAGCGATTGAATGGCTGAATGCCTCACTGGGTGCGGCGGGGCTGCTGCGCGAAATTGAGCAGGGGTCGAAGCGTATCTCCGAACTAGTCAAAGCAGTCAAATCGTACTCGTACATGGATCAAGCGCCGCAGCAGGACATCGACATCCACGAAGGCATCGAGGACACGCTGACGATCATGGCGCACAAGCTGCGCGACAAGCACGTCACCATCGAGAAGGAGTTTGACCGCAGCGCGCCTAAGCTGACCGCATTTGGCAGCGAACTCAATCAAGTGTGGACGAATATCATCGACAACGCGATTGACGCCATGAGCGACGCCAATGGCAAAGGCAAGCTAACCATCCGCACATGGGGCGATGACGAGGACGTGTGGGTCGAATTGATCGACGACGGACCGGGCATCCCGCCGGATATTCAGTCGCGCATTTTTGAACCGTTCTTCACAACGAAGGAAGTCGGCAAAGGAACGGGTTTAGGCTTGGACATCGCCCATCGTGTGATCGTGACACGGCATCGCGGCGAGATCAAACTCGTCTCGCAGCCCGGCGAAACGAAGTTCCAGATTCGCCTGCCAATTGAGCAGCCCAAATCGCAGAGCATCGCCAGTACCGAACCTAACGTGGAAGCGTAAGCATCGCTTCTAGAGCAGTATCGAATCAAACAGGGCGACGCGAACCGAGGTCACCCTGTTTTCGTTTACAGCGCCCACCTTTTATGCTACGCTTGAATAAAACAAGTGTTCTACTAGGAGGGGTAGATGAATTTCGATGACGTGCGGCAGATTGCGACGGCATTTCCCGGCGTGGAGGAGCATACGGTTTTCGGGTCGCCCCACTTTAAAATTGGCAAGCGCTTTCTGGCGTCTATCGCCAAGATCGATGCCAACACACTGGTCTTGAAACTGCCAAGCCAATTAGAGCGCGAGTTTCTGCTGACGACCAAGCCAGATGTCTACTACATGGCGGATCATTATGCGTCGTTTCAATGCGTGCTGATCCGTATGCCACAAGCAGACCCCGACGAAGTGCGCGCTCTGTTCGAGCAGGCGTGGCGCGCCTATGCTCCAAAAAAGCTGGTCGCAGGCTATCAGAGGAATGCGTAAATCCGCGTGCAAGGTTTAAGCAAACAAACTGCCGCTGAGCATGATGCTCAGCGGCAGTTTTTGGTTACTCACTAGAGTGCTTCCTTCGTCCACTTTTAGTGGAGGTTTGTGCTATTAGTGCCGTTTTGCGTGTTAGTGATATTGTCGGCGCTGTCGTGCAGTTCAAGCCGATTTTCGACATCCTTGACGCCGGGAATCGTCCGCACCCGCTCGATCAACGGCTGCGCCTCGCTCGCGCGCAGCTTGCCGCCGAGCGTGACCGTGCCATTGTTGATCGTCACGCTAATGGCGGTCGGCTCTGCGACGTAATGCCCCAACTGTGCGCGCACGCGGGCTTGCAAAGTCTGGTCGCTGATGCCCGCTTCAGCGGCGTGCGCTTGCGATTTAGCCTCTTTTACCGCACCCTGTACCTGAGTCGAAGTGTCTTTCGCCGCATCTTTCAGCGAGTCGCCCGCACTGGTCGATATGTTCTGAACGCGGTTTGACACATCCTTCGCCGCATCTTTCAGCGAGTCGCCCGCACTAGTCGATACGTTCTGAACGCGGTTTGACACATCCTTTGCCGCGCCTTCGAGCGAGTCACTAGCGTCATTGACCGCGCTGCTCACCTGATCACGGATCAAGGCGCGACGGCGTTCGCCACGTTCAGGATCGAACAGGTACATCAATGCCGCGCCCCCGATCAAGCCGATCACCAGCGTGAGAATCGGCAAAATGCCTTCTTCACGACGTTCATCTTCAGGGCGCAAATTATTCTCTAGCACCGACCACAGCGAATGCTGTGCCTGTTTGCGCGTGCGCCGCTGGCTCTTTTCAGCACGCTGTACGGCTTCTTCGAAAGCACTGTGAACGCGCGACGGCAGTTCGTCGCGCACATTATCGATAAAATCGTTGAGGTCTTTCCGAGCAGACATTGATATTCCCCTTTGACTTTTGATTCGTCATTGTTTTTGTAATTTATCTACGCCGAAAAAGGGACAAATTTGTGCCTTTTCGACACGTTTTCACATGCCATTAATATAGCTTGTAATGCTTAGACTGTCAACTAAACAAGGCGTTAGAAATGGGGCATCCCAAACAAAAGCGGACTTAATCGATCACGCATATGAGCGCTACAATGGGCTGCAATCTCTCCTCTGCTCACTCATTTAATGATAGGAAGAGCTTTATGATCGCTGATTTCAATACGTATATTGAACGTCGTAAATCCGACTGCGCGAAGTGGAGTTTGTACCCCGAAGACGTGCTGCCTATGTGGGTGGCAGATATGGACTTTCGTTCGCCGGAACCTGTGATCAAGGCACTGCAAGACCGTATCGAGCATGGTGTGTTCGGCTACCAGATGGATCCTCCCGGACTGCGCGACGTGATCGTCGAACGGTTGAAGGCCCATCACAACATCAACGCCGCGCCGGAGCATCTCGTCTTTCTGCCCGGTCTGGTCTTTGGCGTGAGTGCTGTCGCCCGCGCTGTCGGTGAGTCGGGAACCGGCATACTGGTGCAGACTCCGGCGTATCCGCCCTTCCTCACCGCACCGAGCAACAGCGACCGCCTGCTCCAGACCGCGCCGCTGGCAGTGATGGTCGAGGACGGCGTGCTGAACTACGGCATGGATTTCGACGCACTGGAAGCAGCAGTCACCCCAGAGACGCGACTGTTCATCCTCTGCAACCCACACAATCCGGTCGGGCGCGTCTACACGCGCACGGAACTCGAAGGGATCGCGGATTTCTGCATACGTCACGACCTGATCCTGTGTTCCGACGAGATTCACTGCGATCTGATTTACGAAGGTGAACATCACACCTCGATTGCCTCGCTTTCGCCGGAGATTGCCGACCGCTGCGTGACGCTGCTCGCGCCCAGCAAAACCTTCAACATTCCCGGATTTGGATTGGGCTTCGCGGTGATCGAGAACCCGACGCTGCGCGAACTAGTCAGTTCTGCGGCGCACAAGGTCGGTGGACACCCCAACGCGCTCAGCTACACGGCGGCGGAAGCGGCTTACCGCGATGGACAAGAATGGCTCGACGAGGCGCTGATTTACCTCAAGGGCAACCGCGACATGGTGTTCAACTTCGTGCGCGAGGTGCTGCCTGAAGTGCCGATCACGCAGCCTGAGGGAACGTACCTGTCGTGGCTGGACTGCCGTCGGCTGAACCTTGAGCCTGACCCGTACACTTTCTTCCTCGACAACGCGAAGGTCGCCTTCAGCGATGGCAAGCCATTCGACGCGCCGGGCTTCCTGCGTGCCAACTTTGCGACCACGCGCGACAACCTGACCGAGGCGCTGAATCGCGTGCGGAAGTCGTTAGGACGATAAGCAACAGGGGCACAGCGCTGCTGTGCCCTACGCCTCATTTTCAAGTCGCCAGAACGTCAGTACCCACACAGCAACGGCTGCTCCGTGTTTTGCGTCCGCTCAAGACCAGATCAAGCGTATGCTCAAAGATCACGCGGGTTCATCTGGCATGGCGGGTGGGAAAGCGAGGTAGCTCAAGAAGACGCCGATGAAGCCCGCGAAAAAGGTGACGCCAAGCCAGTTGTGAATCTCCCACCAGATGCC
>JBBSNT010000025.1:0-22205 GCA_038260485.1 Aggregatilineales bacterium | reverse complement strand
TGGATAAATTTCGGTCAGTGGCTTAGATCCGAATAATTACCGTGAATTACTGACCGATACGGATCACTTACACCTCATTTCCGTAACGCCTGAAATTGCCGAGAATGCTGCTCAGCTTCGCGCTCGATACAACCTGCGTACTCCCGATGCGCTGCATGTCGCAGCGGCACTGGCGTCAGACTGTGACGCTTTGCTCACCAATGATCTGGGACTCCGGCGGGTGACCGAATTGTGCGTACTGATATTAGATGATCTGGAACTCGACACGCTTAAATGTTGAGCAGCGCCAAATTCTGTTTACCTCTGCTCTAAATACAATCCTATTTCGCTTGCTTGAGGAAGTCGCCGACTACGCGCTGAAACGCCGCCCAATCTTGATCGTGAATAGCGTGACCCGTCTCGAACATGGCGAGGCGACCGTTCGGCGTTTGATCGACGAACTGCTGCCCGAATTCTTCAGGATTGAGGTGATCCTGATCACCGAGCATGAGCAGCACGGGCATCGTCATTTTCGGGGCAAGGCTGATGCTGACGTCGCCGCCGCTGTCGATCATGTGCTTGAGGGCGATCACCCATTGCAGAATAATCGGGTCGGGATCGGTGATGCCGTGCAAGCGCTTAGTGTCCTCGTCCATCCACGTGGCGGGATAGTTCGCCTGCACAATCGGGCGGATCGACGGTCCGAAGTAGCCGACCGCGCCCCAGACCGCCACCGACTTGAAGCGATCCGGCGCAAGCCCTGCGGCGACTAACGCCGTTTCGCCGCCGTCGGAGAAGCCGATCAGGTGGGCGCGGTCAATTTCCAGCGCATCCATGAAGGCGATCAGGTCGCGGGCGTCGCGGTGGTAGAAGTCGAGCGGGTAGTCGCGCGGCTTAGGGGTTGATTCACCGTAGCCACGCAGCGATGGCGCAAGCACGCGGTACTCTTGGTTCAGCCAGTCGATCACGTTGCCGAGATCGGCGCGTCCCGTCCCGAAGCGCCCGTGCAGCGCGATCAGCGGCGAACCGCTGCCAACATCCTCGTAGTGCAACCGCGCGCCCGTCGCAATCTCGATAAATGGCATCGTTAGGCTGCTCCTCCTGCGGTCGGGATCAAGCCCAACTGCTGATATAAGCCCAATCCGTCGAATTCCTGCCAACGCCCGTCGATTTGATCTTCGTCATTGAAGCGATAAATCGCTATTCCCGTCCATTCGACCTTTTTGCCCGTCGCTGCATTGCCCATGAACTCGCCTTCATTCGTGCCGCTCAACACACCGTATGCCATCACGAGGTCGTCCTCGGCGACGATCATCTCGACCTTCGTCTGAAAGTCGGGGAACGACGCCATGTACATGGCGTTTGCTGCTTTGAAGCCCGCCGACCCGCGAATTTCGAAGCCGGTCGCACTGGTGTAGCTGACGAAATCCGGCGCAAACAATGTGTCGTAGACGCCGAAATTGCCCGCGTTAGTCTGGTCGTAGAAATCGCGAATGACCTGCGCATTGCGTTCGCTATCCTGCTTTACAGCGGATTTCGCACGCGGGTTGTGCAGGTAGTGGTTGAACCATGCAATCGCCTCGTCCGCCGACTGAGTAACCCATGGATCGCGCACGTAGAGATCCGTGTGCAGGCAGTCATACACGACCAGCTTTTTCGGCTCGCCCGCCCGCTCGAAGACGGCGCGCACGGCTTCCGGCGGGATCAGATCGCGCTCGCCGTGTATCATCAGCAGCGCTGTCGGCGCAATCAGGTGGATCGCATCGGCAGAATGATCGCCGATCAGATACTCCATCGATTCGAAGGTCAAGCGGTTCTCGTAGGCGGGAGCGTAGCTGTTCATCGCCTCGGTATAGAACTCGTAGGCTTCGGGGAATGCCATCGCTGCGCCGCCACCGGGCATCGACACCGCCGGAATGTAGGTCGCGTCTTCGCCCGCTTTCAAGCGTAGGTCGCGGTCACGGTTGATTATGCCGAGAAAGCCCTGCATGGTTTCGCGCCCCATCATCGTTTCCAGCGTGTTTAAGCCCGTCGCCACCGAGACGACCGCTTTCAAGCGACGATCATACGCGCCGAGATAGAGCATGTGGACGCCACCGAGCGAAATGCCCCACCCGCCGATATTGTCGGCATCGACTTGCGCTTGGGCGCGCAGCCACGTAATCGCGTTGCGGACGTCCTGCTGCTGTTCGTGCGGCAGGATGTGATTGCGCGGCGTTCCTTCGCTGGCACCGAAATAACGATAGTCGAACGCCAGAACCACGAAACCCGCATCACAAAAACGCTCGGCATAACCGGGCAGCGTGATCTCTTTAACGGCGCTAATCGCATTCGCCATGACGATTCCGGGTGCGTGCTGTCCCGCTTGTAGATCGCTAGGCACGTAGAGCCAGCCCACGCACCAAGCCCCATCGCTCAGAAAACGGATGCCACGACGCATCATGTTTGCTCCTAGGTTGGGTTCGAGAAAAACATAATTTTGTAGCTCAAATAATTGTACAGAAACGTCTAATCACTAGCGATAGAGGGTGTCGGTTCGGCTTCGACCGATTTAAGCACGTCGCCCACCGATAGACCGAGCGCGATCAAGCCAATCGTGCCGATGACGGCGTAGCTGAGGACGGTCACGCCGTGAAACAGAAAGCCGAGCGTCGTCGCGGTGAGCGGACTCATGGCGACGGCATCGCCCGCGACACGCACAGCGCTCTCGAACGGGCCTATCGCCGCGACACTGACCGGAATGGCGATGCTAAAGGCTGCCAGCGATACACCGACAAACGCACCCATGATCAGATCAACGCCCGTGATGCCCAATGCGCGCTCAAGAGCGTAGAAGGTGATCAGCGAGAACGCCCAACCCGCCGTCGTCCAGAACAGGGCGTGCGCGGCTTTGCCGATATGCGTCAGCGGACGCAGCCCATCGAGGACTTCGTCGATGCGGCGGACGAGATTGAGCCGTTTGATCGCTGGGACGTGGGCTTCGAGCCACGCTAGCAGAAGATGCGCGATTTGCGGGTAGCGCGCGAAAACGATCAGCCCGACGAAGGCGACGACCGCGACCGCGCCAAAGACGACTGCCGCTTGCGCGACCGCATCCGGCGCGGACGGCAGGCGGGTGAGCGCTGCCGCCAACATGACGACCACGACGACGACGTCGATCAGGCGCTCGACGACGATGCTGGTCGCTGCCGTGATGACGGGTACACCGGAGCGAGTCGCCAAGAGGCTGCGCGCCACTTCGCCCGCCCGCAGCGGTAGTTGATTGAGCAGCATGGTCAAGTTTAGGACGTGAAAGGCGCGTATGAGGGGCATACGGTTATTGAGCAAGCCGCGCCAGCGGATCGCACGCGATCCCTGCGCGCCAATGATGCAAAGGATGCTGACGATCACCCAAGCCAGATTCGCCTCTCGGATGCCGTCGATCACTTCCGCGAATGGGATACCGCGCAGCGCCAGCCACAGAAAAATGCCGCTGACCAGCACACTTGCTCCCAGAATAATCCAGCGCCGCATAGCTGCTCCTTGTTAAGCCTGTCGTATTGTAAACCCGCGCCCATTAATACAACAGATGAGCTTATGCGGCGGGCGTTCGGCGCAGTGGAACATCGCCGCCGCAAACTAAAAGGGCTTGCCGTGAATGGCAAGCCCTTGATTTGGAGAAACGACAAGTTGACCCTAACGGATGGTCGGGTCGCTGATCCAGACGTCCTGCGAATAGAGCGTCGTCCCCTCGATGACGAGGTTGCTCTGGTAGCCGTAGGGGAACTCGTAGACATTCAAGCCGTTGAATACCGAGAGCACAGGTTTGGATGTGCCAACGTTATTGTCGTAAATCGAGATGACCGGCTCGCAGGTGGTGGCGACCTGTGCCGTCTGGGCGCAGACTTCAAGCGCGACCTGTGCCGTGTGCGTCTGCAAGTTGTCGAAGACGTAGGTCACGCGCACCTGATTCCACGACACCAACTGCTTACTCGCCGACAGGACGCCGACGTTGGGCGTCGCTACAGGCGTCGAGCCAACCAGCACCGAGAGCAGCGGGCCTGATCCGGTGGGTGTGGGCGTCGGTCCCGGTCCATTGCACCAGAAGGCATCGCAGAATGCCAGCGGATCGATGTTTTCGAGCGTGGGCAGGCTGCGGAAGGTCGTCTCTGAGAGCGAGGTGAAGCGCATATCGACGTACAACGCAAAGTTATCGCCCTGCACGAACAGCATGTTCGATTCACCATAATTGCGGTAAAGCGCGCGGAAGCGCGTCCCACCGGGCATGATGCCCATGTACTCGGTCGCGCTGACGTCAAGGTAGCTGAAGGCGTAATTCGAGGATGCCGTGAGCAGGTTTTCCTGCTCGACGACGTCCAGCTTGGGCGGATTTTCGACAATGGCGTTGACCGATTCGGACACCTGCGCGCAGTAGTTGAGCGCGTCGGGGTCAATTTCGCTGACGGTGAAGCCGTCATAAGCCGCCTGAGTCACGAAAGCGAGGTCACGCACTAAGGGGTCGCAGCGTTCGAGCACATTGACCCCCTGCCAGCCGGTCGGGCGGACGTTGATGCCGAGCGTTGCATCTGCCAGCGCTTCGAGGTCGTGGCGCAAGGTGATGTATGAAGTCGCCGGAGAATTGGACGTTCCGCCGATCCAACCGGGCGGGCGAATGCCAAAGCCAAGCTGATCGTCTGCCAGCAGTTCGAGGTCGAGGCGCACGTCGCCGGAAAAATTGATGGCGTTGATGTCACGGTTGCCGATGTAGCGCTCTGGACGGGTGTTCAAGCCGAGCAGTTCGTCCGCCAAGCGTTCGAGGTCACCGCGCACGGCGCTGAGCAGGTCAATCGGATTGGCGAGCACGCCGTTGGTATCTGGCGTCCCAAAGACGATGTTGACGAGATCGTCTTGAATCTCGGCATCCACCGAAGCGCAGTAATTGAGCGCCGAGTCGACGGTCGAGGATTGGATATTATAGAAGCGGTCGAGCACCGTCAGCAGGTTTTGCAGGGTGCGGTCGCAGCGAATGAGCGGCGTCGTCCCGCGCCATTCATCGGGACGTTGATTCGTGCCGAAGAAATCGTCCGCCGCGAATTCGAGATCGTGGCGCACGTTGCGGGCGATGATTTCGTTGACGGGGACGGACGCGCCGATCCACTGAGGCGGGCGCAGGTTTGGTCCGAAAATCGCATTCGCCAGCAGTTCGTTATCGAACCATAAATCGGAAACAATGGTCGCCGAACTTAAGTCCGAATTGCCCGTCCATTCGGTCGGGCGGACGCCTGTGCCGAGGACTGAATTCGCCAGTAGCTCCAAGTCGGCGCGTGTGTCGAACACCTGCTGCTCGAACAGATTACTCTGTGCGACGGGCGCGGCGGCAACTCCCACTGCCCACAGCAGCGCACAAACCAGCGAGAACAGGATTATCTTCGAGCGTCGCATCGCGCATCCGTTTCTCTAGAAAGAAGCATTCTTCGCTAATGGGCTTAATTATAGCCAGCTCACGCGATCAGACAATCATGCAAACGTCGTGCGGGCGGAAGTCAGGCGAAATCGCGCTATTGCTTCGCCTGATAAGAAGCAGCTTCGCCCTGTTTCCACTGCGTAGAGCGAGGCGCGTACTCGCCCGTTTCGCTTCAAAGGTTGATCGACGCTTTGACCTCACCCCGGTGCAAGTACGAGCCTTCGGCTTTCCCCTCCCCGAATTCGACTGAGGGGCGAGGACAAAAGCGGATCGGTCGCTTACGTGACACGGCTAACCACCCACTCTCACACGCCAGAGGACGCGCCCGCCGCGACTTTCGCCTTTGACGCCGACTTGCCCGACATGAGCAACGTTCACGACCTCTCGGCGCGCGATCCGAATGCTTTTTAGGACTGTAACACGCCGTAAGGCTCAATCAGCAGGTGTTGCTATAATCTGCCCAAATTGAACCACGTTAAGGGGCAGATTTTTGATGGCAAATTACATTCTGGCACTCGATCAAGGCACGACATCCTCGCGGGCAATCTTGTTTGATCGTGGCGGGCGGATCGTCAAGGAGGCGCAGCAGGAATTCCCGCAGATTTACCCGCAGCCCGGTTGGGTCGAACACAATCCTGAGGATATTTGGAAGTCGCAGTTCGCCGTGGCGCAGCAAGCAATCAGCGGCGTCGATCCATCGCAGATCGTCGCCATCGGGATCACCAACCAGCGCGAGACGACGCTCATCTGGGACCGTAAAACGGGCGAGCCGATTGCGAACGCGATTGTCTGGCAGTGCAGGCGGACTGCGCCGATGTGCGAAGCGCTCAAGCGTGAGGGCTTCGACATGCGGATCAAGGCGATCACGGGCTTAGTCACCGATGCCTATTTCAGCGGCACGAAAGTCGCGTGGTTGCTCGATCACGTTGAGGGGGCGCGCGAACGGGCGGAACGGGGCGAACTGGCGTTTGGCACGGTCGATACGTTCCTGATCTGGCGGCTGAGCGAGGGTCGGCTGCACGTCACCGATCCGAGCAACGCCAGCCGGACGATGCTCTACGACATCCGCAAAGGTGGGTGGAGCGACGAAATGCTCGCTAAGCTGAACATCCCGCCATCGCTGCTGCCGGAGGTCGTGCCAAGCAGTGGGATCATCGGGGAAACGCACCTGCTGGGCGGATCGATTGCCATTGCGGGCGTAGCGGGCGATCAAGAAGCGGCGACCTTCGGGCAAGCGTGCTACGATGCTGGACTCGCCAAGCAGACCTACGGCACGGGCTGTTTCCTACTGATGAATACGGGCGACAGCGCCATCACGTCCAAACACAACTTGCTGACGACAATTGGTTGGCAGATCGAGGGCAAAAGCGTCCAGTACGCGCTGGAAGGCAGCGTGTTTATCGCGGGGGCGGCGGTACAGTGGCTGCGTGACGAACTGGGCATCATCAAGGACGCGGCGGAAAGCGAGACGCTCGCCGCCAGCGTACCGGATACGGGCGGCGTGTATGTCGTCCCAGCGTTCGTGGGACTCGGCGCGCCCTACTGGGACGCCCACGCACGCGGCGCGATCCTCGGTTTGACGCGGGGAAGCGGACGGGCGCAGATCGCACGGGCAACGCTCGAAAGTGTCGCCTATCAGACGCGCGACGTGGTGGACGCGATGCAAGCCGATTCGGGCATCAAGCTGCAAACGCTGCGGGTCGATGGCGGGATGGTGCGCAACAGCTTCCTGATGCAGTTTCAGGCGGACGTGCTTGGCGTGCCAGTCGAGCGTCCCGCCGTCACCGAGACGACGGCGCTCGGTGCGGCGTATCTGGCGGGGCTGGCGACCAACTTCTGGCACTCGCAGCAGGAGATCGCGCAGCAGTGGCGGGTCGAGCGGACGTTTGAGCCGGTGATGTCGGGCGAGCAGCGCGAGTCGCTGTACAAGGGGTGGCAGAAGGCAGTGGAAAGATCGAAGGGGTGGGCGGAGTGAAAGTTCGCGGAGGGTTGAAACCCTCCGCTAGCGCAGTACGTCGCCCACTCAAGGGACGACTCCTTCAACGGATCGCGAGTTTTGAGAGTGACGGCTGCCGTTAACAGGCGACCAGCCCGAAGACAATCGGCTGAGCGGTGTCACCATCGACGTGATCAGGCGTGGTCGGGCAAAAGCCGACGGGTGCTTCGACGTAAATTTGCATCGCTGTTTCTGGACAGCCGGGGATAAATACGGAGAGCAGTACATCGCCATTGGCGTCACTGGTGGCGACCCCGACGCGTAGATTCTGATTTTTAACGTCGTCCACAGCGACCTGCACATCTGCCAGCGGCGCTTCGTCCGCGTCACGAATACGATCCGCATTGGCATCATTCCAGACCTGCACCATACGCGACCAGTGGCAGTCTTCTATGACGACGCTGCTGAAAATGCGCTCGAATTCGGGTTTGAGGATTGCAAACGCTAGCAGCCCCACAACGACGATTACGCCCGCGACGATCAGGATTATGCGCCCCCGTGACCAGACTCGTTGGGTTTGACCAGATTGTGCCATTGCAATCCTTAAGATTTGCTGCGTCCGAATTCTATATTACAGCCAAAACCTAAAATCGGCAGGTGTGGCTCGATAATCCGCGCGATGTTGAGCGCCCACTGCGCAGCGCCGTCGCCTTCGACCGCGCTGCCGAGCGACCAAACTGCACTCAAGCAGCTATAGGCGTAGGTGTAGGCGAGGATGCGCGCGAGGTCGATAGCGAGTTCTTCGGACAAAATCGCCGCGTTTCGCAGGAGGCGGGCTTCGTTGTGGACGAGTAGGTCGTAGCGCAGCGTTCCCCGAAAGGGATTGCAGAGCGTGTTGGCGCAGTCATACGTCCGTTCACCGATCAGCCCCTTCGGGTCAAAGGCGAGCCAGCCGCGCGCGGCACTGTGACGGATATTCATGTGATGAATGTCGCCGTGTAGGACGCAGACGTCGCTCGGATCGTCGAGCAGGTGGCGGGCAACACACGCCCCGCGCACGAAAATCGATTCGCTGCTTTCTGCTTCGTCGGCGTCGGCTCTGGCGAACAGTTCCTGAAACCACGTTTTTAGCGAAAGCAGATCCGCGCACGCTTCCGTCTGCGGAACGCTGTGAAGCTGCTTGAGCACGCGGGCGATGATCCGCGTTGCTGCGGCATCGCCCGCGCTGCTGCTTTGCACCCGCGACACGAGGTCGTCGCCAGCGACGTATTCGAGCAGCTGCGCGTTTTCGTCCGACTGATAGACCGTCACCGCCCCATGTCCGTCGAAACAGCGCAGTGCCGCAGCGCCACGTCGTTCTTCCCAGCCGTATTCCGTCAACAGCTTGAGGACAACCGTCTCGCCTTTATGATCGACGGTGTAAACGTGGCTGGTGGGGGTCGTCGCCAAAAGCTGCGGCTGAGCTAAATTCCAGAGTTGGAGGTAGTGTGCGAGTTGTTCATCCATGCGGCGAATTATAACCTGATCAAGCGCAGGGGGTCAGCTTGTCCCCCTGACCATGTCCAAGTGCGTGCCCCAAGCTGGAGTTGTGTGTTATGGTTTGCCGCATCCATTGAAATATTTTTAGGCGGACTCTCACTATGGCTGATTTACAGACGTCGATGGTCGAATTTGCCGCGAACGGCGAGGCTGCCGAAGGCAGCACTGCTCCCGGCTATTTGGCGCGACCGGATGCAACCGCGCCCGCCATCGTGGTGTTGCAGGAATGGTGGGGGCTAAATGACCACATCAAGGACGTGACACGCCGCTTCGCCGACGCGGGCTTTGTCGCTCTCGCACCAGACTTCTATCGCGGTGAAGTCGCCGCCGAGCCAGACGAAGCGCTCAAACTGGCGATGGAGCTGCAATATCCGCAGGTGCAAGCGGACGTGCAGGGGGCAATCGACTACTTGCTGGCGCAGCCGTTCGTTACGCCGAAAAAAGTGGGCGTCGTTGGCTTTTGCATGGGCGGGCGGTTGGCGGGCAAGCTGGCGGCTTCGGCGCGCGACCTGAACGCCGCCGTCGCCTTCTACGGCGTTGCGCCACTTTCGGATGAGGAGGCGGCGTCCATCCATGTGCCGCTATTGGCGATCTATGGCGAGAATGACGGCGGTTTCCCGCCTGAGATGATCCAGTCCAACGATGACAAACTGACGGCGGCAGGCAAGCCGCACGAGATGATCGTGTATCCGGGTGCACCGCACGCTTTTTCAACGACACGCGCCCGCAGATTTATCAAGCAGCTGCCGCCGAAGATGCTTGGCAGCGGACGATTGATTGGTTTACGACTTATTTGAAGGCGTAAGCGCTCGCTCAGGGTATGCGGACAAACATTTGACGCAGGCGCGTTTCGAGTGAACGCGAGACGAACTTGCGCATCAACAATTTGGCGAAGGCACGCGGCAGAGTTGAAGGGTAACGCCAAATCTGCTTGAAATCGGCGAAGGCGTCATGCCAGCGTCCTTTGCCGACGTTGGCAAAAAAGCTTTCCGCGAACACCCAGCCCCATTCCGTCTGCGTTCCCAGCGGGGTCTGCTGCGCGCCATAGCGCCGCGCGATCTTATCGACCTCACGCAAGCGGGTGACGCCGCCGCTCTCGGTTTTGGTGGTACTGGCGCGAATGATGCGGACTTTGACCGACGGGACGTAGTGCGCTGGATACTTCTGCCCGATGCGAAGCCAGTATTCGTAGTCCATACCGAAATGAAGACTCTCGTCGAGGTAGCCGAATTCCTCGATGACCTGACGGCGCAGAAAGACAGACGGCTGATTGATGAAACTACCGACGTCGAGCAGCGTTTGATAGCTCCAATCATCACGGTAGTTGCGGTAGGGGAAAATCTGCCCGTATTCGTTGATCGATTCGGCAGTCCCGTAGAGCCACTGAGCGTCGGGATGTGTCTCGAAGTAGCGCATCGCCTGTTCGACCGTATCGGGCAAATACTGGTCATCGGCGTTGAGCCACGCCAGCACCTCACCCTGCGCGCGACGCCAGCCCTTGTTGATGGCGCCGGTCTGCCCGTGATCCCGCTCAGAGATCAGCGTCAACTGATCGCCGTAGCGCTGAGCGATGGCGACGGTCGCGTCGTTCGATGCGCCGTCCATGATGATGTACTCGATGTGCGGGTAAACCTGCGCCAAGACCGACTCAATCGTCGCTTGGATCGTCGCCTCGCTGTTGTAACAGGGCGTCACGACCGTGACAAGCATGTTCATACGGCTCAATACTTTCTCCATACGGGTGTCATTACTCTACCGCAGCCCATTATAAATTAAGCACTCCATTTTCACGCAAATGCGGTTAAACTCCTCGAATGGAACCCTCTGGCATCGGATAACAGTCGCTTAGGGGCTTCCAAATTTTCAACGGAGAAGATCATGAAACGCAATTTCATTCTGATGATCGCCCTTGTAATCGCCTTTGCCGCTGGCATGGTCATCAATCAACCGCTCACCGCACTGGTGGCGCAAGCAGAACCGACCTCGACACCCGCGCCGACCTCGACCTATGTCTATCCTGATACCCCGAATGAACTCCCTGCGGCGAATCTGGTCTTCGAGCGGGTTCCCGGTCCTGACGTGCTGACGTTGCAAGCAATCACAGCGGGGGCAACGACCGATGCCGAAGCGATGGCGATGGTCGTCGCCTACTACCACGATAATCATGACCGACTGCAAATGCTGTGGCGCGAGGACAACGAAGCGCGGCTTGCCGGTATTTTCACGATGTACGTCGTCCACATTAGCACGATTTACGGCGAAACCACCTATCCATCGACCTTTCTCGAATACCTCCAGCAGCCGCGCGCTCACTGCGGCACTTACTCGGTCGCGCAGGGGCACATCGCGGCGGCGTTAGGGCTGACGTGGAAGATGTACGAACTAACCAGCGGTTGGCACGGCTGGATTGAAATCCTCATCGATGGGCAGTGGGAGATGTTTGACGCGACTACCAACCAGTGGATCAGCCGTTCCGCTTTAGACCTACTGCTCGACGTGCCGCGCGAATACCGATCCTTTTATACGCCGCTGCTCGATGCGAGCCGCCCAGATGCTCGACTGCACTTGAGCGAAGGCTATAACATGGAACTGTTCCGCGTCATGCTTCCCGGTCTTGGTTTGTTTTATAACCCGCCCGGCGAACCGTTTGAGTCCGAACTGCCGTATTTGTGGGACGCCACGCTCCCGTTGTAAACGTTAAGGAAGGTCTATGCACGTTTTATTCGTTACTGCGTACTATCCCAGCCCTGAAGCCCCGATCACCGGCATCTTTTTCCACGATCAGGCACTTGGACTGCATAGAGCTGGACATCAAGTGGGTGTCCTCGTCACGCCGCGCATCAACGTGACGCAGGCGTACATCAAGCGGTACGGTCTTTCGAAATTGGCGGCAACTACACAGGACGAGGACGTCTTTATCGATTTTCCCGTCTATCGGATGCATTGGGGCTGGTTTCCGCGCCCGTTCCCGTTCATCATCGCGCCGCTGCTGGCATCGGCGGGGGTGAGCGCGTTTGAGCGCTACGTGCGCGATCACGGGATGCCGGACGTGATTCACGGACACAATATTTTCTACGGCGGGTATCTGGCGACCGTGCTGAGCAAGAAGTACAACATTCCGGCGGTCGTGACGGAATATTCAAGCGGCTATCATGAAGGACACATGATTTTTCCGGGACAGCCCGGCATCATCCGCAAGACGCTGCGCGCTTCCAAAGCGAATATGGTGTGCGGAAGTTCGCTGATCAAGCCGCTAAAAGCCTACGCGCCTGAACAAGAGTTTGAGACGCTGGGCTGTATTGTCGATACGAATTTTTTCTCTCCGACTGACGAACCGCTGCCCGCGACGCCGTTTAAATTCGTCGTGATTGCTCAATTGAAGGAACGGCGAAAACGGTTCGACATTCTGCTGAAATCGTTTGCCAGCGTTTTCAAGGGGCGGGCTGACGTAGTTCTGCAAATTCGCGGGCATGGTCCACTTCGCCCTGAACTCGACCAACTGATCGCTGAATTGGGGATCGGCACGCAGGTGGAATTCCTGCCCATGATGTCGAAAGAGGAACTGCGCGACCTGCTTCGCCAGTCGCACAGCCTCGTTTCTTCAAGCACGATTGAGACGTTTGGCGTCAGTGTGGCGGAATCGATTGCCTGTGGTCGTCCGGTTGTCTCAACGATTTCGGGCGGTCCTGAAGACTTCGTCACGGAACGCAGCGGCATTCTCGTCCCACCCGGTGAGGTTGAGGCGCTGGCAACGGCGATGCAGCAGATGGAAACGAATTACGCGCAGTATCGACCGGAAGCAGTGTGCCTTGACGTGAGCGAACGCTACAGTGAACCGATCTACGTGGCGCGCCTAGAAGCCATTTATCAACGCGCATTGAACGGCTAAAGCAGATGACTCAATTCATCGATTGGGCGCTGTATCGCCAAATCCTCGAAACGATGCCGATCCCGTGCGTGGACATTGCCGTCGTCGCCAACGGCGCGGTGCTGCTGGTCATGCGCGAGGACGCCCCCGCCAAAGGCGAGTGGTGGCTGCCGGGGGGACGCATCCTCAAGGGCGAGATGATGAAAGACACGGCGATGCGCAAGGCGCAGCAGGAAGTCGGAATCGCGTGCAACGTCGGGCCGATCATCCACACGGCGGAAACGATCTTCCCTGATGGACCCGATGGCATCCCGATTCACAGCATCAACTCGTGCTTTTTCATGTTTCCGGCAGATCCAACGTTTGAGGTTACGCTCGACGCGCATTCACGTGAGTATCGATGGGTCGATCACATCCCGCCGGGCGTGCATTCCTACGTCGAGCGCTGCCTGATGGGTGCGGGCTTGGAAAAGCGACGCGACAATCCATAGCCGCTGACACGCGAAGCGGGTTTTGGTAAAATGGCGGCGTGTGTCTAAACTAAGCGAAGCTTAAAATGCGGCTTTCGGGGCGCGCAGAGATGAGAGGGCTATCATGTCGTTTTGGAGCGAAAATCGCTTCGTCGTCACCGGAGGCGCGGGTTTTCTAGGGTCGCGGGTGGTCGCTGCGCTGCGCCAGCGCGGGGCGGGCGAGGTTTTTGTCCCTCGCAGCGCCCAATACGACCTGCGCGATCAATCGGCGGTGCTTGATCTGCTCACCGACACTAAGCCGGACGTGATCATTCACATGGCGGCGGTGGTCGGCGGCATCGGCGCGAACCGCGCGCATCCCGCCGAGTTCTTCTACTCGAACCTCGTGATGGGGACGCACCTGCTGCACGAGGCGTGGCGTGCCAACGTCAAGAAATTCGTCACAATTGGCACGGTTTGCGCTTATCCGAAATTCACGCCGATTCCCTTCCGCGAGGAATCGCTGTGGGAAGGCTATCCCGAAGAAACGAACGCGCCTTATGGCTTGGCGAAAAAGATGCTGCTGGTACAGGGGCAGGCATACCGCGAGCAGTACGGTTTCGACGCGATTTACCTGCTGCCGACCAACCTGTATGGTCCCGGCGACAATTTCGACCCTGAAAGCTCGCATGTGATTCCGGCGCTGATCCGCAAATTCACCGAAGCGAAAAATCGCGGAGACGCACAGGTGATCGCGTGGGGCACCGGATCACCGACGCGCGAATTCCTGTATGTTGATGACGCCGCCGAAGGAATCGTGCTGGCGACCGAGCGCTATAACGGCGCTGATCCGGTCAATCTCGGTTCGGGCTTCGAAATTAGCATCAAAGACCTGACCGAACTGATCGCAGAACTGGTTGGCTATCAAGGTGAGGTCGTGTGGGACGCCAGCCAACCGGACGGTCAGCCGCGCCGCGCGCTCGATACCAGCCGCGCCGAGCAGCGTTTCGGCTTTAAGGCGACAACGGATTTCCGCACCGGGCTGTCCGAGTTGATCGCGTGGTACGAGCAGCATCAACAGGAGAGCACCGAAGCTTCGAAGTAACCCCTTTTGAGATGAAAGCAGGGGTTGATCACAGCCCAACCCCTGCCCGGTAAACCCACGTTTTTCAGCCCGATTCTGTTTTAAACATTGCCAAAACATTTGCATAAAATTGATAGAAATTCTTTGGGTTTTTTATGTTATAATTTAGAACATCGGTGCGATAAAGTAAAAGGGGAAACTGCCGATTCCGTCAGTGCGGCGATCAACATTTGGATCGCTCGCTAAAGGGATTAAAAAGCGATGCAAATCATTCAAGTAGCAACTCGTGAACGTGAGACGGCGGTGATCGATAACCGGATCGCCGAACTGGTCGATATGGTGCGGGCGCATCGGGAGCGGATCGCCACGCTGGAAGCCAAGAACGATGCCGCCAAAGAGGAACTGCGCCAACTGCTGGAGCTGCGCGGGGATAACTGGTCGGACGACGAGGGGTATGCACGTCTGATCCCCGAAAGCACGCGCACATCGTATGAGTCGAAAGCGCTCGACGACCTGATCATCCGCGATCCGCTGCATTACGGTTGGCTGAAGGACTTCCGCAAGCAGTCGATGGTGCGCGGCAGCTTGCAGGTCAAGTAAGCCACTGCGGCGCGTGACGCAAAAAGGCACCGAATGATGCCTTTTTTGATTCTGGCTTGTTGAAATAGACGTTTTTACCCCATCCCCGGTCAAGCTTCGGTTGCCGCTCCTCTCCCCGAATTCAAGGAGGGGAGCGGGCAGAAACCACTGAATTACTTCAGCTCTAGGTCGAGCAAAATATGTTTGCAACCGAGCAAATTAAGGCAGGATATGACGCCATATGCTGCCTTTTGCGTATTCAGCCGAGGGCGATGTGATCGGTGAAATCCGCCATCATGGTCTGGGGCAAGCGCGCAATCGAGTTCGTTTTGAGATTGATGAAAATCCACAACGAGCGCGCCTGTGCGATCAACGCGCCATCGCTCGCGCGCGTGATCAGGAAATGGCGGGTGGCATTGCTGCGCTTGACGTCAGAAAGATAGGTCGTGATCGCCAATTGGTCGTCAAGCGCCGCCTGCTGGCGGTACTCGATGCGGTGGCGACGCGCGACAATGGCGAAGTTCTCGCTCTGCATCCGCGTCATTGACCAGCCGAAGGTTTTGACGGCTTGGATGCCGCATTCCTCCATGTAGTTAAAGTAAGTCGCGTTATTGACGTGCCCTGCCGAGTCGATGTCACGCCATTCGACTTCGCGCTGCATGGTGAAGACTCCCGGCGGCGGTGGTGGCGCGGCGGGGAATGGATCACGCGGGTGCGAACCGTCGCCCGCACCTTCGGGCATGAAGGCGGCGACCATCTCCGGCGGCACTTGCGCGGGACGCTGTGAGGCGATCTCGATGTAAACCCAGTCGGTTGATCCCTGCGCGACCATCTCGCCGGTGGCGGCATTACGCAGCTCGTAGAGACGACGCGAACGCACGCGCCGGAAATCACTGACCCACGTCGTGACCTCGACCGAGTCGCCGAAACGGAGCGGCTGCAAATATTCGACGGTCGTCTCGTGAATCAACCAGATGTGCCCAAGTGCGTAATAACGCGGCTCGTCGTAGCCGACGGCGGCGGAGGCATCGAGCGCGGCTTCCTGCATGTAGCGCAGATAATTGGCGTTGTTAACGTGCCCGTAGGCGTCGCATTCGTAATTACGTACGCGGAAGGTGCGTTTGTGAACAGCAGGCATAAATCCCTCTTGGAACTGATTTTCGCCTAGTGTAGCGCCGAACCCGACACCCGCACAGCAAGGCGGGATGAAGCGATGATGAAAACGGAAACGATTTTCAAGCACAGAGGGCATAAAGATCACGGAGGAACACCCCTACTCAAAACGGTGACGGCGGGATTTGGCGTTAAGCTCACGCTCATAAGCGCGGTGGTGAGCGATTCTGATTACAATAGAGAAAACGACGGCGCGCATCGCGCACGGTCACGAAAACAGGAGGCAAGTCACCATGCCGAACGTTCCTTTTTATTTACTGTATCCCATTACATGGTCATACTTGATCACTGACCGCTTCAACGCTCCGCGCAGCTATCCCTTCGCGCCGACGAAACTGCAACAGCACGAGGGAATCGATTTTGCGCCCCGCCAGCCGATCACGGAGACGCTTTACGTGCGGGCTTCGCAGCGCGGCATCATCGACAACATCGGGTTTTCCGCCGTTGGCTACGGCAACTACGTGCGGATCGTGCATCAGTGGGGCGACGAACGTTACGCGACGTGGTACGGGCATCTTTCGCAGGTGCAGACCACCGTCAACAAGGTCGTCAACGCGGGGGACATCATCGGCATTGCGGGATCGACCGGAAATTCGACCGGAACACACGTTCACCTGACCTTGCAGCACATTGGCAAGGGCTTGAAGAACTACGTCGTTGACGACGTGATTGATCCTGAGCCGCTACTGCGCAGCAGCGCGCTTTCCTTCGACGAAGCGTGGTGGATCGCTGATGTGACCATCCCCGACGGCACGGAAATCACGGCGGGGCAGCCTTTCCGCAAAACGTGGCGTCTCCTGAATGCCGGAACCACGACGTGGCGATCCGGTTATCAACTGACGTTCTTCAAGGATAACCAGATGAGCGGCGTCTCGAACGTGGCGCTGCCCGCCGCCAAACCGGGCGAAGAAGTGGACATTTCGGTCGATCTGGTTGCGCCGACGACGCCGGGTATCCAGCGCAGCACGTGGAAACCGCGCACCGATAACGGCACGTTCTTCGATTACACGCAGTACGCTGAAATCGTGATCAAGTCGTCCGCGCCGCAGCCGAGTTTGGACGAAGCGCGCTACGTCGATGACATCACGATCCCCGACGGCATGGCGATCAAGCCGGGGGAAGCCTTCCGCAAGACGTGGCGTATTCGCAACAGCGGGCAAACTGAGTGGGGCGACGGTTATACGTTCGCGTTTTTCTCTGGCGTGAAAATGAGCGGTTCGGACTCTGTGCCGCTGCCGCGCACGCCAGCGGGCAGCGAAACCAACATCTCGGTCGATTTAATCGCGCCGACGACGCCGGGACTGCTGCGCTGCACGTATAAACCGCGCGATGGGCAGGGGGTATTCTTCGAGTTCGAGATGTACGCCGAAATCAATGTGCTGACGGCGACGGTCGATGGCGCGACGCTGGTCAGCCACGTGATCGTCTTGAAGCCGGGGCAGACGTTCGTCAAGACGTGGCGCGTCCAGAACAGCGGGCAAACGCGCTGGATCGCAGGATACAGCGTTGTGCTGGTTGGCGGCGACGCGCTGGGCGCGGCGGCGACCTCAGCGCTCCCTGAGACGAAAGCGGGCGCGAACGCCGACGTGAGTATCACGCTGACCGCGCCGTCGGCAGCGGGCGTCTACGCGACGCAGTGGCGGCTGCGGAATCCGAGCGGTGTGCTGTTTGGTCCGATGCTGAGCGCACAGATCGAGGTGAAGGCATAGAGGAAGTTGAAAAGCGCTTTTGAACCGCCCATTAGGGGCGAGGTATGCCTCTGTAATTTTCTTTGCTATAATTGCATTTTACACTTGATCTGCTTCGGTGGCGTGCGTATAAACACCGAAAATTTGGTCATAAATGACAAACTTGAATTGTATTTTTATTGTGAGGTGTGTATATGAGCTATGAAGGCGTTCCTGACCGGCGGATCGGCTTGATCGTCGGGATTGTTGGCGGTCTGGTCGGTGTGTACGCAATGCGGCGTTATACGCAGACGATTTTGCCGCGCCTGTTTCCTGACGCCGACGAACCCGCGCTGGTAAAAGGCGACGATCCGCTGGAAAAACGCGCGCTCTTGGGTCAGCATTATCAAGAGGGCGAGAACGTCTACCTGACGAGCGGACGGGTAGCTTACACCCTGTTCAACCAGCAAGCGCCGCAAAGCGCGGAGACGCGCCATCTGCTTGGCGATCTGGCTCAGTGGGGGTTCGGGGTGCTGGCGGGAGTGGCTTACGGCGCGACCCGCACGAGCACGCTGCCACGCGACATCGCGGGCGGGTTCTTCTACGGCATTCGGCTGTGGTTGTCGGACGAATTGTTAGCGCCGCTGCTCGGTTTGCGCGCGGGTCCGACCCGATTCAACATCAACCAGCATTTCGCGCTGCTGACGGTTTACTGGGTCTACAGCTTTGTCACCGCCAACGTGACGCGCATCCTGTACCGGATCGTGGCTGGGAACGGTTAGCTGCTGCCCGGAAGGGTGCGCCTGTTGTCTCCCCTTCCCCGATGCGAAGCTGCGGTTTGCCTGCCCTTGCGCTTCTTCGAGGACGGCAAGGACGTTTAAGGCTGCTGCTGTTCAGACGATCTCCTCAGGGATTATTTAGCTTCTTCTATTCCATTTGGTGTTACAATGGAGTGGATTTGTAGCAAAGGAGATTACGATGACACAGCAACCGATGTCTCGTCAAGATTATCTCGATTTCATGTCCAATACGTGGGACAGCTACGACGCGACGCTCAACGGGCTGACCGAAGCCGACCAGCAGCGCTATGCCGAGGAACAGGGTTTCGAGAGCCTGAAGGACGTGCTGGCGCACATCAACGACTGGTGGCGCGAGACGCTGCGGGTCGTGCCGGTGTGGGCACGGGGCGAGTCGCCGGAGTTCGACTACGAGGATTTCGACGCATTCAAGGCGCAGTCGCTCGAGCGGCACGCCAACGTCAACCTCGCGCAGACGCAGCAGGATTTCGAGAACCTGCGTGGTCAAGTCGCGGCGCTGGTCGCCGAACTGCCGGAAGCCGCCTTTAGCAACCCGCAAATCGCGCCTTGGCTGTACCGCGTGATCGTCACGCATTATCGTGTTCACGAACCAGACGCTGATCCACAAATTCCGGCGGCGAAGTACGGGGATGTCTACACCAACGACCAGCCCTAATCGCGTGATCGGATTGGTTTTAAAGCGCACATTCGCGCGCGGTTTTAGGTTATAGTAGAAGCAGTTTGCACCAAAACACCCCCCTTAGGAGAAGCCGCGATGCTGCTCAAATACTTCTACGACCGGGCGCTGGCACAAGCCGCTTACATGATTGGCGATCAAGACACGGGCGAGGCATTGATGATCGATCCTGCCCGCGACGTGACGCCGTATCTCGAAGCGGCACGGGCGGAAAACCTGACGATCACACAGGTTGCCGAAACGCACATGCACGCCGATTTCGTGAGCGGCAGCGGCGAACTCGCTGACCGAACAGGCGCGCGGCTCTACCTGAGCGGCAGCGGCGGTGCGGAGTGGGCATATGGCTTCGGCGGCGACGGTGCTGTTTTGCTGCACGAGGGCGATCACTGGATGATCGGCAGCGTGCGAATCGACGTGCTGCACACGCCCGGACATACGCCGGAACAGCTCGTCTTTCAGGTCACGGATACGCAGACGACCGATCAGCCGTTTGGCTTGATCACGGGGGACTGCCTGTTCGTCGGTGACGTGGGACGCCCTGATTTGCTGGAAACGGCGGCAGGCGTCGTCGGGTCAAGCGAAGAGGGTGCGCGGCAGCAGTTCGGCAACGTCGAGCGGCTGAAAGCGCTGCCGGATTACCTGCAAGTGCTGCCCGGTCACGGCGCGGGGAGCGCCTGCGGTAAAGCGCTCGGTTCACTGCCGTCGAGCACACTGGGCTACGAAAAGCGCGTCAATCCGGCGTTTCAGTTCAGCAGCGCGGACGATTTCGCGGCGTGGCTGCGAGCAGATCAGCCGGAAACGCCGCGCTACTTCAGCCAGATGAAGCGAGTCAACAAGGCGGGCGCGGCACGGCTTGCGGGACTGGAAGCGCCGCTGCCGATGGAAGGCGTCTTTCTGTCGGAAATCCTCAAGAATGGGGCGTTGGTGATCGACAGCCGCGCCGACGGGACGAACGCACACGTTCCCGGCGCGATCCACATTGCCGCCGGCGACAGGTTCAGCAGCTACGCGGGCTGGTTTATCGACTACAGCGCACCGACCTATTTGATCGCGGGGACAGACGTAATCGACGATTTGGTGTGCAAGCTGCGCGCGATTGGCGTCGATGATTTGCCCGGTTATTTCCCGCCAGAAGAAGTCGAATATCTGAGCGTTGAGCTGCCCGTAATCAGCGTAGAAGAAGCTGCCCGCCAAATCGACGCGGGGGCGTTGGTGATCGACGTTCGCAGCGTCAGCGAATACGCCGAAGGACACATCGACGGGTCACGTCACGTTTTCTACGGGACGCTGGCGGAACAGCTCGGCGACCTGCCGCGCGACGTGCCGCTGGTGATCCACTGCGCGACGGGCGTGCGAGCGCAGATCGCCAGCAGCCTGCTGATGAAAGAGGGTTTCCAGAACTTCGCCAGCCTCGAAGGAGGACTGGAAGCGTGGGAGAAGGCGGGGATGCAGATCGAGAAGGCATAAGCGCCGCTGGCGTGTAAACAAAGCCAACGCGCGGGTCGGCTCATCAAGACCTCACGTAATCAGGGTATTCTGTCCTTCGTGATGAAGGAGTGTCCCATGAAAATCGACTTTTCACAGGCAGTTGATCAGCTCCAGGAGATGATCAACAGTGTGATTGCCGCCCTGCCGAACCTAGTTGTCGCGATAGTCGTCTTTATCGTCTTTCTCGTGATTGGTCGCGGCGTCCGTTTGCTGGTGACACGCTTTTCGAAGCGCTACCACAAACAGAACAACCTCGGCATCGTGCTCGGTCGACTCTCGCAGTGGGTGACGGTGCTGATCGGTTTCCTGCTGGCGGCAGTGATCGTCTTTCCAAACTTTTCGCCTGCCGACCTGATCAGTTTTCTCGGCGTCAGCAGCGTTGCTATCGGCTTCGCCTTCCGCGACATTTTGCAAAACTTCCTCGCCGGAATCCTGCTGCTGCTGACCGAACCTTTCCGGGTGGGTGACCAGATCATCTTTGGCAGCTACGAGGGTACGGTCGAGGAAATCGAAACCCGCGCGACGACGATCCGCACCTATGACGGACGGCGGGTCGTGATTCCCAACGGCGAACTTTTTACCAATTCCGTGATGGTCAACACCGCCTTCGACAACCGGCGCGTCGAGTACGACGTCGGCATCGGCTACGGCGATGACATTGTTCAAGCCAAGCGCCTGATCCTAGACACGCTGTCTACGCTGAGCGACGTGCTGCCCAATCCAGCGCCCGACGTGCTGGTGATGGAACTTGGAGACTTCAATGTGAAGCTGCGGGTGCGCTGGTGGATCGCGCCGCCCCAGCGCCGTGACGCGCTGGACACGCGCGACCAAGTGCTTCAGCAGATCAAGCAGGTCTTGACCGAAAATGGTATCGACCTCCCATTCCCGACCCAGCAGGTGCTGATTCACAATCAAACTGAGTCCGGCGATGGTGACCGGCACCAACAGCGCGAGGGCTGGCCCTCCACTCGTGAGGCGCGCGCCCCGGATCAGACAATCGATACCTGAGCCTGCCAAAGATTACTTTTAGGCGAATTTTTAGAATGTCACGCGAGACTCATCTACCTCCTCAGCGCGATAGAGCGCGACGGCATCGACGCCCGCCGCTGCCGCCTCAGCGTGCGTTCAAAGGGACAGACGGGTTCAACCGCTGATCGGCGACCTCGGTAGATAGATCGTTTGCCCGGTGTAGAGCGTATCCGGGTCGGCGAGGCAGTTGGCTTGCACGAGCGCTTGCAGCGTTGTGCCGCTGGCGTCTGCCAAGCCGCTGAGCGAGTCGCCCGCTTCAATTTGATAGGCGACCCAGCCGGAGGGCGGTGGGCAATTGGCTGGCGGCACGCTGGTGACGATCACGCCGCCCCCGCTTGATCCGCCGCCGATGAGCGGCGTGATCGATGCAAAGAGCGTCGGCGCACCCGCGCGCGTCACGGTCGCTGGCAGTTCAGGGCGCGCGGTCGGCGTCGGTGGCGTGGTCGTCAAGTTGCAGGCGACGGCGAACAGCAGCGC
>JBBSNT010000024.1:0-22876 GCA_038260485.1 Aggregatilineales bacterium | reverse complement strand
GTTGCCCGTCTGACCCACTCAGCAGGACAACTGCTCGAACGACTCATCTGCTCCAATTCGATATGCTCTTCTTGGCTTATTCTGCGTAGCGGATGCTCCTGGCGTCGACTCATCAACTACATCTCCTATCCCCTGCTGTTGACGCTACAATCCATTCTACCCCGCCTTTATGCCAGGCTGCGTCCCAAGTGACCCATTAGTTGTGCAAGCCAATGCGAGAATACAGAGAATTCCTCGAAAATCAGTGGAAGCGTTAGTAAAACGAAGTTTTGAGTTGAATTATCTAGATCGCTTTCAAATTACCAAAGAAATGCTAGCCAAAATAGAACGGATTTAGTTCCCAATCAATTGAAACGGGAATAGTTATCAGCAAAGGGCGACGTGAAGTCGCCTTTTTGATTCTCAAGGAGATTCTATGCCAGCGATTTCGAGTGGGGATGCGGCGGTTTTGCGGCAGTTCCCGCAGGGGGTGCGGCGCTATTTGAGTGCCGCGCCGCGCGAGGCGGTGTTCGCCGCGCAGGTGAGCGGCGCAATCCAGCGGGACGGGGTGAGCGGCGGTGTGATCGCGATCCCGTACACAGGCGTGACGACAGGCGCGTATGGCGACGTGATCAGCGGGATGACGCTCGACATTGGCACGACGGCGGGCGGCGCGGAGATCGGGCGGGTGCGGGTGCGATCCGCCAATGGCGCGCAAATCTTGACCGCCGAATCGGTGCTGCCGGCAGCGGCGGGTCAGTATTTGACGGTACGGCGCGAGTTCCGTCCGTGGCTGGTCAAGCCGCGCCGGTTCGAGGATTACGCCGACGCCGCCTACCCGACCGTGTTCACGGAGTATCACGACTACGATGTGCCGTACAGCAACCAGAACAGTGCGATTGCGCCGAAGCCGAACATCGTCGCTGACGGGTACGAACTGGTCAAGCTGGCGGGCTTCGTCGATGCCGGACAGAGCTATCGCACGGTGACGCTGGTGGCGGACAGCACGACCTTTAACGGCGCGTCGATTAGCGCGTGGCTGTGGGACGTGGGCGACGGGACGGTCACGGTTGGCGGGACGTCGCTGCCGCTGGTGACGGCGCAGTTTCCGGTTGGATTCCGGTACGTGACGCTGACGATCACGGACAGCAACGGCGCATCGGGGTTGATGCGGCTGCCGATCTGGGTACACGACGCCGACCACATGCCGATTACCGAATTCGAGGTGACGCGCGACGAGACGGCGGCGGAAGGCGGGCGCGAGATGGTGTTCGAGGTGTTGGCTTCGCATGGCGAAGCTGGGATTGCTGACAGCGGCGTGATCCCCGAAGGCAGCGCGATTTGCTACTGGGAAGAAGCCACCTTCGGCAGCGACGCTGACCCCGTGCCACGATATTATCGCGGGCAGTTTATGGGCTGGACGCTGCGGGACGCGGTGCTGTTCCAGCTTTATCGCAGCCGCTACACGCTGGAGGTGGCGGGCGCGGCGGGCTGGCTGGATCGGTTGGGCGGGTTGGCGCAAACGCTGGTTGATCCGGGTAAGACGCCGACGCAGTGGCACGAGATGCAGAATTTGACGCTGGATAAGGCGGTGGATTACGCGCTGCGGTCGTATACGAACATTTTGACGCTGGTCAACTTCACGATGAGCGGAATCAGCGACCGCGCGCAAACGATCAACCTGAGCAAGCGCTCGGTCTGGCAGCAGGTGCGCGAGCTGGTGAGCGGCTATTACGGCGTGGCGGGCTGCGACTCGCTGGGCGGTATCTGGCTGCGCAAGCATTTCAGCTATTACAACGCCAGCGAAAAGGCGTCGTTCGGGATGGCGATCACGCTGACGAACGCGGATTGGACGGACGAACAGGGCTTGCGCTTTCCAGCGGAGAAAAGCGAGGCGGTCGGGCTGGTCGAGACGAACGCGGCACGCTTTGACGGCGTGACGACCTTTCAGATGGCGAGCAAGGCGCGCGGTCAGCAGGGTGTGGCACAGGTCACATCGCCGTTTCAGATCGCTTCGTGGCAGGATCAACTGAACCACCTGACGGGGCATCATCTGGCGCGGCTGAACAACGCGCGTCCGGCGGTGAGCCTGCGGCTGTTGGGCAATCTCGACGCGCTGGAGCCGTGCTGGAATGAACCGCTGGCGATCAGCGACGCGGGCGAGAACGTGCGCGGGTTGGAGATCGACGGGGCGCAGTTCTCTCTTTCGCACGTCAGCGTCAAGCACTCCAACGAACGGGGCGTGCCGGCGAAGGTCGTGACGTGGACGCTGGAAGGCGTGACGACGGGCGAAAGCGGGCAAACGCTCGACGTGGCGGGCGTGACGCTGAAGCCGCCGACGGTCAAGCGGACGACGGGCGGTCGCAAGCTGAAGCCCGCCCTGCTCTCGCCGGGGACGGGAACGCTGGCGGCGATCAACGAGGACGGCTACCTCTACATCACGCGGAATTTCAGCGCGGTCAGCCCGACGTGGACGCGGGTTGCCATCAGCGGGATCACGGGCTATCCGCTGGATTTCACGCCTGATCCGTTCAGCCCGCGCTATCTGGGCACAGGATCGGCGGTCAATGGCTGGCTGGTGTCGGAAAACGAGATCGTCCAGATCGCGGATATTTTCGGGACGACGCCAAGCTTCACAGTTCAGCACAGCTTCTCGACGACGGTCGGCGCGTATGACGGGCAGCGGGTGATCGACACGGAGCGGAGCGTGCAGAATTTCGTCGTGTGCGTCTCGTACTATCCGGGCGGCGGGACGAAGGCGCTGATCACGACCGACGGCGCGACGTGGAGCAGCGAGACGACGCTCGACAGCGGGCATCCGTATTCGTACCTATCGCCGGGAGTGGCGGTCAGCGGCAAGGCGGCGAATGTCGCTTACAGCGCGGCGTCGAACGGCTTTACGTTCACGGGTTACAAGTACAGCGGCGGATCGTGGGCGGCGATCAGCAACCCGAACATCAGCGGGACGGGGCTGCCGGGATGGATTCATATCCCGTGGCACAACAACGCCGATACGACCGTCTTCTACGGCGCATCGACGGCTGAGCCAAGCGACGACCGGGTGTATCGCGCGGACGGGGCAGCGCGGACGGAGATCACGCCAAGCGCTGACGGGCAGGCTTACTCGTGCCGCTTCCCGCGCAGCATCGACACCTGCGCGATCAATGGCAATCGGGTGGTGATGTGCGGATATGGCGATCCGAGCGGCGGGATGAACCAAAACGCGGTGTTCGCGTCGAAGGATCGGGGGAATACGTGGTCGGTGGTCTATGGCCCGGTGACGACGGCGGGGGCGGATTATCTGGTGGTGCGCTGCGCGGGCGACGACGAGGACGTGTTTTATCTGCTGGGCGACGCGAAAATCCAGTACACGGCGGACTTCGGAGTCACGCTGCAAGACAAGCGGGGCAATCTGGGGGATTTCGCGGACGTGTATCGGTTTTTGAACGTGTGCGGGGGGTGAGCGAAAGAGGGTGAATGACGAACGATTATTATGAACGGGCGAACGGGAAGCCGGTGAAGGGGCGGCTCGGCTACACGGTGGGCGGCGAGTACAGCGTCAGCGTGGCGGGGAACGAGGCGCGGGTGTACGTGCGCTTCGCGGATGGCAGCTTCGCGCAGGTCGCGCATCGCGGGCGGGTCGCGCCGATCCCTGATTTGCCGGTCGAGGTGGGGTTCGACAGCGCGGGCAACCCGATGATCTTGGGGGTCGATCCCCAGCGACCGAACGCTGCCGCGGGCGCGGCAGGCGCGTATGAAGTCGGGCTGCACAGCCACGCACGCGGCAGCGGGATGGAGTTTCCGGTCAATACGCGGCTGCTGACGCCGGTTCGCGCGTCGCCGGATGGCGGGCTGACCGTGCGAGTCGATCAGGGGGCGTACTGGTACGGCGGATTGCTGCGCTGGTGGAGCGGGGGATCGCTCACGCTGACGCCACCAGCTGGCGCGAATCAGTGGGCGTGGATGGTCGTCGGAATTGATGCGGTGGCGGAAGCGGTGATCACCTACAGTGGATCAGCGATGGTGGTGTCTGCTCCGCTTGAGCCGTCGATCATTCCAGCAATTTCGCTGGTGGGGGCGATTCCGCTGGCGGCGGTGCGCGTCGCCCATGGGCAGACCGAACTCGACGAAGCCGACTTCGAGGATTTGCGCTTTCCGGTCGGCATCAGGGCGGCGGCTTACGCGCTGATCCGCGACGAGCAAACGGTCGGAACCGATGGCGGGACGTTCACAAGCGGGGCGTGGCAGACGCGGGCGCTGAACGCAGTTGACAGCAATGACGGCGGATTGGTCACGCTGAGCGCGAACACGATCACGCTGGCGGCGGGGACGTATCGCCTGCGGGCGAGCGCTCCGGCGTATGAAGTGGGGGCGCATCAAGCGCGCTGGCAGAACGTGGACGATGGGGTGACGGTGGCGGTCGGGACGGTCGAAGTCGCGGCGGGGGCGCAGACGCGCAGCGTGATCACGGCGCGCTTTGTGATCCGCGTGAGTACGACGTTCGAACTGCAACATCAGGGCGGGACGACGCGAATGAGCGACGGGTTTGGCGCGGCGGGCGGGTTCGAAACGGAAGTCTACAGCGAGATCGAGCTATGGCGCGAATGAGAGGCGGACGACTATGCTGCAACCGATAGGCTTAACGCCGCTGGCGATGGCGCGCGGGCGCACATATTTGAGCCGGGTGATCGCGGCGGGGGCGTTCGCTTACTATCCGCTGGCGAATGACGCGACCGAGAAAATCGCCGGATACGACGGCAGCAACAGCGGGACGAGCTTTGACGGCACAAAAGCGAGCTTCAACGGCAGCGCGTCAATTGCGCTGCCGTCCGGCTTCCGGTCGGTGGTCAACACGGACACCGGCGCGATCTCGTGTTTTGTCACGGTGGCATCGGGGCAGTGGACGGACGGGACAAACCGGGGCGTCACCCAACTGTGGACGAATAACGGCAATTATCTCTCGTTGGGAAAGGGCGACCTGAGCAATAAGTCGCGCGCCTTTTACCGTTCGGGGTCACAGTCGCCCACCTCGTCCACGACGCAAGGCACAGACGGGATCACGACGCGGCATCACGTGGCGATGCGCTGGAACGTCCCGATTGATTACCTGATCTACCTGTACGTGAACGGGAGTCTGGTGGCGTCTTTTCCGCCGCGCAACGTGTGGGCTGGCGGGACAATCAACCAAGCCCACATCGGCGGGACGTTTTCCTATGGCGCAGGCGATCCGATTGTCGAATTCATCGGCACGATTGACAGAATCGCCTACTGGAACACGAACATCAGCGAAAGCGTGCTGCTCGCTTTAGCAGTCGAATAAGGAGCAAAGGTTATGGCATCACAAAGCCGGTTCATCAATAACACACGAGCGGCGGTCGATCAATTTTTGGGGGCATACGAGGAACTGAGCGCGCGGGTCGATGAGTACAATTCGCAGGGCGGGCAGACGTTCGTCAACCCGTTTTTTCTGGACGAAAACGGCGACGAACGCAGCGATCTCGACATCAACTTCGCTCAGTTCGTGGCGGTGATCACGTCGGTGCAGGCGGTCAGCGATCTGCTGGCGGCAGGTCACGCGACCAATCTCTATCGGGGCAAGCCGTAGATAAAGTTGAAGATTTTGCGTTGGCGAATGGCGCTGCCCTTCACAGGGAGGAACAGATATGTTGGAACAAATCGGTAACGCGCTGACGTTCTACGCTTTTTTCGGCGCGAGCAAGGTCGGTAAGACGGGGCTAACGGTCACGGTCAATGTGCGGCGCGGGACGACGAGCGTCGTCAGCGGCGGGAGCGCGACCGAGATTGGCGACGGGCTGTACTATTACACGCTGTCGTCGGGGAGTGTGACGAGCGAGAACGAATACAGCGCCGTCTTTAAGACGAGCGACACGACGGTTGATCAGAAGGACATTCCGGCGCTGTGGGTGGTCGGCAAAGCGGGAATCGAAGACCTCGACGCGGCGGTGAGCACGGCGGTGAGCGCAGGGGGCGACATGTGGGCGACTGATCTGGTGGGCGGCGGCTACACGGGCGATCAAGCGGGCAAGGTTTTGAGCGACACGCGCGCGAAAGCGCTGCTGATCAGCGCCGAGAACGTCAGCTTCACGACGCCGACCAACCCGATCACAGGCGATCTCCAGATCGTGCGCGGCGACGATTACACCAGCGCGACCGGACGGGCGCTGCCGGAATGGTCAAGCGACGATTGGACGCCGTTCAGCCTGACGACGGCGCAGAGCGTCAGCTTCAAGGCGCGGGCGCGCTACGGCGACAGCGTTTTCGAGCAGGCGGCGACGGTGATCAGCGATACGCAGGTGCAGGTCGCGTTCACGGCGGCGCAGACCGACGATCTGCTGGCAGGCGGCGGCGTGTATGGGTTCGACCTCGAAGCGGTGCTGGTAGGCGGTGAAGTGGTCACGCTGGCGCGGGGGAAGATGAGCGTGATCGAGGACGTGCGGTAGCCACTGACCTCTCCCCCTCTCCCCCGACCCCTCTCCCACGCAAGCGGAGAGAGGGGAGAACACTATGACCTGAGGGGGAAACAAACCTTAATTCGAAAAACTGTCGTCTCCCCAAGCGTTGTGGAGAGGGGGAACAGAACAAAGCTCGCTTAGATGAAGGTGCGAGAATGGCAAAGATCGGGTTTAATAGTTTGAAAAGGGTTAGCGACACAGCGAGAGGATAAAGAGATGGTCGATTTGCTGGAGTATCTACGGGGTGATGGTCGGCTGTACGAACTCGTCAACAATCAAGGCAGCGCGGAAGTCGTCCAAACCCATAGCGAGCCAAACAACGTTTTTTATCACGTCAAGAACAGCAAGTGGGAAGAACTGTGGGCTGACCCGGTTTACATCTACCGAGGGACGGATACGTCGAGCGACGGCGAAATCTACTCCTTGAGCGAGAATAATCACTATGGCAGCGCGTGGGTGCCGCGTTTTATGGATGTCGGCGGCACGTTCAAGCGATCGCCGACGGTGACGTGGCGCAACAAAGCGACCGGCGCGATCTCGACCTCGCAGCCGCCAGCGACTCACGTGACCTATATCCGGCTGGTCAAGCTGCACGATCAGTTGAAATTCACGACGAACCTGACGCTGTCGAACGTGGTGGAACTGCAAGCGTTCGTCGATAACGGCGGCGCGCCCGCCGCTTCGCCGTGGGAGAAGTATTTCTACGCGAAGGGTTACGGGCTGGTCGCATTCGATGACATGTACGGCGGGTTCAGGTCGTGGATCGCGCAGACGTTCACGCCCGCGATCATGCCGCAGCGGGTGCGCGAGGTGCTGCCGTGGTTGAAGCCGCTGCAAAACCGCTATTCCCTGCCGGGGCTGCCTGCTGAAACGGCGGTCGGGACGTTTGCACTGACCAAACTGCCCTCCGATTACGTCAACGTGCGCGGGTACCCGCTGGCGGACGGGCAGGACGTGGGGGATTTGCGCAAGAACGAGATCGTGACGCTGGGCACGCCGGAGATCAACGGCTGGGTGTACGTCCAGAACGACGCGGTGAAGGGGTGGGTTTCGAAGCAGAACGGGAACGTCGCGTTTACGCAGACGACTGAGCCGCCGCCGGACAACCCGCCCGATAATCCGCCCTATAATCCGCCGGATGATGGCGATGCCGACCCGATCCCGCCGGACGACACCAACCCGCCGACGACGGTGATCCAGTGGCCCGGTTCGAAGCAAGAAGCGATCCAGATGCGTGACGCTTACAAAGCGCTCCAAGAAAATGCGCACGCGATTTGGACGGAACTGGACGATTTGATCAACAAGATGGACTGAAGGGCTGACCTCACCCCGTGTGTCCTACGGACACCCTGCCCCCTCCCACGCAGTCGCTTCGCTTAGGGGGAGAGGGGCAAAAACTATGCGTAGGGGCAGCCGCCCCTACGCTGGTTTCCCGATGGATAACTCTCAAAACTAACGTTCAACAAGACCGATTAGACGGAGGATTGATCTATGGAAGTGCAACCTATCATTACGCCGATTGTGCTGCTGCTGAAGAGCCGCAAATTTATCGTGAGCGTGTGCGCGCTGGTGCTCAACCTGCTGGTGGCGCTCGTACCGGAGATCGCGCCGCTGCGCACGGAGTTGATGACCGTGATCACGGGGCTGGCGCTGGCGCTGATCGGCGGGATCGCCTACGAGGACGCGGCAAAAGCCGGACGCGATGCCTCAGCGCTGCCGATGCAGACGAACGCCGACTTGGTCAAGGCGCTGCTGGGCGATTTGGTGGACAGCGCCAGCGAGAACTCTGAGGGGCAGACGGTGATCACTCTGAAGAAGGGGTAAAGACTAAAGATTTAGCGCAAAGGGGGCGGACACTTGATGATGTCCGCCCCCTTCTTGGTTACAGGTAACTGGGAACGTCGCCGGTGAGGTCACGGTATTGGCGCAGCAGCGGCTCGAAGCGCTTGATGCTGTCCTTCAGCCCGCCGGGGCGAGAGCGCGCTAACCAGTTCAAGCGCTGCGTGGGGATGAGATTTTCAAGGTCATTGAGCAAATAGTCCGCCGTGATGCCCGCATCGCCGTTGAGGCGCAGTCCGCGCTGGCAGGCATGGCGCATCAGGTTGGCGACTTGAGTCATTTCAGCTTTGACTAGATCGGAGGCTTGCGAGCGCGCGATGCGCCTAAGATTTTCGTCCAGCAGCGCGAGCGCCTGCTGCATGGTTTCGGTGATGATGCCGAAGGGCTGGTCGAGGACGACATTTTGATCGAGATTGCGAATTAAGGTGGTCACGTCGCGGTCATTTTGCTGGAGCAGGAAGAACAAGAGGCTGCCGTTGGGATATTCCAGACCGGGCAAGGTGTAGATGTCGCCCAGATCGGCGGCGACTTTGCCCATTAATCCGGCGGGATCGTGAAAGACGAACTGATCGAGCACGGCGGGCAAGTCGATGCCGGTATTGGCGTCGTATGCCCATGCGTTCGCCAACGCGCAGGCAAAGCCGAGATAGCTGACGGGCAAGGGCTGCCAGTGACCGCGATCTCCCCAGTCGGTGAGGAGCATCCCGGAGGCGCCGTATTTGAGTCCGGTTGAGACGGCATCGCGGATGTTGCCGATGGCGTTAGTCGTGCGTCCCGCCAGCGAGTTCCAGCTTGAGGTGCCGGGGCAGACGTAAAAGGGCAGCCCCGATTGGGCGAACTTGGGGCTGTTCTCCTCGTAGGGATAGCCCATGTAGTAGCCCCACTCGATGGCGATCACGTCTTTGGGCATTTCGGGGATGAGTTCAGGGTATTTGACGATCACGTCTGCCCAGAACATCATCTGCCGCCCGTGCTTCTGAGTGAGTTCGTAGAGCTTGAGCAGGTAATCGACGTAAACTCGCCCGCGACCGCGCTGCTCGCAAGCCGCGCGGCTTTGACACTGCCCCATCTCCCAAGGCTCGTCGCCGCCGACGTTCAAGGTCGGTGAGCTGAAATGCGGCAGCAGTTCGCCGTATAGACCGTCGATCAGCGAAATACTGGCGGGATCAAGCGGATTGAGCGAAGTGGCGGGACGGCGTTCGCCTAAGTGATCGCCAAAATCACCGATGAAGCCGTCAGGGCATTCAGCGAGAGGCTTATAGGCGGGGTGCTTAAGCCAGCGTTCCATGTGACCGAAGCTGTTCTGGTTGGCAACGAGTTCGACGTGATGCTGCTGGCAGAAAGCGTCGATTTCGAGGATTTGCTGCCCGGTGAAGGGGCTGGCTTCCCGCCAGACGGTTTCGTGCTGGCTGTAGGCGAAGGTGTGTTCCATGTAGAGCTGGAGCTGGTTCATCTTCCAACTGGCGAGCAATTCGATCAGGGCGTAGAGGGTGTCCATCGTCATGACGCGATCCCGACTCATGTCGAGCATGACGCCGCGCACGGGCATATCTGGATAGTCGTGAAGGGTCAGGTCAGGGAGCGCCGAGCCAGCGCTCTGAAGCAACTGCGCCAAGGTTGCGACGCCGTAGTAAACGCCCGCCGCGTCTGCCCCGATGAGGGTAATGTGCCCTGATTGCACGGTGAGCGTGTAGCCCTGCGGATGCTGGATGGCGCTGTCGAGCGCGAGGGTCAGTCCTTCTGGTCGGCTGCCGACGACAATCGACCAATGCAAGCCCGCGTGCCGTTTCAGGGCGCGCTGCGCCATCTGCGCTTCAAAGAGCAGCGTGCCGCTGCTGATGCTAATGAATGCCTGATGTGGCAAAGGTACGGGACTTGAGGTCTGGACAAGCTCGCGGGGCATGGGCAAGAGCAAAGGCTGAGGCATCCGTTATCCTTGTGCGGGTCTGATTTTCGGGTCACGGGATGATAACGCCGATACTAAATCGCGTACAGTCCAATGGATAGCAGGGCGACCTGAGTCAACTGGCGGGCGCAACTTGCGGGCGTAAAAAGTGTCTCTGCTGAGGCTGACCGCAGCGAAAGCAGCCCGTATCGCTGTGATTTTTTAAGGATTGGGCGTGCTGATGGCGCGAAAATCGTGTCACAATGAATGCAACGGTGTGAAAGGCGTACAGAACTTTCGCCGTATAGAAAAATGCGGTTATGAACCACTAAAAAAAAGGGGAAAGCGAATGACGCTCGACCAACAGTTCGACATCGCGAGCTACGAGGCACGAAGCAACCCGTTCCCGATTTACCAGAAAATGTTCGAGGCGGGCGACGTTCATTGGAACGAGGCGACGCAGGGGTGGTATCTGCTGCGCTACGACGACGTGACCAGCGCCCTGCGCGACTCGCGCTTTTCGGCAAGCCGTTTGCAGCCCGTCTATAACCGCCTGCCGGATGCTCTCAAAGAAAAATACGCGCTGCTGTTCCACTCGCTTGGCTTGTGGTCGCTGCTGCTTGATCCGCCGGAACACACGCCGATTCGCAAGCTGATCGCGACGGCATTCGCGCCGCGCTTGATCAGCGGACTGCGCCCGAAAGTCGAGCAGGTGGTCGATGAACTGATCGATGCGGTGATCGACACGGGCGAGATCAAGGTGATCGCCGACTTCGCCTATCCGCTGCCCGCGATCATCATCGCGGAGATGCTGGGTGTGCCGGTCGAAGACCGCGACATGATCAAGGGATGGTCGAGCGCAATCGCGAAGTTCTTCGGCGCGCAGCAGATGACGCCCGACGTGATCGAGCAGACGCAGGACGCTGTCGCGCAGATGAACGATTACTTCAGCGCTATTTTGGACGAACGACGGGCGCACCCGCAGGACGACATCATCACGGGGATGCTGAACGCCGAAGTTGACGGCGAAAAGCTGAGCCAAGACGAGATGCTGGCGACCTGTTCAAGCCTGATCTTCGGCGGGCACGAGACGACGACCTACCTGATCGCCAACGCGATGGTCGCGCTGATGACGCATCCTGACCAGAAAGACCTGCTGCTGGCCGATCCAGCGCTGATCGGCAACGCGGTTGAGGAATGCCTGCGCTACGATGCGCCGCTCCAGCGGACGACGCGCGCCAGCGTCGCGGAAATTGCCATCGGCGACGCGGTGATCCCGCCCGGTCAGCGCATCTTCGTCATGTTGGGCGCGGCGAACCGCGATCCGAAGCACTACGCCAACCCCGATACGTTCGACATCACGCGCAAGGACATCAAGCACGCGAGCTTCGGCTACGGGCTGCACTTCTGCCTCGGCGCGTCGCTGGGGCGGCTGGAAGCGCAGGTGGCAGTGATGCATCTGCTGGAACGGCTGCCGAATCTGCGGCTGGCGGAGACGCCGGTTTACGTGGACAGTCACTCGTTTCACGCGCCGGAAGATGTGCGGCTGGCGTTTGAGGCTGGATAGAGCGAAAGTTCGCCACGACAAATTGAGGCGTATAGCGATAGCGGTCATCCGTAGGGGCGTAATATATTACGCCCCTACAACCCACAGCACACGTGAGGTAACGCTCCACAATCAGATTGACGACTCGATGAGCGTTGGAGCGAAACAGGCGAGGATGTTGCCTGAACCCTGCCACGTGCGCGAACTGATCAGCTTGAGTGAGACGGGCGGACGCCCGACGAAGATCGGCGTGCCTTCGCCGGCGATCAGCGGGAAATAGGTCAGGTGCAGTTCATCGACCAGCCCGTGCGCGAGCAGGTCGTTCCAGAGCAAGCGGCTCTCGAACAGGTAGATGTCTCTGCCGGGAGCGCGCTTGAGCGCGGCGATCTCTCTGCGCGCGTCCGCCAGCTTGACGATGCGGGTGTTCGTCCATGTGCCGAAATCTTCGGGCGTGAGCTTGTCGGAGACGACAACTTTGTCGATTTTATTGATGTGGCTGGCGTATTCGCGGCGAATCTCGGTGGCGTTGGGGTCGTCGGGGACGGTCGTCCAGTAACCCTTGTTGCCTAAAAATGCCTCGCGTCCACCCAACAGGAGCGTGTCGGCGGCGCGGATGCGTTCGGTGTTGTAGTGGTCGAACTGGTCGTCGCCCGCGTAGTCCCTGTGCTGGGTTTCGAAGAGGGGCATCATGTCGCGCCCCTTGCCTTCGTAATAGCCGTCCAACGTGACAAAGTTCACGACAATCAGCTTGCGCATGGGGATGCTCCAAAAGTGATGAGGATATAGGTTTATGGTAGAACAAATGTTTCGGAAGCGCAAAAGGGTTTATAAAGCAACTGTGTGATGTAAACGGAACGAAAAAGCTTTAACGCAAAGAGGGGCGGACGGCGTCCGCCCCTACAGAGATGAGGATTAGGCGGGGTCGAGTTCGGCGCAGGTGGTTTCGATCAGTTCGACGGCGTCGCTGAGGGTTTCAGCGTCCATCGAGAACTTCGCGCCGGCTGCCGCGAACAGATCAGGCAGGGAGCGCGAACCGCCGAACGAGAGCGCGTGACGGTAATCGGCAACCGCTTGCGCCTGATTGGTGAGCGAGTTGCGCCAGACCTGCACCGCGCCCAATTGAGCGATGCCGTAATCGACATAGTAGAAGGGAATCTGGAAGATGTGGAGCTTGCGATGCCAGCCTGTGACCTTGACGTCTTCCAAGCCGCTGTAGTCGATGCCGCCCATGAAGCGATCCCACAATTCGCCCCATTTTTCGTCGCAGTTGGCGGACTCCATCGCATCGTCGGGATGGGTGTAGACCCACTGCTGGAAAGCATCGACGACCGCCATATAGGGCCAGAACAGGATGTCGCTTTCGAGGTGTTCGACGCGAGCGCGGGCGGCGTCGGCGTCGCTGTAGAAGCCGCCTTCGGACTGCGGCAGGTAGCGTCCGGCGATGTGTTCCATGCTCATCGAGGCGACTTCGGCAAACTCAATCGGTGCGGCGCTGCGCTGATAGAGCGGCAGCTTGGTGATTTCGAAGTCGTGGAAAGCGTGCCCGCCCTCATGCAGCAGCGTTTGCACGTCGTCGTGCATACCGACGGCGTTCATGAAGATGAAGGGGCGTTCGGCAACCGGGAAATAGGTACAGTAGCCGCCGGGCGCCTTGCCTTTACGGTTGTCGAGGTCGAGCAGGTGTTCGCGCTGCATGGTGTCGAAATACTCGCCTAACTGCGGGTCAACCTTGTGGAAAATAGTCGAGGTGGTGTTGTTGAGCGCAGCGATCTCTTTGAAGGGATGGAGCGGCTCACGGTTGAGCGGATCGACGGCTAAGTCCCAAGGGCGCAGCGAGTCGATCTCCATGCGGCGGCGGCGCTTCTCGTAGATGCGTTTCGCGGCTGGAACGACCACTTCGGCAATCGCATCGTGAAAGCGCAAGCAGTCTTCCGGCGTGTAGTCGAAGCGGTGGAATTCGTGCCAGCGATAGGCGCGGTAGTCGGGCATGTCGGCATTGCCGCCGATCTCGATGCGCAGTTTGAGGAAACGCTGCCACAGTTGGTTGAGCGCCTCGCGGTCGGCAAGCTGGCGTTCGGCGACGGCGCGCCATGCTGACTCGCGTTTGGTGCGGTCGGCGTCTTGCTGGATTGGTTTCATCGCGGCAACGGTGCGCTCTTCGCCGTCCCATTCGACCGTTTGCGCGCCAATGATCTTGTCGTACTCGGTGCCGAGCTTGCCTTCCTGCGTGAACAGCGGCACGTTTTCGTCGCGGAAGAGTTCGGCTTCGGTGCGCATATTGCGCAGTTGAATCTCGTAACCCTGCGGCTCTAAACCGCTGGCGATCAGCTTTTCCTTGAGGTGCTGGTCAGCAACGCTGGCGGGCTGGATGATGTCTTCGAGGTAGGCGAGATAGCGCTTCTCGGTTTCCTCGTCGGTCGTGTCAAGGGTTGTGCCGACGTAGAGCCGACCGACCGACTCATCGATCAAGCGTCCAATAGTGGCACGGTCGGTCAGCCATGCGACGACGGTCGCGGCGGTCAGCTCACGCGCTTGGAGATCGGCAAAGTACGGCTCAATTTTCGCCCAATCCCAGTTTTGGAAGTCGTCAATCTTATTCGGTAGTTGTGCAAACATTCAGAGTCCTTTATCTAGACGTATTGAACGATAAGGCGTTGCTTAGGTGGGTTCGACGCCGATGGGCAGCGGTTCACCGAGATAGAACGGCTGCTTGCCGCGCAAGAGGTCGAGCACGGACAGTACGGTGGATGGGAATTCACGCAGTTCACTGACGAGCAGCGACCGGCGTGCGTAGCCGGTCGGTCGCATGACGTCGGCGCTGACGCCGACCGCGTCGATGCCCAAGCCGATGCAGGTCAGCAGCGCGCGATCCAGATGGAACGCCTGCGTAACGAGCACGGCTTCGCTGACCTGAAAAACGTCGCGGGCGCGGTAGCAGCTATCGTAGGTGCGAAAACCCGCGTCATCGAGCACGAGCGCATCGTCAGGAACGCCCAACGTGAGCGCGTACTGGCGCATGGCTTCCGGCTCATTATAGGAGGCGCTGCCGTTGTCGCCGGTCAGCAGCAGAAATCGCACTTTGCCCGCGTGATAGAGTTCCGCGCCCATTTTGACGCGGTCGGCAAGCATGGCGCTCGGTCGTCCACTGCTGTAAACCTGCGCGCCGAAGATGATGGCAACCGGACGTTCGGGCACGGTTTGCAGAGTGAAAATGCGGTCACGTGCTGCCCATGCGCTGTAGGCGCGAACGCCGATGACCGCGCCGAAGGGCATCAGCAAGATCAGGAAGCCACCGACCCACCCGTGCCATTTGCGCCAACGAAATAACTGGAGTCGTTTTGGAATGTGCAATCGCTCGCAGCCTCTACCCGACTTAGATCGCACCTAATGATAAACGTAAGGCGGGTCGTTTGCACGGGTCAGCCGGATTGGTCTGTCAGGGGCGGCGCTGATCAAGCCTGCTGAAGCGTGCCGTCGAGCCAGCCGAGCCACCATTGATCGAGCGTCTTTGACGAATGGGGTTTGAGGTCGAGCGAGTCGAGCGCATAGACCGGCAGCGCGGGATCAGCACAATCGACGATAGTCGTGAGGTTGCCGCCCCAGTAGGCGTAGATGATCCAACCGCTGCCCCAGTCCCACGCGGGCGGGCTGAAGGTGAAGGTTTCGAGGCGGCGCTTGAGGTCGCGGTAAATCCAGCAGCTTGCGACCAAGGTTTGGTCATAAATCTCGAAGCCGCCTTCCAGCCCGATGATGCCATAACCGGGACCGAAGCCGCCGTTGCCGACCTGTAGGTAGAGGTCGCGCACGAGGTCGGGCAGGCGAAAGCCGATGCCCCACTCCGCCGCCTCAAGCTGCGGGCGCGTGGCGGGCGGATAAGCGGGTTGGCTGACGCGCGCTTTGATGCGGTCGATCAATGGCGTAGGCATGCTGATTATCCTCGTGACCTACGCCCATTATAAAGCGATTCTGCTGTACGGTTTACTCCGTAATCGCGGCGATGTAGCGCTCGGCTGAGGCGTGAACCTTCGCCTTCGCGTCCCCGTCCATGACGCCGCCGAAGCTCTCGTAAAGCCGATCATAGGCGTACGGCTCGACCGCCGCGACGATCCGCCGGACTTTGGAGGGCGGCAGCGGGATGGCGTTGGGATAGCTGTACATGAAGGTCGCCCAGCGGGTATCCGCCACGATGTCGATGGTGTCGCTGGTGAGCAGGACGCCGCGTCCGTCGGCACCGTCACGCCAGTGGAGCACCGACGAGCCTAAGAAATGCCCGCCGCAGTGAATCAGCGTGATGCCGTCCCACAGCGGCAGCGCGTCGCCTTCCCAATAGTGGATGGCGTCGTCGGGGCGCACGACGTCGGGCTGGTTGCCCGCGTGGATGTAGATCAGGGCGTCGTCGAAGGCACGGCTCCACTCGCTCATGATCGTGTGAAAATGCGGGTGCGAGATGGCAATGGCGCGGACGCCGCCGAGATCGTTGATCGCTTTGATGGTGGCGTCATCAATGAAGGGCACGCAATCCCACAAAATGTTGCCTTGCGGCGTTTGGACGAGGTGGGCGTATTGACCGATGCCGATCTTCGGTTCGGGCTTGAGGCGATAGAGCTTGGGCTCTATCGGTTCGATCAGCATGTGGCGATCCTGCTGTAAGGCGTCGAGCGTCGTCCACTGCTGCCCGTTCGCGCCGACGTATTGGCGCTCGTCCTCGCAGATCGGGCAGTGGGCGGGCGGTTGATCGCTGGCGGGATACTGGGTTCCGCAGGTCACGCAGATGTAGTTGGGCATGGGTTTGTCTCCCTGTGAACAAGAATACTTAGAGTGTAACGTAGCCAATGGGGCGGACTAATCGGGCAAGTGGGCAAGGCTGACCTGTACCATCGTCGAGGCGGTGGTTTCGGCGTCTGTTCGTCCGCTAACCGCCCCTCAGACGTCAGATTAGGGGCATGGACGCTTATAGAGACTCTGCTACAATCAAACAAACTAAGCACGATGATGTTGAGCGGAGCAGACTATGCCCGAAGAACAACCCTTCCGCCCGCCGGAAGAACAACCGGAAGACGGAAGCGACCTCACGCCGGAAGAAGCGCTGATTGGCGATGCGCCGACCGGCGAATCGTCTAGCGACGCGCTGTTTAGCGACATGAACGACGCGCAAACCGAGGCGGATTTCGATACGCTGACACCGATGAACGCCGTCAACGAGGCGGATTATCTGCCGGAAGATGCGAGCGAAGACGAAGCGGCTGGCGTGCCCGACATTCACGAGCTGCCGACGCTCGAAATGGACGACGACGACGAAACCGACGATCTGTTCACCGTGCGCGACCCGAAATCGAGCCAACGCGATTCCTCGAACGACGTGCGCAAGACGCTGCCGGGAAGCGGCGGCTTCGACCCGAACCCCGATTTCGAGGACGAGAACGACGCCTTCCAGAGCGGTCAGACCGTCCCGCACATCGTCCCGTTCGAGCATACGCTGGTTCACGTCCCCGGCGAGGAACACCCACCGCGCAAAGCCGTGCCGCAACGCCCTCAGCCTGCGCCGCAGACGACGGTGCCGTCGCCCGTTGTGCCGCAAAACACGGCTATCGCTGGACAAAATCCCCGCGCCCCACAACAGGCGGCGTATCCGGCGGTTAATAATCCGGCGGCGTATCCGCTGCCACAGGCGCAGCAGCCCGCTCAAGTTCCGGCTCAAGGCGGGCTGCCGCCGCGTCAGAAAGCGCGCCCACGCCGGATTCTGGGCTGTTCGCCGGGATGCGCGGCAATCGCGCTCGGTTTGGTGGCGACCTTCTGCGGCGGCTTGACGCTGATCACGCTGATTCTGACGGCGACACTCGGTGCGCGGCTGGAAGAACAGTATCAAGCCGAAGTTTCACGGGTGGACGACTACAACGGCTTCCAGAGCACGTTCTTCTATGACCGGACGGGTCAACTGCTGTACGAAGCCTTCAACGAGGGCAAGCGCACGAAGGTCACTTACGATCAGTTCCCGCAAGACCTGATCAACGCGACGATCAGCATCGAGGACGACACCTTCTTCACCAACCCCGGTTTTGAGGTGCAGGCGACGGCGCGCGCCTTCTTGCAGTACGTCGGTTTGGCGCAGGGCGACAGCGGCGGCAGCACGATCACGCAGCAGGTTGTGCGTAACATCCTGTTCGACTACGAATACCGCAACGAGCGCAGTATTCAGCGCAAGGTCGAGGAAATCGTGCTGGCATTTTTGCTGCGCCAGCGTAAGACGCCGGAAGAAGTGATGTCGCTCTACCTCAACGAAATCTATTACGGCAACCTTGCTTATGGCGCGGAAGCGGCGTCGCAAACGCTGTTTGGCAAGGGCGTCAGCGACCTGACGCTGGGCGAAGCCGCTCTGCTCGCTGGACTGCCGCAAGCCCCGTCGATCATCGATCCCTTGAATCCTGATCCGGCGGTGCAAGGGTTGGTCGAGGCGCGCTGGCGCGAGGTGCTTGACCGGATGGTGACGGAGCGTTTCATCTCGAGCCAGCAGCGGGATCAAGCGCTGCGCGATGGGCTGACCTATCACCCGCCGGAAGCGCCGCTGCGCGCGCCGCACTTCACGGTCTACGCGCGGCAGGAATTTGAGTCGCTGATGCGCGATTTGCAAATCCCCGACGCCAAGATCGCGGCGGGTGGCTATCGCGTCTATACGACGGTTGACATCGACGTCAATGACATGGTGCAGACGGCAGCGCGCAACCAGATCGCGGCGCTGACGGGCAACAACGCGACCAACGCGGCGGTCGTCGTGCTGAAGCCGGTGACGGGCGAGATTCTGGGGATGGTGGGCAGCGTCGATTACAACAATGACGCCATCGACGGGCGCGTGAACGTGGCGATCTCGCTGCGACAGCCGGGCAGCACGATGAAGCCGCTGACCTACTCCTCCGCCATTGAGCAGGGGATGACTCCCGGCGACATCATCTGGGACACGCCGACCAACATTGACGGCTATCAGCCGCTCAATTACGACCGGACGTTTCATGGGCCGGTGCGAATGCGAACGGCGCTCGCCAACAGCTATAACGTTCCGGCGGTGCAGACGCTCCGGCGGATTGGCGTGCCGTCGTTCCTAGAGATCGCGCAGCGCTTCGGCATCGAGAGCTTGGGCAGCGATCCGAGCCAGTACGGGGTTTCGCTGACGCTGGGCGGCGGCGACATCACGCTGCTGGAACTGACGCGCGCCTACAGCACGTTCGCCAACGGCGGGTCGTTCGTGCCGTCTACGGCGATCCTGTGCGTGCTCGACAGCGACAGCAATATCGTCTACCAATACGAGAACGGCTGCCCGCGTGGCAACCAAACCGGCAGCACGGTCAACCGCGAGGGTTACGGCACGCAGGTGGTCGATCCGCGTATCGCCTACCTGATGGGCGACATCCTGAGCGACAACGTCGCGCGTAGTCCGGCGATGGGTTCGAACAGTCCGCTGAACACAGGCAGCCTGCACACGTCGGTCAAGACGGGCACGACCGACAATTTCAAGGATAACTGGACGGTCGGCTATACGCGCAACGTGGTCGTTGGCGTGTGGGTGGGCAACAGCGACGCGACGCCGATGAGCGGCAACACGTCCGGCTTGACCGGCGCAGCGCCGATCTGGAGCGCAGTGATCAACAATATCTACAATAACAACGCGCTGCTCGGTCAGTTCGCCGTCGATGGCAGCTTGCAAAGCGATCAAATGAACGCGCCGTCAGGCATGTCGCTGCGAGCGACCTGCGCGATCCCATCGCTGCGCGAACCGGCGACCGGCTGCGACAGCACGATCAACGAGTGGTACCTCGACAGCCCCGCCGCGATCCCCGATGGGCAGGGTCAGCTTCAGTACCCGCCCGCGCCGCAGCCGACTCAGCAGCAGCCCCCGCCGGCTGGGCCGTGGCTGAAAGAGATTCAGCCAGACATCTATCAAGTGCTGGTCAATCCGATTAATCCGGGTGTCGCCAGTTCGATTGTGTTCTCGGTACAGCCGGGGCAGCCACAGCCGCCCCCGCCGCTCTACTGCCAAGTGCCGATTGAGGTGGCATCGAGCGCACCGGCTGCCCGCGAGCAGTTGTTCATCGCGCCGCCGCCCGACCCGAAAGACGCTGTTCAAGCGGAAAACTGGGCGCGGGCGCAGGGTTACGCCTTCCTGCCGACGATTGCCTGCACGCTTGATCTGCTCAACGCGAGCGGCAGCCCAATCGTGATCACGGCGCTGATCACGCAGCCGACGCCCGGTCAGATCGTGAGCGCGGGCTTCCCGATTGTGGGCACGGTGCAGTTCTCGCAGCAGCAGGCGCAGTACTGGAAGCTGGAGATTCACGGCGGACAGTTCGGCGATCAGTGGGTGACGATGAACGACGTGCAATACAACAGCGTGGTCAACGGGCAGCTATCGACCGTCCCCGGCTTGCAACCGGGCAACTACGACGTGCAGTTGATCGTCGTCGGCAACGACGGCAATTACGTGCAGCAGCCGTATCGCGTGAGCTTCACGGTGCAGTAAGCTAACCCCTCACCCGTGCAAGTGCGAGCCTACGGCTCGCCTTGCCCTGCCCCTCTCCCACGCAAGCGGGGAGAGGGACGATTTGTTGCTGACATAACAGACTTGTGAGACAACTCCAACAAAGCAGGCAATCCATGACAAAGATGCCCTATCCCGACGTGAACGACCTGATCGACACGCTGCTGACGCGGATCAAAGCCGCGCTCGGCGATAAGCTGATCGGCGTGTACCTGTATGGATCGCTGGTGACAGGCGATTTCGACCTGATTAGCAGCGACGTTGACCTGCTGGTCGCTATCGCGGACGATCTGACCGACTCCGAGTTCGCCGCACTCGATGAGGTGCACGGCGCGGTGGTGACGAATCGCCCACAGTGGAAAAACCGGATCGAGATCGCCTACGTGACGGTTCACGCGCTGCGGACGTTCAAGACTGAGCGGCTGCCGCTGGCGATTATCAGCCCCGGCGAGCCGTTTCATTTCAAAGAGGCGGGCATCGACTGGCTGATGAACTGGTACATGGTGCGCGAAAAAGGGCTGACGCTCTACGGCACAGAAGCAACCAGCCTGATCGCGCCGATTACGCAGGCGGAGTTCCTACAAGCGGTATACGATCAGGTCTGCGAATGGCGCGACTACCTTAAGCACATCGATCATCGCAGCGCGCAGAGCTACGTGATCCTGACGATGTGCCGCGCCCGCTACGCGCTCACGAACGGCGAACAGACCTCGAAGATTAAGGCAGCAGCGTGGGCGCAGCAGCAGATGCCGGAATGGGCGGGGCTGATCGCGGACGCGCTGGTCTGGCGGCAGGTCGCGGCGACGGCGACAGATGTCGATCACGCGGCGACGCTGCCGATCACGCGGCAGTTCGTTCACTTCGTGATTGATCTGTACTGCGCGTAAAAAATCTCTAATGCGAACAAACGTACAATCGAATAAGATAGGCACACGGGTGGTGATGCTGGTTGAGTAAATTCATAAGGTGTAAGTTGCGTAAGTTCTTTTGGGTAATTTTATGCAGCATAATTGTTTTCATTCTTGTGATGATCGTGTGGTTGCTTTACCCGATCTTGGTGCCAGATGGCGGATTCCAGACTTCACTCGATCCGGCATTCCTCCCCACCGCAGAATTTCTCATCCATCACCCTATGCCCACGCCTGAATTTGTCAGCTACATCAATCCAGAACCCGGTAGCACGCTTGACGAGACAACCAAATTTTGCGTGGGCGTTATCCCGCATGACATCCCCGGCGTTGCCGCTGTGAGGGAACTAAGCAGTGAGGATTTCCCCAGTTATTCCGCGGCTTTTGGAGCAAGGGTTATCATGAACAATCTGATGCTACCGCGTGCCAGCGTCGATAATTTCATGTTTGGCATGATGATCCCTTTCAATGGACGACTGTGGGTACAAGTCGAAACCTGCACCACCCCGCCTCTCGAAAAGGGACTACACCTAATAGAAATTTTAATCGAAGACCAGCAGCAAATCTTCACCTATACTTGGGCATACAAAACAGCAGCGAATTTCGCCGTACTGTCGGAGAATTAAGCATGAGCACAGCCGAACACCGCGAGAAAGCCGGATACCAGCCGATCACGATTGCGATGGTGACGGTCAGCGACACGCGCACGCCGGAAACCGACGTCAACCGCCAGTTGATCGAGCGGCGGATGGACGAACTGGGGCATCAGGTCGCCGCCTATCGGCTGATTAAGGACGAGCCGGATCAAGTGGCGGCGGCGCTCGACGAACTCGCCGCGATGCCTGAGGTTCGGCTGGTGCTGTTCAACGGCGGCACAGGCATCAGCCCGCGCGACACGACCTACGACGTGATCAGCCGGATGCTGGAAAAGCCGCTGCCCGGTTTCGGTGAACTGTTTCGCATGTTGAGCTATCAGGAAGTCGGGGCGGCGGCGATGTTGAGCCGCGCGACGGCGGGCGTCTACAAAGGGGTGCTGGTCTTTTCGATGCCGGGCAGCCCGAACGCGGTGCAGGTTGCGCTGGACAAGCTGATCCTGCCGGAGATCAATCATCTGGCGTGGGAGATTGTCCGTAAATGAAGTCGAGTCCGCTGCGGCGCGTGGTCGAGGGGATTACGGTTACGCTGGTCGCGTTGTGCGCGGTCAGCGGCTATCTCGGCTTGCGGGCGGTGGTGTGGCGACAGGACTATATGGTCGCGGCGATGATTCAGAGCGGCATTGCCACGAGCTTGATCGCCGCTGGCGCGCTGGGCGTGGTCTACGTGCTGCTCGGATCGTGGGCGTGGCGGGTGCTGCGGATCGACTGGATGAGCATCCAATTCGGGGCGTTGGTCGGGGCGTTGATGTACGGCGGCTATAACGCGATCACGCCGCTGGTGCCTGCCAGCCGGATCGAGACTCCGGCGTGGCGGGCGCTGCAAGGCGGCGTCGATGGCGTGCTGATCGGCGTGGTCGTCGGCGTGGCGGTGATGTTCATCAACAACCGTCCGCTGCGCCTCGACCGCTCCGGCATCCAGCGCTACCTGATGCTGTTCGTGGTGGTCGTGCTGATCGGCGGCGGGATCATTTTGGGCGAAAGCGGGATCCACTTTAACGACGCGGTTGGCATCGGTATCGCCCTGCCGCTGCTGGTCGTGCTGCGGTTGGTCGTCGGGCGGCTG
>JBBSNT010000023.1:0-22951 GCA_038260485.1 Aggregatilineales bacterium | reverse complement strand
GTTCGTCAACCTCGATATTCGCGTACATCAAGCTGATCTGGTGCCGAGCGCATTCACGCTCCGCACCCGCAATGATGTAGGAATAGAACGGGTTGATGAGCAGCGCATCGCCGTTGCGTCGTTTGGTCAAGAGACCGATGGTTTTTGTTTCGGTGGCGAGGGGGAGTTCAACCGTGATTCTGGGGCGATACCCGACTGCATTCGCGGCAGCAATAATCCGATGACGCATTTCCGGCGAAACGCCCGGTTTGTTGTTGAGCGCCTGTGAAACGGTGCTCAACGCCACGTCAGCATGAACTGCAATATCACGAAGAGTCGGTTTTTTACCCATACATCTATCACTAAGAAAAGTGTAATTTACTTCGCGGCTTTACGAAATTTATCCGAACTTGCACGCGAATTAATTCGATATTAAGGTTGATTTACCGATTTGTCAAGCAGTACAAATTGGCGAATTGATGGGCAGATTAATCCTGCCCAATAGTAAAAACGTTTGCGAACATGTTCGAATACGGTTCGCTGCATCACATTTGGATGGTCAGCCCTTTCGCGCGATAAACCCCAAATGATTTAGTGAAAAATGATGGTTTGAATATGTAGTTTTTTCATAAACGCGCTTTGACTTGGCTGCTCGCGCTCTCAATTTTGGCATTCGTGCCGCTGATGGCACAGGTGCAGTTAAATGCGCTGCCAGCGATTACTGATGGTGAGCAAAATAGGGCTGGAGACGTTGGGAGTAATCAAGTTGACAGCGGTTGATCTGCCGGATAAGCGTGCCTTAAAACTTGCCGCGAGCCGCAGCGCGCCCGATAGTGTGATGACAGCGCTCACTGGCTCCAATGGTTCTGACAGGCGTATCTCTGGAAGTGGCGCAATCCTCAAGCAGAATTGGGAGTGGGGAAAAGAGCGGACACCAATGCTATTTTTTCCTTAAGTCGTCTTGCTGCTGATTCAGAGCGCCTATTATGCGCTGTCATGGGTAAACCAGCCGGGAAGCGTCGTTTACGACGGTTACACGGGCACAGTCGAAGCCGCTTTCGACGGTATAATGTTCGCATTTAAAGCGACGATCTGCGGTCTGTATTTTAGTCAGTGACCAGCTTGTGACGCACCGCCAGCGCGACAGCTTGCGTCCTGCTGCTCGTGTTCAGCTTGCGCAGCACATTGCTGACGTGCTTTTTCGCCGTCGAAATGCCGATAATCAATTCTTTGGCGATCTGGGCATTGTTCATGCCCTTCGCCATCAGGTTGAGCACCTCGTGCTCGCGCTTGGTCAGGCTGAAGGTCGGGCGCTGCGCCGCCTGCACGAGAGTCTGCGCCGCTTCGCGCGCTAGTGTCGCTTTCCCGCTGTGAGCATCCCGAATGGCTTCAGCCAGCGCATCGACCGAGACGTTCTTGAGCAGGTAGCTGGTTGCACCGGCGCTGATCGCACCACTGACCAGCTTCTCGTCGATGAAACTGGTCAGGACGACGATGTGAATGCTAGGGTAGTCGTGGTGAATAGAACGGATCGCGGCGATGCCATCCATCCCCGGCATCAGCAAATCCATCAAGATGACGTCGGGCTGGAGCGTCTGGCAGCATTTGACAGCCTCGCTGCCGTCCCTTGCTTCACCAACGAGCAGCAGGTCAGCGCAGGTCTGAATGAAAACACTCAACCCGCTCCGCAGCATATCTTGATCATCAGCGATCAGGACGCGAATAGCCTTGCTCATATTCCTATACTTTCACATTTGATGATCTGTCCAAGCCGCCCAGTGAAGCGTGACACTTACGACGCTGGATAGTCGGATCAGGCGTTGGATACCCAAGTGGGCGGCACGGGCGTGTTGTACAGCGCTGCGAATGGTGGCGGACGCAGCCAGTGGTTGAGGGCAGTGTTTCGCTCGTGATTGGACGGGGCGGTCGGAAGCTTCAAGCTTCGCGATAGACGCGACATCTATAGGACGAACGGCGAAATTCCCTGCCTGAATCAACCTTACACTGTGAACCGCTCTATCGTCGCTGCACAACAAAGCGCGGATTGTTAAGATGTGAGTAAAATCTCAAGTTTACTCACTTGATTAATGATTGTAGATAGTAACAGAGAAGTTTCCAAATTTTTTCTAATCCAATTAAAGAGTCTGCACCTAGATTGAATGCCAGATCGCATTTGTTTGACTTGCCGTAGGGCAGGATACTGCTTTGTGTGGCAAAAACAGAATGACGCTGCTGTTCATTTTATCAAGCGATTCGAATAATCTGGAAATTTCTGTGCAAATCCCCTAATCAGCGCCGGAATCAGGCTTCGCTGGTAGGGGCTGCGATAGCACCACTTTGAAAAAATGGATGGACTAAGTTATCGTCGCTCATACTGCAAAGCAGCCTGTCACTAATCGAGCGAGAGGAGAATGACCGCTTACCGTTTCGTAAATAGCGAATGCCTCTTTGAGAAGGGAAATAGATTTATGCTTACTACGGCTCACGTCGAAATTTTACAAGCATTAATCAATCGTATCCTCCCCGCTGACGACGATCCCGGCGGCTGGGAAGCGGGCGTTGGCGATTATCTGTTCGCTCAGTTCGAGCGCGACCTCAAATCCCTGCTGCCGCTGTACGAAGTTGGCTTAGCGGCGCTGGACGCCGAAGCACAGGTGGGCTATGGGTTTGGCTTTGTGCAGATTTCGCCCAGCGAGCAGGACGCGCTGCTGACGCGGGTCGAAGTCGGCGCGGTCGCTGCGGTCTGGGCGGTCGATCCAATAGTGTTCTTTCGACGGGTCGTTAATCACTGTGCCGAAGGCTACTACAGCGACCCCGACAATGGGGGCAACAAAGCGGCTGCTTCGTGGACGATGATCGGCTTCGAGGTGACAGGATGAGCACCTACGACGTGATGATTGTCGGTTCGGGCGGGGGCGGGGGAGTCGCGGCGGGCGTGCTCTCCGAAGCTGGAAAAAAAGTGCTGCTGCTCGAACGCGGGCGCGCCCTTTCCTTCGCGGAGGTCGGGCGCGACCATCTGCGCAACCAGCGCTTCTCCGAATACGGGCATAATGCCGGACCCGACGTGATCGGCAATCCGCGCATTTACGAAGACTTCGCGGGCGAAGTGATCGTTCCCCCGAACGATGGGCGCTATCAAGCGAACGCTGCCAGCCTCGGCGGTGGCACGCAGGTCTTCGGCGCACAGGCGTGGCGCTTCATGCCGCAGGACTTTCGCATGGCGAGCACCTACGGCGTGCCGGAAGGCAGTTCGCTGGCGGACTGGTGCATCAGCTTCGACGATCTCGCGCCTTACTACGAACGTGCCGAGTGGGAGATCGGCGTGTGCGGCGATCACGCTCGCATGACTCATCTGCCCGCCTATGCCAAGCCTTACCCGATGCCGCCGATCGGCGTCAACCTGCAAGGGCAAACGCTCCGGCGTGGGGCGCAATCGCTCGGCTGGATGACCAGCCCCGTCCCGCTGCTGATCAACTCGGTCGATTACGGCGGGCGGGCAGCCTGTATTCACTGCCAACACTGCGTCGGTTTCGCCTGCCCGGTCGATGCTAAGAACGGCACGGGCAACACGGTGATCGCCCGTGCGCTGGCGACCGGAAACTGCACGCTCGTCACTGAAGCGATGGTCGAGCGCATCACCGTCAGCGAAAGCGGACGGGTGACGGGCGTCGCCTATGTGCTGGACGGCGTGCGCGTCGAGGCGACCGCCGAGGTGGTGATCGTCAGCGCGGGCGCGATTGAATCGGCGCGTCTGCTGCTCAATTCAGCGTCGGCGCGTGAACAATCTGGCTTGGGCAACAATCACGATCAGGTCGGGCGGCACTTGCAGGGGCACTATTATCCCGGTGCGGTCGGGTTGTTCCCCGACGCCGTGCAGGATAACGTCGGTCCCGGCGTGACGACGGCGACCATGCAGTTCAATCATGGCAATGATGGTATTATTGGCGGGGGAATGCTGGCAGACGAGTTTGTCGTGCTGCCCATCATTTTCTGGAAGCGCAAGCTTCCGCCTGACCTGCCGCGTTGGGGGGCTGCCAACAAAGCCTTTATGCGCGACAACTACCTGCGCGTGGCTGATGTTACGGGACCGGTTCAGGAGATTCCCAGCCCGGACGCGCGCGTGACCGTCAACCCCCAGATGCGCGACAGCACCGGCATTCCGGTGGCGAAGCTCTCCGGCACGACCCACCCCGAAACGGTGCGAACGGCGGCGTTCATGCACGAGCGGGCGCGCGAATGGCTGCGAGCCTCTGGCGCGGTCAAAGTCTGGGGCACGTCACCGAGGCTGCGTTTATCAGCGGGGCAGCATCAAGCCGGAACCTGTCGCATGGGCGACGATCCGCAAAGCTCAGTCGTGGATCGCTGGGGGCGGGTGCATGGTCACGACAACTTGTTCGTGATGGATGCGTCGGTTCACGTCACCAACGGCGGCTTCAATCCCGTTTTGACGATTATGGCGTTGGCGTTCCGCGCGGCAGAGCATCTCGCGGAAACTTGGTAACGCTCAGCCCGAATCGCCTAAATTTGATCGATAGAATGTTTGGACAGGACTAACCGATGCAAAATACGCTTACAGGCGCGCACTTGATCGCGGGGCAGGACAGCCACGCGGGTGGAGAGGCGTTTTACAGCTTCAATCCGCGAACGGGGATGCAGGGCGATCTGCGTTTTCTCAACGCCACGCCGGGAGAAATCGATCAGGCGGTCAGTGCCGCGCACGAGGCTTACGGCGTGCTTCGCGGCGCGCCCGCCGAAAAGATCGCCGCGCTGCTGGACGCGATTGCGGACGAAACCGAAGCCATTGGCGACCTGCTGCTGACGACTGCCGACGATGAAACCGGACTCGGACTGCCGCGCCTGACAGGAGAACGCGGACGCACCACCGGGCAGCTGCGCAAATTTGCCGCCTTCATTCGGGATGGCTGGTACGTCGAAGCGATCATCGACCGCGCGCAGCCGGATCGCCAGCCCGCGCCGCGCCCCTCAATCCGCCGGATGCAGTTTCCACTTGGTGCGGTCGCCGTCTTTGCCGCCAGCAATTTCCCATTCGCCTTCAGCGTCGCGGGCGGCGACACCGCCGCGGCGTTAGCGGCGGGCTGCCCCGTGATCCTCAAAGCGCATCCCGGTCACCCTGCGACTTCGGAGTTCGTCGGGCGCGCCATCAATCGAGCGGTGGCAGCGCAGGGCTTGCCCGCTGGAACGTTCTCGATGATACAGGGCAATCAGGCGGCGGTCGGGCAAGCGCTCGTGACTCATAGCGGCGTTTCTGCCGTCGGCTTCACCGGATCGCTGCGGGCGGGGCGGGCGATTTTCGACGCTGCCGCCGCGCGACCGACGCCGATCCCCGTCTACGCCGAGATGGGCAGCGTCAATCCCTTCGTCGTGCTGCCGGGAGCGCTCGCCGCCCGCCGCGACGCACTGGCACAGGGCTTAGCGTCATCGGTTACGCTCGGTGAGGGGCAGTTCTGCACCAATCCGGGTTTGGTTTTCCTGATCGACAGCACGGACAGCCAGCAGTTCATCGCGGAGGTGACCGCGAAAATGAGCGCGATTCAGCCGTCGGTGCTGCTCAACCCGCAGATTCAGCAGGGACTCGCGCGCGCCGTCGAAGCCACGCTCAGCCGCCCGCAGGTCAGCAAGCTCAGCGGTGGATCGACTCTGTCCGCACCCGTTTGCGGTTATGAACACACCGTCTTACAAACCGACTCGCGCGCCTTTCGTGACGATTCCGCGCTGCAAAGCGAGCATTTCGGACCGGTGACGCTGTTCGTCGTCTGCGAGTCGTTCGATGACCTGCGCGCGACGCTGGCGACGCTCGATGGCAACCTGACGACTACCCTTCATGGCGAAGCGGACGACGCCGAAGCGGCAGGCGTGCTTTACGACCTGCTGCGCGAAAAAGCGGGTCGGCTGATCTGGAACGGTTTCCCGACGGGTGTCGAAGTCGTTTACGCCATGCAGCACGGCGGACCTTATCCGGCGACCAGTGCGCCAGCGACCACCTCCGTCGGCATGATGGCGATCAAGCGTTTCATGCGTCCGGTCGCCTTTCAAAATCTGCCTGATGCGCTGCTCCCGCCCGCGCTGCAAGACGCGAATCCGCTTAGCATCTGGCGCTGTGTTGATGAGCAGTGGACGAAGGACTCGCTCGCCTAACCTTGCTTCTGATCTAATGCTCAAGTCACGCCATTGGGGCGCTCACAGGAACGCCCCAAAACCCGCTCAAACGACAACTTTTTACGGTCGGCGTAAGCTGCTGATAATCTCTTAATAAGGTTGAAATAACTTAATTTGCAATGAAATCGCGGCAAGAGCAAACGGGTTTATAAATAGCAATTTGGAGCAAATGTTCTCGCCATTTCGTAGCAAAATAACGAGTTCGATTATAGAGGAATGTATTCTGGGGGGGGCGAATTCGCTAGCGTTTGACGCCGCTCATCGACACGCCTTCGATGAAGTAGCGCTGAAGCAGCACAAACAGCACCAACATCGGCAGAGTCGCAATCAGCGATCCCATCATCAGCAGGTTCCACGGAGTATCGCGCTGACCTTGCAGCAGAGCGATGCCAATCGTGACTACGCGCGTGCTTTCGTTGTTGGCGATCACCAGCGGGTAGAGAAAATCGTTCCATGCGGCTTGCACTGTGATCACGGCGAACGCCGCCAGCGCGGGCATCGAGAGCGGCAGCGTGATGCTCCACAGAATTTGCAGCGGATTCGCGCCGTCAATCGTTGCGGCTTCTTCGAGTTCGATAGGAATTTGCAGGAACGCCTGTCGCAGCAGAAACAGCGCGAATGCGCTAAAGACTCCCGGCACGATGAGCGCTTGAAACGTATTGCGCCAGCCTAAACTGCGAATCAGCAGGTATTCGGGGATCAGAATCGCCTGAAACGGAACCATCAACAAGCCGAGGCAGAGCGCAAAGAGCAGGTTGCGTCCCGGAAATTTAAAGCGCGCGAAGCCATACGCCGCGAGTGAGCAGGTGATCAACTGCCCAATCGTGCGCCCAATCGTCATGATCGCGGTGTTGACGATGGTGCGGTTGAAGTTCGCGGACGTATTGTAAAGTCCATCTAGGTTTTCGAGGCACGACACGTTCTGCGGCAGCCACGTGACGGGGATGGTATTAATTTCGTTCGACGGCTTGCAGGCGGTCGAAGCCATCCACACGAAGGGCAGCACCATCACCAACGCGCCGACGATCAGGATCGCGTAGACCAAGATTCGCATCGATAGCGACAGCCGGTCATAACGGGGAGTCGCTTCTTCGGCACTTACTTGAACGTTCTTAGCCGTCAGTTGATTCATAGTAGACCCACAAGCGCTGAATGCGCAGTTGGAACAAGGTGACCGCCAGCATAATGGCGAACATGGCTAAACCAATCGCGGAAGCGTAGCCGAATTCGGCGTGCGTGAAGCCGCTCTGGTACAGGAAGAATGACAGGGTTGTTGCGCTGCCCCCCACCCCGCCCGCGACTGTGCGCGCCGTCATGATGAAAACTTGATCGAAAATCTGAAACGAACTGATGAACGCGAGTACGATGATCAGAAACAGGGTAGGCGAGAGCATCGGCAGCGTGACGTAGCGAAAGCGTTCCCAGCGCGACGCACCATCGATCAGCGCCGCCTCGTACAAAATCATGGGGATATTTTGCAGCCCTGCCAGAAACAACACCATGTCGAAGCCGAGTCGCTGCCAGATCGTCACCACCGCAATCGGGATCAGCACGAGGTCGGGGCGCGTCAGCCAATTTAGGTCGAGCAAGCCGAGTGGCGCAAGTAGATTATCGAGCAGCCCGTAATGCGCCTGAAAAATCCACGTCCAAACGATGGATGCGGCGACGGTTGAGGTTACGACGGGCAGAAAATAGAGCGTTCGGAAAAAGCTGCGCCCGCGTAACTTCTGGTTGAGCAGGAGCGCGACGCTGAGCGATAGGATCGTCCCGATAGGGATCGTCACGGCTGCGATCTTGAGCGTGTTGCCTAACGCCTGCCAGAAATCAGGATCGCCGAGCAGTCGTCCGAAGTTCTCCAGCCCGACGAAGATTGGCGGCTTGATCCCGTTCCACTGCTGAAAAGACGTGTAGAACGAGAGCAGCACCGGAATGCCGAAGAAGAAGAGCAATCCGAGTGTGTTGGGCGCGATCAGCGCCAGACCCCACAGCGCCTGACGCCGTTCGCGGGGAGTATGCCCTAGAATGTTGATCAGTGAAGCCATGTGCGCTCTCGGTCAGGTGGTAGATGTGACCTCATCCCCTGCTTCCTGCGGAAGCCTTCCCCCTCTCCATTTGGAGAGGGGGTGGCACGCGAAGCGTGATGGGGGTGAGGTTTGTGGTGCGCGTTGGTGCTCAAGAATTTTGTTACGATGCGGGATTCAAGAACGGCTGAATCTCGGCACATGCTTGCTGAGTCGCATCTTCGACGCTCATGCCGAGGTCGAAAATGTTGACGATCATCTCGGTGGTCGGGTCGCCCGCTTCCGCGAACGTCGTCACACCTTGTGAGTTGTCGAGCGCGTCGATGAACGCCTGAATGTTGACGGTCGTATCGCCGAAGCTGCTTTTCCACATATCCAGAAGTTCCGGCGCGGGGTCGGCTGGCGGGACGCCGCCGGCTTGCGCGAAGAAGGCTTCACCTTCGTCGCTGGCGAGGTACTGCACGAGATTCGCCGCGAGGTCAGGGTTGGCGCTGGTGGCGCTGGCGGTATAGGCAACTGCGTGAACGGTCGAGCGGCTTTCGCCAGTCGTCGGGTTCTTGGGCAGGGTGACCATGTCCCAGTTGAAGGGCACGTCGGCAATTGCGTTCGGAAGCTGCCATTCACCGTTGGAGTACATGGCAACTTTGCCCGACTTGAACAGGTTGTATTCGTCGTCTGCGTTCGTGCCACCGAGTACCGAAATCGAAGGCATCGAACCATTGTCGAGCAGTCCCTTAAGGAAGCTCAGCGCTTCGACGCTGCCCGGTTCGGTCAGCGTGCACTGCGTCCGCTCTGGGTTGGCGACAGGCGTCACGCCCGCCGAGGCAATCCAATTCGACCAGCCCGACTGATAGTCGTTGTAGACCGCTGCACCATAGACACCGTTGGCGCTGTCAGTCAGCGCGGCAGCATCGGCGGCGAAATCATCCCACGTCCAGTCAGCGGTCGGGTAATCTAGACCTGCCGCATCGAATAGGTCTTTGTTGTAGAACATGACGATGCTGTCCCAGTTCAAGGGTGCGCCGTAAACGTCGCCGTTGGCGTCCTTATAAGGATCGACTAAGCCTGAACCCCAAACGCTTGTGTCCACGCCGTTGGCGTCGAAGTAGGGCTGAAGGTTGAGCAGCACATCGTTGGCGGCGTAGAAGCCGAATTGATCCTGCGACAGATTGAATACGTCGGGCAGGTCGCCACTGGTGGCATCGGTCTTGAGCAAATCCCAATATTGTGCCCACGGCACGAGATCAACGTTCACTTCCGCACCGGGGCAGTAGTCTGCGACCCATGCGTTGGTGGCGTCGGTGAGGACTTTCGCCCAATTTTCGTCCCAGACGCGCAGCGTCAGCGAACCAGGTGCGTCGCAGGCGACGGCGGGGATCGTTGCGCCCATCATCTCAGGCGTTGCATCCTGAGCCTGAACCGTGACTGATACGCCGAGAAGCAGCAGGGCGGCGAGCAGCAAAATGCTGAAACGCTTAGTTCTGAACATGATTTCTCCCTACGTTTAGCTAAGACAAAAAACGATCTTTGAGTATCCCTACTCGGCAAAGCATAAAAGACCCTCAGCGGGGAAGCAAGATCGCCAAAACCACATAGTCCATTGAGCATCAATGACGACCCATCGCGCACGGATGCGGCTCACGCAGGTGCGAAAATGGAAACAGTTGCAACGTTAGACTATTGACCTACGAAAGTGTAGCGCGCTCACGCGAGGATCGCAAAGCCGTAGAGTGAGTCCACACCGATTGTTAAGTTTGTAAGCGCGCTGGCAAGGGTGGGGAGCATCCCGCGAAAGGGCAGGACTTCGCAAATCGAAGTCCTGCCCCGAAAGATCAGTCAAGCAGATTGATGCGCGCACCTAGGTGTATTCTTCGGCACGTCCGCCGTAATAGGCGTTCTCGAAGACTGTCGCCAGTTCTTCCGCCTCGGATGGGCGCTCTGCCGTTTCCGCGTCGAGCGGCTCGGCGATTCGCTGGTCAGCGATCACCAGCCCATCGCGCAGCATGACGATGCGGTTCGTGTGCCGCGCGATCCAAGGATCGTGCGTGACGAAGACCGTCGTAATGCCTTGATCGCGGTTCATGCGCTGGAAAATCTGCATGACTTCTTTACCGCTGCGCGTGTCAAGGTTGCCGGTCGGCTCGTCCGCGAGGATCAGCGACGGCTCGTTGACAATCGCCCGCGCGATAGCGACGCGCTGCTGTTGACCACCCGAAAGCTCGCTCGGCAGGTGATTCAGGCGCTCGGAGAGTCCGACTGCGTCCAGTGCGGCTTTCGCTTTCTGCGACCGCCCACCAACCCCCGCGTAGAGCAAGGGTAGTTCGACCTGTCGCAGTGCCGACGTGCGCTTGAGCAGGTTGAAGTTCTGAAAGACGAAGCCGATCTTCTTATTACGGATGCGCGCCAGTTCGCTTTCGCTCAACTGCGCCACATCGATCCCGTCGAGGTGATATGTGCCCGTCGAGGGCTGGTCGAGCGCGCCGAGGATGTTCATGAGCGTGCTCTTGCCCGACCCCGAAGGACCCATGATCGAGACGAATTCGCCGCGCATGATCTTGAGGTCGATCCCCTTGAGAACTTGCAGGTCGATCTCGCCAATGTGATAGGTCTTGGTGATTCCATGAATGTCGATCACCGCGTCCTCGCCAGCGGGGGTTTCATCCGCTGGCTTTTTGCCGTTGCTGCGTCTAAAGCGTTTCATCAGCCACCTCCTCGTCCGGCAAAGTTTCCATCGCTGCCGCCCGTCGTCAGCCGACCCGTGTCGTTGAGCGTCGTCTTGTTGAGCACCTGAACCGTCACGTTGACTGACTGACCAACCGCAAGCTGGACAATGTCCTTTTCGTCCACCGAGAGCGTGATCATGTAGTTGATCGTCAACAAGGCAGCGTCTTAAAATGCCCGCAAATATTGCGGCGGCACCGGTGCGGGCTGCTCCAGCGCCTGTGCGGCGTGCAGCACCCAGTACGGATCGTCCAGCATTTTCCGCGCCAGCAGCACCATATCCGCTTGACCGTTGCGGACGATAGCGTCGGCTTGCATCGGCTCGGTGATCAAGCCGACGGCGGCGGTTGCGATTGCCGCATCGCAGCGGATCGCCTCTGCGAACGGCACTTGATAGCTTGCGCCCGCCTTCACCTTCTGCTGAGGGGCGATTCCGCCCGAACTGCAATCAATCATATCGACACCTTCGCGTTTGAGCCGCCGCGCCAGTTCAATCGACTGCTCAATATCCCAGCCGCCCTCGATCCAATCTGTACACGAGAAACGCGCCCATAACGGCTTGTTGTCCGGCATGACCGACCGCACTAAACGCGCAGTTTCGATCACGAAGCGGATGCGGTTCTCGAAGCTGCCGCCGTATTCGTCCGTCCGCTGATTGCTGATCGGTGAGAGGAATTCGTGCATCAGGTAGCCGTGCGCGGCATGGAGTTCGATCAGCTCGAAGCCGACCGCAATCGACCGCGCTGCCGCGTCGCGGAACGCCGCCTGCACCTGAGCGATGTCCGCCTTCGTCATCGCCTGAGGCGTGCGGTAGCTATCGCTGAAGGGGATGGCGCTCGGCGCGATAATCTCCCAGCCGCCTCCCGAGTTGCTTAGGGAGTGATGCCCTTCCCACGGGCGGCTCGTTCCGGCTTTGCGCCCTGCGTGGGCGATCTGAATGCCCGCTACAGCGCCCTGTGCCTTGATGAAGGCGGCGGTCGGTGCGAGCGCTTGAGCGTGGGCGTCGCTCCAGATACCGAGGTCTTGCGGCGAAATGCGCCCGCGCGCTTCGACGCCTGACGCCTCAGCGATCACTACGCCCGCGCCGCCGACCGCCCGCGATCCCAAATGAACGAAGTGCCAGTCGGTCGCCATGCCGTTTTCGCAGCTATATTGGCACATCGGCGCGACGCCAATTCGGTTGCGAAAGCTGACGCCGCGCTGGGCAAAGGGTTCGAATAGGTGGGGCATAGTGTCTCCTTGATTACGATGGGTCAGGGTCAAATCTACAGTAAAGACCGTCGAGTGATTTTAGTCTGAATAGCGCGGACTGTGGTAGTCCAAATCACCGACGATCCAGCCGCCGCGCGTTATACTCCCACCATTCCGAATATTACCCATACAAGTGGAGGAGTCGCTGTGACCAAAAGACTGCTGAGCAACGCCTGCATTGTGACGATGGATGCCGACCGCCGCCAATTTAACAGTGGTGCGCTGCTGATCGATGGCGACCGCATCGTGCAAATCGGGCAGAGTGCTGACTTGCTCGCTCAGGCGGCTGCCGACGTCGAGCGCGTCGATTTACGCGGACGCATTATTTTACCGGGGCTGATCAACACCCACGTTCACACCTCGCAGCAGTTAGGGCGCGGCATCGCCGACGACGTGAATCTGCTCGTTTGGCTGCGTGAGCGCATCTGGCCCTACGAGAGCAGCTTGACTGAGGACGACAGCTACGTTAGCACGCTGCTGTGCGGCTTGGAGCAGATTCGCAGCGGCGTGACCTGTTTTGGCGAGGCGGGTGGGCAGTTCGTCAGCGGGATGGCGCGCGGCATCACCGAGCTAGGCTTACGTGCCAACCTCAGCCGCTCGACGATGGACATGGGCATCGGCTTGCCCGTCAACTGGCAGCAAACCACCGATGAATCGCTGGATGCGCAGGTCGAACTCTACGAGCGCTGGCACGGCGCAGCCAACGACCGCATTCGCATTTGGTTCAACCTGCGGACGATCTTCAACAATTCCGACGAGCTGATTGTTCGCACCAAAGCGCTGGCGGATCAGTACCAAACGGGTATTCAGATGCACGTGGCTGAAATCCGCGAAGAAGTCGAATTCGCCCGCGAGGATCGCGGTGCGACGACGGTCACGCATCTGAATCGGCTCGGCGTGCTCGACCGCAATTTACTCGCCGTCCACGTCGTTTGGCTGACTGACGACGAAATCCAGATGTTTGCCGACCATGACGTGCCAGTGTCCTACAATCCAGCGGCGGCGATGCGTGTGCTTGGCTTTGCCAAAATTCCGGAGATGCTCGACAAGGGCATTTGTGCCACCATCGGCACGGACGGCGCGCCTTGCAACAACCGTATGACGCTGATCGACGATATGTGGCTGGCAACTTTGATCAACAAGGGACGCTTGCTCGACCCGACGACCATGCCCGTCGAAACCGTGTTGGCGATGGTCACCAACAATGCCGCCCGCGCCATGCTCTGGGACGATCAAATCGGTGCGTTGGAAGTCGGCAAAAAAGCCGATCTCGCCGTCATCAACCCCAACACGGCGAATATGCTGCCGCTCCACGATCCGGTTGCTAACCTCGTCAACGCCATGCAGGCGCACAACGTCGAAAGCACGATGGTGGATGGCTGATGCGGGATCACGTTGTCCTGACCGTTAACGAGGCGGAAATCTACGCCGAGGCGAAAGCCCGTGCCGCCGCCATCGCGAAAAGGGCGAACATCCGGCTACCGGAGCGGTTTAACGTGCAGTAAGTGCTATCCCACCCCCAGCGTCCTTTGGACGCTTTCCCCTCCCCGAATTCGGGGAAGGGTTGGGGATAGGGCTGCTTTTTTACGCCGTCCCGAACGTCAGCCCCAGTTGCTTGAGCCAGCGTCGATAAGCAATCGCCGTCCGGTCGCTTCGTAGGTGCAGTTCCGCTTGCAGGTCGAGCGGCAGCCGCTCCGGTCGCTGCGATTCGACAATCGGAATGTCCTGCCCTGACACCACGTCCTGAAATTCGCGCAGTTCGTCTTCAGGCATGTCGAAGCCATAGTTCATGCTCATCCACATCCAGCCCACGCTCTCGAATTCGCTGACAGGCGTCACAGCATAGTAGATCGAGAAGCGCTGCTCCATTTCTTTGACGAAATAGGCGATCAACGGACGCATCACGCGGTAGGTGTAGGCGACGTCCTTGCCGATGCCCGTGCCATCAGGGTTTGGCTGCCACAGGCGGATGCCCTCGGACGTAATGCCGTTCTCGTCCGTGATGGCTTCGTAGTCGCTGATTTCGGTGTGATACGGGTCACCTAAATAGCCCTCGTGGACGAACGGAAAATGCGCCACGTCGAGGAAGTTTTCGAGCACGCGCGGCGCGCCCGCATGAAAGCGATAGGGACCTGCCATGATTTTGCGGTAGCTCGGATCGTCCCATTCCTCGAAGGCGGGAATCTCGTGCTGCGGCTCACCGGGGGATACCCAGACCCAACCATAACGCTCGACCGCGCGGTAAGCTTGCACGCGGGCGCGAATCGGCGGGATTTGCTCAGGATGCGCCGGAATTCGCACGCATTTGCCCTCGTCGTTGTAGACCCAGCCATGATACGGGCAGATCAGCGTCTCGCCTTCGACTCTGCCAAGCGACAGCCGCGTCCCGCGATGAATGCACAAATCCTGCCACGCCAATACCTGATCGCCAACGCGCCAGATCACGATATCCTCGTCAAGCAAGCGCGCCGCGAACGGGCTGCCGGTTGGCAGATCTTCGCTCGGCGCAACGACGTGCCACTCGTTCAACAGCACCGTGTCGTTGATCATCATTTTCCCATCCTTTGCCAACAGCATTATGCAGCAAAGAGGCGCAGGAGCCGCGAAATCGCCATCCCTACGCCTCCATTAAAGCGTGTTTTCGGCGTCTTTACGAAGTTGCGCCGATCATACCTTCTAACAGTTGCGGCAGATACCAAATATTGAGCGGTTCAGCGAATGCGCCGTCCGCGAGCAATTCAGTACCGTCCTGATAGTTGATTGAGCCTTCCCACAGGAAGACGCGATCTTTGTTGTCCGGGTCGCTGCCGAAGGCGGTCATTTCCGCGAGGAACGCATCCAGCGATACCAATGCTTCTTCGCTCAGCGCGGGTCCCTTGGCGAAACCGCCCGATGAGACGTCAGGGTCGTTGATGTCGTCCCACGACGGCGGTTCCCATGTCCACGACTGCGTCCATGTTCCGTCTTTGACGGCTTGCAGCATGTCAGTGTAGTAGGGTCCCCAATTGTAGAACGGCACGCCGATGCAGACTTCCGACGCGACGTCACAGGCTTCGTGATAATCGTAACCGCTGGCGTAAACTGCTTCGCCTTCGATGGCACGCTGTCCGGCGACGGTCAGCGCTTCGGTTGTGTCGATTGCCGACAGCACCACGTCTGCGCCATTGTCGTAGAACGAGTTGGTTTCTTCAGTTGGGTCGAGCGTGACGCCGGGGATGTTGAACCAGAAGCCGATCCACGTGGTCGTGAAGGTCAGGTCTTCAGGAGCGCCACCGACGTAATTCTCCCAGCAGTATTTCGCGCCCAGATAGGCGGACGAAGCGAGGCGGCGGGTTTCCGAGTTGATCAGTGGTCCCAAATAGCCGATGCTGCCCGTTTGAGTTGTCAGCGCAGCGCTGCAGCCAACCAATTCTTCTGCCCATTCCAACTGCACGTCGTAGTTGCTGACGTTCTCCGGCGCGCCCTTGAGGACGTTGCTGCCCGTCATGTTGACGAACGTCACGTCGGGGAACGCTTCGGCGACCGTCGAGGTGTCTTCTTCGAAAGCGTCTGAGGTCGTGATGATCACGGTCGCGCCTTCGCTCACCATCTCGGTGACGACACTCATCAACGTAGCTTCCGGCGAGTCGGCTGAGTTCAGGCTCTCGAACATCAGCAGCTTCGCGCCGTCAATGTGTTCTACGGCGTACTGCGCGGCTTCGTAATGAGCTTCGCTCCAGCCATGATCGGTGCTGGGACCGACCAGAATAAGTCCAAAGACGAGTTCGTCGTCCTGTGCTGCCAGCGGAAGCGCAGCGGTCAACAAAAACACGACCAAGATCAACAGCGAAGGTACAAGTTTACGCACCATAGGTCTCCTCTCAAGCGCAAGTCCTGCAAAGGTAGAGTTTAAAGGATTCTGCGAAAGATAAAACGGCAAAGAGTCCTAATTATTACGCGCGCTTCTTGGTTGATTTATATTAGGCTGGCTCATTCCAACGCTAATGCCCGTTCGAACAGCCCGAATACGCCCGCCATATCGATCTCCGTGACGATCTCGACGCTCGGTTCGTGACCGAGCCGCCGTTCGTGATCGATTACCGTTTGCCCGCGCGTATGTCTGCCACCGAGTTCGACCGTCACGTAGTGCTGTTGGCTGGCGCGCACCAGCGAGGGATCGAGCGCGACCGCCATCGCCAGCGGGTCAGGGATCAGCAGCCCCATGCCTTCGCGGGTTTGGCAGGCGAGGCGGCTGGTCGCCTCGAAGAACTGCGCCGCAGGGCTGGTCAGGGCGGAGAGCGCGTCGTATTGTGCCCACAAGAGCGGATGCCGGAGTGTCGCTTCCCACGAGATCATGGTCGCCTGCGGGAACGACGAGAGGACGATGTAGGCGGCTTCGGGGTCGCAAAAAATGTTCCATTCGGCGGCGATGTTGACGGTGTTGCCCATCGCTGAGGTGGCGCCGCCCATGAAGACCAGCCTTTTAATTTTGCCGGGAAAGCTTGGGTCAAGCCGGGTGGCTAAGGCGATGTTGGTCATGGGGGCGAGCGCGACCAGCGTCAGTTCGCCGGGGTAGGCATTCGCCAGCCGGATCAGCGCGAGGGCGGCGACTTCGCTTTCGAGCAGCGGTTTACACTGGAGAAAGGGCAGCCGCGCCGCGTAATTGCCTAAGCCATCCGCACCGTGAAAGGGTTCGGGCGACCAGTCAGCGATCAATGGTCCACTTGCCCCGCGATAGACGGGGATGCTGCGTTTCATTACGTCGAGCGTCGTGAATACGTTTGGGATCACGTGGACGAGGCTGACGTTGCCGCAGACCGTCGTAATCGCCTCGATCTGCACGTCGGGGTGCATCAGCGCCAGCAAAATCGCCTCTGCGTCATCGACGCCCGCGTCGGTATCAATGATCATCCGCATAACGCAGCCCTTCCTCTCTATCGTCAACGGCTGGCAATAGTGCTCTATTTTCGCGGCTTTCCGGCTCTAGTCAAATCCCATCGTTCCTACTAGAGTCTAAGGGCTAGAATACGAATGCAAGACCATTTTTATGGAGGTTATTTTGTTCGCAAATAAATCGCATTTACAAGCTGTCCCTGCGCAGGCAGTCGAGATTAAACAGGGCTTCTGGGCTGATCGTCAGGCGACCAACCGCGACAGCACGATTCCGGCAGTCCATCACCAGATGGACATCACGGGGCGGCTTGATGCGTGGCGCTTGGATTGGCAGCCGGGGCAGCCTAAGCCACATATCTTCTGGGATTCGGACGTGGGCAAGTGGATTGAGGCGGTCGGACACAGCCTCAAGACACACCCGAATCTCGCATTCGAACAGCAGGTCGATGCCGTCATCGATCTGATCGAAAAAGCGCAGCAACCAGACGGCTACCTGAATATCTGGTTTACCGCCGTCGAGCCGGAAAAGCGCTGGACGAACCTGCGCGACTGGCACGAACTCTACGACGCGGGGCATTTGATCGAGGCGGCGGTCGTCTACTATCAAGCGACGGGCAAGCGCAAGCTGCTCGACGTGCTCACGCGCTACGCTGACCACATTGACGCGCGTTTCGGCGTGGACGAAGGCAAGCGGCACGGCTATCCGGGGCATCCCGAACTCGAACTGGCGCTCGTCAAGCTCTATCACGAGACGGGCGAGCAGCGTTTCATGAAGCTCTCGAAGTATTTCGTCGATCAGCGCGGGCAGCAACCGCTCTACTTCGACATGGAAGCGCAGGAGCGCGGTGACGACCCGACCAAATTCTGGGCGAAAACCTACAACTATTGTCAGGCACACGAGCCGATCCGCCACCAGCACGAAGCGACCGGGCATTCCGTTCGCGCGCTCTACCTCTATTCCGGCGTTGCTGACGTTGCCGCCGAAACTGACGATGCCGAACTGCGCGACGTCTGCCGCCAAATCTGGGGCGACCTGACGTTACACCAGATGTACGTCACGGGTGGCTTAGGACCCGCGCGCACCAATGAGGGCTTCACCTTCGCCTACGACCTGCCCAACGAAACCGCCTACGCTGAAACCTGCGCCTCGATTGCGCTGGTCTTTTGGGCGCATCGTATGTTCCACCTCGACCCCGACAGCCGCTATATCGATGTGATGGAACGGGCGCTTTACAACGGCGTCCTCAGCGGCGTCTCGTTCGACGGATCACTGTTCTTCTACGCCAATCCGCTGGCGGCGCACCCCAACGTCAATCCGGCGGAGCAGTGGAGCAGCATTCACGGCGAGCGTGACTACCAGCGCTCCGAATGGTTCGACTGCGCGTGCTGTCCGCCAAACCTCGCACGCATGGTCGCCAGTTTAGGCGACTACTTCTACTCGTCTACCGATGACTCGGTCTACGTCCACCTCTACAACACGTCGAGCGTCAAGCTGTCGTTCGCTGGAACAGACGTCGAGATCGAGCAGCGGACCGGCTATCCCTTTGAGGGCGGGGTGAATTTCAGCCTCAAGCTGGTCGAGTCGACCGAATTTGAGCTTGCGCTGCGCATCCCCGATTGGTGTCATCAGCATCAAATCGCGGTCAACGGCGAGTTAGTCGAGGCATCGGTCGTCAAGGGCTACGCCCGTCTCAACCGCGCGTGGGCAGAAGGCGATACGGTCACCCTGACGCTAGCAATGCCCGTCGAGCGCATTCTGCCGCATCCCGAAATCCGACAGGATGCGGGACAGATCGCCTTGCAGCGTGGACCGATTGTCTACTGCTTGGAAGGCGTCGATAACGGCGCGCAGCTTGCCAACATCGTCATCCCACCGACCGCTGAACTGAGCGCAGGATTTGACGCCGACTTGTTTGGTGGCACGGGCGTGATCACGGGCGAGGCGCAGCGCGTCCAGCCCGCGAACTGGCAGGGCGGTTTGTATCAAGCCGAGTCGCAGACCGAGATCGCGCACGAGCCTTTCACCTTCAAGGCGATCCCGTATTTCCTGTGGGCGAACCGCGCTCCCGGCGAAATGCGCGTCTGGCTCCGCGAAGGATAACGCCAACGTGCTGAATTCGTAGGGGCGTTATGATCTGTGTAGGGGTACTTAAGTCCCCTCTCCCTAGGGAGAGGGGACGGCAAACCGCAGGTTTGCAAGGAGTGAGGTTAACTTAACCCCTCCCACAACCCCTGCAAATACATCGCCCCCATCGCCCGATCATACAGTCCGTAACCCGTGCGCGGCACGTCTTCGTCCCAGATGCGCCGCCCGTGATCCGGTCGCAGCGCCCCCACGTAGCCGATCTCGATCAGCGCTTGCATGACCGCCTTCATATCGACGCTGCCACACGCTGACGGATGCGCGACTTCGTAGAAATCATAATCACCCGTCCGCTGGACGTTGCGCAGGTGGACGAAGTGAATCCGCGTCGCGAACTGCCTGACCATCGCGGGCAGGTCGTTCGCCGCGAGTGTCCCCAGTGATCCGGTGCAGAAGGTCAAGCCGTTGTTTGGGCTGTCCACTGCGTCGAGAATCCGCTGAATGCTCACAGCGTCGCGGACGATGCGCGGCAGCCCGAAGATCGACCAAGGCGGATCGTCAGGATGAATCGCCAGCGAGACGCCTGCTTCTTCAGCCACCGGAATCACCCGCCGCAGGAAATAGACGAGGTTCACGAACAGCGCATCGTCGTCGATCTCGGCGTAATCTCCGAGCGCAGCTTGCAGTTCGTCGCCCGTGAAGCCGCGCGCCCACGCGACCCGCGTTTCCAACCCGCGCGCCAGTTCATAGCTAGCGATCTGGTCGTGCGTGTAGCCGGTCACGACCGAGTTGTCAGGCAGCCGAAACAGCATCTCCGTCCGCATCCAGTCGAACAGCGGCATGAAGTTGTAGCACAGCACGCGCACGCCCGCGCGCCCCATGTTGCGGACGCTCTCGCAGTAGGCGTCGATCAGCGCGTCGCGTTCCGGCAGCCCGCGCTTGATCGCCTCGGCAACTGGAATGCTCTCAATCACGTCGAGCGTTAAACCTGCCGCCTCGACCTGTGCCTTGAGCGCGGCGATCCGCTCGACCGACCAGACCGCGCCGACCGGAATATCCTCAAGCGTACCGACGATCCCGCGCACGCCCGGAATTTGGGCGACTTGCCACAGCTTGATGTGATCCGCGTCGCCAAACCAGCGCCAGTTCATCCGCATGATCTAGACTCCGCTGAACGCCATAAAGCCGCCGTCTACAGGGACGACCAGCCGAAACGAGTCGCTAGAGGTCATGAAAATATCCTTTATCTGCACATGAATCTTTTGCGGCAGTTATAACCAACTTTTGGCTGTACTGCTTAGCGCTGTCCGCCACGTTAAAGTTTGTAGGCTGTAGGGGAGGGACGGGTGTTAAACCCGCCCCTATGGAGTCACAAATTTACGGATTCACGTCCCAGAACACCAACTGACCGAACAGGCTCGGATTCGAATACGACTGATCATCCGTATCCGCTGCTGACCAGATCAGCTTGGTATCGCGTCCGCTGGCATCGCTTGCGTCGTTGAGGTGTGCCTGAAAGCCGAGTGTCTCCATGTTTTCCGGCATGATCGACCAGAAGTCCGACTCCAGCGGCACGGATGCCTCGACGCGGTAGCCATCGTCGGTTTGCACCACAACCGCTTTCGCGCCCACGCGCGCCGCGTTTGTGCCGCCGAGAATTGGTGCGTCGGCATCGGCGTTATTGATGTTCGCCGCGAGCAACGCAATCTGCGCGATTCCATCGCTGTAGCCCATTGTGCTCAGGTCGCCCGTCGCGTTGATGTAGAACTCGACCGAGTCTTCGAGATACCACTCCGCGCCAGCATCGTGTGTACCGTAGGTGATCTGGCTGTCGTGAACGTCCGCCAAAAAGTAGAGGTTGGTGTCGTCAGCAGCGACCGCGAACACGAACGACGTATCGTTGTTCGGCGGCATCATCGGGCCACTGTCCACCGTCACGCGCGGGATATTCTCCCAGTCGGCGTCAGCGCCGTCCAGAGTGATCTTCACCGGAAACGGCGCGTAATAGACCTGTCCCGCCACCGGATCGGGCGAGAGCTGCGCCGCGTCGCTCATGCTTGGCGGCGGGATTTCGACGGCGGGGCTGTTGATAATACCGAGCATCGCGTCAACCTGTGCGTCGGTCATCGGCGAGGTTACGCCCGCTTTGCGCGCCAGTAAGTCCATCAGCGCGAAGTAGGCGGGTTTCGGCGCGTAGTCGTCGTCGAACAGCAGCGGCTCGACCGTCGGGTTGCTGTAGAAGCCCAAATTGCTGTCGCGCAGCCATGTTGCTGCATCGGTTACGCCCCACGTGATGAAGGCGGTACAGTTCGCGTTATCGAGGCAGGCTTGCAGCAGGTGATAATAATCGGCGGCTTGATCGCGCAGGATGTCCGCGTCAGCGTCGCCCGCGTAGCGCACGTCCGCCTCGGTGATCTCCACTTGCAGACCGAGATCGCCCAAGCGCTTGATGTTCTGCGAAATCGCGTTGGCGTTGACCGTGCCAAGCGTGAAATGCGATTGCAGCCCCACGCCGTTGATCGGCACGCCCTTATCGAGCAAGTCCTGCACCATCGCGTAGACCGCATTCGATTTCGCGCCCGACCCTTCCGCGCCATAGTCGTTGTAGAACAGCAGCGCGTCGGGGTCGGCTTCGTGCGCGAATTGGAAGGCGAGTTCGATGTAGTCGTCCCCGATGAGGTCGCGCCAAGGTGTATCGCGCAGACCGCTGCCATCATCGGCAATCGCTTCATTGACCACGTCTCAAACGGCGATTCGCCCTTTGTAGTGTCCCAAAACGGTGTAAATGTGGTCGTGAAGCAGTTGAATCGCTTCGTCACGGCTGAACGTTCCGCTGGTCAGCCAGCGTGGAAGCTGGTTATGCCAGACGAGCGTATGTCCGCGCACGCGCATCCCGTGCGCTTCAGCGAAATTGACCAGCGTGTCGCCCTGCGAAAAATCGAATCTGCCGCGCTCCGGCTGCAAGGTTTCCATCTTCATCACGTTTTCAGGCGTGACCATATTGAACTGGCGGGCGAGCGTTTCGGCGTAAACAGCATCGTTACGCAGCAGCGGAATGGACACCGCCGCGCCAACGTAGAAATCGCTGCGCGCCGCCAATTCGCCGAGCGAATCCGTAGGCGCATCTTGGGCGCTGACGCCGGATACACCCATCAGGCAAAGGGTGACTGTGAAACAAAATAGTCGGAAGAAATTCATTGCTTGCTCCTCAAATAAACGTAAGTGCTGCTCGGTCACGGCATGAATCAACCGTAAATTAGATGCGAAAACACGATTTCTTTACGAAATTTAATACTGTAACGTTACTTTACGTTACAGTAACGTCCCTAATGATAGCTTTGGCGCTCGGTGATGTCAAAAAACGGGTAGGGCAGATCACCGTACTCAAAATCTGGGGGAGGTTGTTTTCGCGCTATCACGAAAACGAAGCGAGGCGACCTAAAAGTCGCCTCGCGCGATGCAGTGATGCGGGTGGTTGAGGATTAGTTGGCGTCGAGCGTGTCCACGATTTGCGCCGCCGTCGTCAGGTCGCCCGCGATGATCGCCGCCACCGCGTCGTCAAGCTGCGCGTTGATCGCATCATCGTGGGGGTTGTCCTTGCGCAGGGTGTACAGCCGCAGCGGGAGTTCCAGATCAGCCGCAGCGAAGCTGAAGGCATCGCCATGCAGATCATGCGCCGCAGCTTGGATAATTTCAAGGTACTGATACCCGAATTCTTCCGTCGGCTCGATGATCGTGCCTTCGCCGTAGTCGTTCCATGTGATCAACTGGATCACGTCCGGATTGGCGCGCAGCGCCGTTTCGAGCGTGAAGCGCAGCATATCGCCGCCCTCTGGGTCGATATAGC
>JBBSNT010000022.1:0-23034 GCA_038260485.1 Aggregatilineales bacterium | reverse complement strand
TACCGATGCTAGAGGCGGCGCAGCACTGAACATCCGTGTCGTGACACAGGCGGATCAGACCGAAATCGTCGGTGTACAGGACGACGGTGTGCTGAAGGTGCGTCTGATGGCGTCTCCGGCGGGTGACCCTGCTGCCAACAAAGAACTGATCGAGTTTCTGGCGGCACGGCTCGGTATTTCAAGCGATCACCTTGAAATAGTGGCTGGCGCGAACGGACGCGAGAAAATCGTCACCATCGAAGGAGCGACGATTGAGCAAGTCGAGGCGATGATCGGCGGAAATTGAACGCGCGCAGCTTCATTCTCCTGCTGATCCTCGGCGCGGCAGCCTGTGCGCCGTCCGCGTCGGTTGATCCTGCCGTCCCGACTCTCACCTTGATCCCGGTGACGGCGACCCTGATGCCGAGTCCTGCCCCACCGACTCCCACGCCAATGGATTCAGATTTATCTGCACCTGAAGACATCCTCAATGCCACATCCACCCGCACACCCGAAGCAGCGCTTGCTGCACTAGACGGTGCTGCGCTGATTGAGCGCGATCCGGTTGCGGCGGTTCTGGTGGATATGGCGCAGCGGGCGGTCGCGGCTGATCTCGATTTGCCGACGCGTCGCGTGCGCTTGGTGGACGTGCGTCCGGCGTCGTGGACGGACAACACCATGAACTGTCCACCGCCGAACAGTACGCCCGTTCCTCAACAAACCAGCGGTTATCGCATCGTTTTGCAGGCGGGTGAGCAGACTTTTATCATGCATACGGATTTCGACCGCGTCGTACTCTGCCCGTCCGCGAACGAACAGCTTCCAGAGGGCTTCCCAACGCTTGAAGTCATGCCTGAACTGACGGGCGAACCAACCAGCGAGCTTACGCCCGAAGCGACACCTGCTTCGTGAGTCGGCGTTAGCTCGCCATCGTTCCGCCGAGCAGTTTGCGCATCAACATGCTGTCTAATATGCCGTGTGGGAATTCAATCTCTTTACGCGCAAGTTGATCGAAACCGAGCAAGTCGTAATACTGCGGCAAAATCCCCTCGCCGTACACACAATCGAGGTAAATTTCATCGATGCCCGCATGGGTCAGATACTGCCCCGCCTTTTCGATCACAATCTGTCCCAAACCCTGCCCCTTATAGCGCCGCGATGATGCTAGTGTCGTCAGCCACTTGAATCCGGTTTCGGGCAGATAGTCGTCCCAGTATGCGGGGCGGTCGTCGAGCAGTGAGACGACCGCCGCAAGCTTGCCATCGATCAGCAAGCCGAAGTTATCGCCGCGCTGCTGGCGCTCCCGGTAGAGTTCGTAGGGCAGCGGTTCTAACCATTGGCGTACCCGTTTACGAAGCAGCCACCGCGTGACTTCTTCAATAATGGCGTAGGCGTCGTCGAGTTCGCTAATCTCCAACGGACGAAAAGCGTAAGCAGTCATAGCCCGTTCCGGTTGATTGGCTGGATAATCTGCCGCCGAGAATACCGAGTCTTCGCTCATTTGCCGAAATCGCTCAACCCCGTTACTAGAGCGGCGCGGGTAATTCCATGCCGATTTGCAACTGGAGATCAGAGAGTGCCCGATGTGCCGCCGCGCGGACTTCTTCACGCCCGTCTCGCAGCGCCGAATAGAGCGCGCGCATGGTATCGACCATCCCCAACTGTCCCAAATTGAGTGCTGCCAGCGTGCGGATCGGCGCTTCGCCTTCGGCTAATGCCTTAAGCAGCATCTGATTCGCGCCGTCCCCGGCGGGCATGTTTTCGCCGCGCCGTGCCACCCATTCTTGCAGCCACCCAATTTCCTCGATCTTCGGGTACGGTCGGGTCAAGTTATCCGTACGCCCATAGGTCAATTCTTGGAATGCCTCCTGCGCAGCAGAGCGCACGTACCACTGCTCGTCTTCGAGGAAGGCGCGATAAATAGCGACTAGCGCCCACGTCGTCCGCAGACGCCGCAGCCCAAAGACGGCGGCGCGGCGCAGCATGAAGTCCTCGTGACTCATCGCTTCGTAGAGGGTTGGATAGCCTGCTTCTGGCAGGGCGGCGAAAGCTTCCGCCATCGTCTGGCGAAGCTGTTCGGTTCCGCTGGTCAGCCCGTTCACCATCGCTTGCAGCGCTTCTTCTGTGCCGATAGTGCCGAGCGCCATGCCTGCCGCAAGCTGAACACTGCTGTCTTGATCATTGAGCAGCGGCAGCAGGTCGCGCAGCGCCTCAGGATCACCGACCGCGCCCATACCCAGACAGGCGAGACGGCGAATGTCGGGATCGATATTTCGCACCGCTTTGCGGAAAATCAGCAGCACGTTTTTGTCGCGCGCATCGATCAATGCGGCGGTGACGCGCTCGCGAATCAGCGGATATTGGCTCGGCGTGACTAACTGTGTGCCCAGATAGTTGAGCACCGTACCGCGCCATTCGACGTCACTCTTGGCATAGTAGAGCCAGCGCGCCATTTCGACAACGCGATTCTGCAGCAAATCAGCTTCGCCGCGCATTCGTTCTGCGACCAGCGTGTCGAGGGGTCGCGTCAGTGCGGCGTAGGCGATAGCGTCGTGCCACGTCGGGACAGCCGCCTTTTCGCTGAGCGTCTCGGCGGAGGCATCCTTCAGGGTCAGGCTGGCGAGATACGCCGCCAGCAGCGGATGCCGAAACAGGTAGTGGTCGCCGCGATGCCGTGTGAGCAGTCCGCTGCGGCGCAGCATCCCCAGAAGTTTGCCTTGTGCGCTCAAGGTTTCCGAATCCGCTTTGCGTTTATCCTTTTTAGTCGCGCTGCCGGCGGTTTTAGTGGGCGGCTCCGCGTCGCCGTTTTCGTCCGAGGTGTCAACGTCCGGTGAGGCTTGCACGACCGAATCAGCGCCGATAGCCAGCGCTTGCAAGCGCTCGGTATTGATGAAGCCTTCATCAAGCTGAAGCGCCGCCATCTGCGCCATCTGCGCGATCAGGTCTTCGGCGTTGGCGACGTGTCGCTTGTAAAAGGCGCGAATCCAGCCTTCGACGCCGGGAATTTCGGTATCGTCGGCGTATGCCGCCCAAATCTTGAGCGTGACCTCATGCGGTGTGAGCGCACGGGTGTTCACGCAGGCGCGCTCGACCGCTTCGTCTTCGGGGCGGGCGGCTTTGCGCCGACGCTTGCCGATTTGCCCCCACGCATCCGCCCACTGTACGGCGGCACGCTGCACGTCGAGGTCACTCCACGGACGGATAAAGATCGGCGTAAAGCCGACTTCCAGCAAACGACCGTAACCGCTGGCAGGTCCGACGACGACGACGAAGTTCTGGCGATATTGATCGAGGAACGCCTTGAGCCACGCCAGCGCGGCGGGGCGGTCGCGTTCGGGAAGATCGTCGTAGCCGTCGATCAGCATCAGGACTTGCCCGCGATTAAGGCGGCTGTAGAGATTGCGCGGGATAGTGCTGGCGGTCACGCGCTTGACGGTATCCTGCACCGCGCGTACGAGATGTTCGGCGGGGTCAACTTCAGTTCCCAAGTCGCTCGCGCTAGCGAGGATGTCAACGAGGTGGACATAAACCGGCATCAGTCGATGAAACAGCGGCGTCTCTTTGTCAGCTTCTGCGTCGGCTTCCGCATGAAAGGCGACTCCGGCTTCGTTGGCGAGCCGTTCCCTCGCGCGCTGCTGCATGACGATCCGTTCCTGCACGCGAACGGCGCGTTCCTTTTCCTCGAGTTTCGCTTCTTCAGCGTCAAGCCGTTCTTGGATTTTGTCCGGCGGCGGGTCGAAGCGCAGCCGTCCGAGGCTGTGGAGCGCCATCGACAGCAGCGCGGTTGTCCGCCCGCTGCCGGGAACGCCGAGCAGGGCGAGCGCGGTCGCGCCGTCCGCAAGCTCACTAATCGAAAGCGTTTCGACGTTGAAAGGTGCTGCCAAGTAGGGATGATCAGGGGCGTTCGGCACGACTCGATAGACACTGCGGACAACGTCGTTATCGGGCGGTACGGCGAATTCAGCGGCGGGCAGGAAACGCGGCTCGACCACGATCTCGCTCAGCTTGATGGATTTTCCGGCGAGATGGGTCGTTTCGCACTGCTCGATCAAGTCGCTGATGTAGCGGCTGTCCGCGCTGCGCGTCGCAGAATTCTGTGCGGTTTCTGCGCCTTTGCCGACCGAATCGATTGTCGCGCGAATCAGATGCCGCGCGCGATACACGCCGTAGGCGGTCGCCCAGCCTGCAACCAATCCGATTCCAAAGTTCTCAGCGTCAAAGCCCATACGTTTACCTCTACTGCTTAGGTTGCCTGATCCTATTTTATCGAGACTTTACCGCTTTCCGCATTGATTTTAATAGTTCCTGATCAATTCTTGAGAAGTTTCTAGTAAACAAGCAGTTACAATTAAGAAAACCGCAATTGTGCATACCAATGCGCTATAGTTGTGGAAGCGAGATCGATGCCGCATACGTGGGATAATCCCACCACACAGTACCTCAGGATAAGCTCGATGCAATCACGACAGACGGTTCATATCGCGTCGGCTGAATGGCGTTGGGTGATTCTTGTCGGCAGCGCTTTGGTGCTGTTGGCATTTTCGCCGCTGCTTTGGGTGGCGCTGACAGGGATATCGGACTGGCAGTTCATGGGCGCACTCCACAATTTTCAGGATGGCGCGACGTATATATCGAAGATGCGCTTAGGCTACGATGGCAGTTGGCTGGTCTATTTCCAGCACACGCCGGAAGTGCACAGCGGCGCATTTATTCAGGTGATCTACCTGCTGCTGGGGCATCTCGCCAAGCTAATCAGCCTGCCGCCGATTGTCTTATTTCACGTTGCGCGCGTCGGCGCATCACTGTTCATGTACGTTGCCCTCTATCAGTTAGGCGCGACCATCTGGATGCGTATTCGAGCGCGACGCATTTTCTTTATCATTGTGGTACTGGGTTCAGGCTTGGGTTGGCTGTTCGCGCCGATTTTGCAAAATTCGGCGCTGCCTGATTTCGCCATCCCCGAAGCATTTCCCTTTTACAGTACCTTCATGAATGTACATTTTCCGCTGACCATTGCCTGCTTGGCGCTGCTGACAGGGTTGTTCATTACGGCATTTCGACCCGGCGCGGATCAAGACCCGACGATTGACTCGTCATGGCCCATGGCATCGCTCTTAAGTGTGGCGCTGGCGCTGCTTTATCCGCAGGCGCTTGTGCCAGTTGGCGGGGCGATCATGCTTTATATTGCCACGATTTGGTGGCAGGATCGACATTTGCCACTGCGACTCGTGCGTTGGGCGCTGGCGGTGATCGTCCCGGCGATTCCGATTGCCGTTTACTACGGGCTGACGGTGCTCTACAACCCCGCAATGGCAGAGTGGAATCAGCAGAACGTAACCTCGTCGCCCTCGCCGCTGCTGCTGGTGCTTGGCTTCGGGCTTCCGCTGCTGATCGCCTTACCGGGGATTTATCGAGTCGTACGCCGTTTCGAGCGAGATGGCGACCGTTTGCTGCTGTTGTGGTTAGTTGCGGCGTTGATCGCTATGTACCTGCCGCTCAATGTTCAGCGCCGTTTCGCCGTTGGCTTGATGATTCCGATTGCCTATTTTGCGACGCGCGCTGTCGAGGACGTCTGGTTGCCGCGCATCAGCCGCCGCTGGCGCTCCTATCTATTTGCCATCTTCATTCCATTGATCAGTATCAGTCAGGTCTTGATGCTGTTTCTGCCGGTACTTCCGGCGATCACGGGCTACCCGCAGCTTGCGGTCGGCATTTTCCTCGAACGTGACTATGCCCTTGTCTACAACAATTGGTTGAGCAATCACACCACCACCACCGATGTCGTACTGGCATCGCCGCTGGCGAGCATTTGGATTCCCGGGTGGGCGGGTGCGCGTGTCGTTTATGGGCATCCCTTTGAGACGCTCGACGCCGAAGCGAAGCAGCAGGCGGTCAGCGCATGGTACGCCAGCACAGATAATTGCTCGGCGCTGCTCGATCAATTCAACGTGCGCTACGTGATTTACGGACCCGAAGAAGCGAAATTGGGCGCAGGCGACTGCGTGAATACGTTGCAACTCGTGCAGCAGGTTGGCAGCGTTCGCATCTATGCGCGTTAAGCTGCTGATCGTCGTGCTGGGAGCGGCTTTTTTGCTGGCATCCGGTTTTCGTCCCGCTGCGCTTCCCTTCACGCCGGGCGCGCTTTTCTCGGATGCGGTGACGTCGCATCTTCCCGCCGCGCAGTTCTTGCGCGAAGCCGTTATTGATCAGCACACATTTCCGCTCTGGCGTGAAACCATCATGGCGGAGCAGCCCTTCGCCGCCGATCCGTTGAATAAGACGGCGTATCCGCTGCAATGGATCAGTCTGCTGCTGCCAGAGGTCTATTTCCTCGACTTGATGGTTGCCCTGCACCTGCTTATCGCTGGGGCAGGGATGTGGATTTGGGCGCGGTCGCTCGGACTAGGGGAATGGGCAGCAGGGATTAGTGCGCTGGCATATGCGCTCTCGCCGCGCGTGATCGGGCATACCGGCGCTGGACACCTCGATTTGCTCTATGCGCTGGCGTGGCTCCCTTTCTTGATGGGGTCGGTTGGGAGAGTCGTCCACGACCCCATCGGCGTAGAGGTGCGGCATATTGCGCTGCGTGATCTGCTGGTCGTCGCGCTGTTCGGCGGCTTGATTTTGCTGGCAGACGTGCGCTTGAGCCTGTTCGCCTACGCGCTGGCGGGATCGTATGTGCTGGTCGAGGCAGTGCGGCTCAAACGTCTGCGACGGCTGTGGCGGTTCGTTCCGGCGGGGCTGCTGATTTTGCTGCTGACGCTGGCGCTTACGCTGCCGCTGCTGGCATGGCGACCTTATCTCAGCCGCGCCGCGATTACGCCCCAAGACGCCGGAATTTTCTCGCTCCAGCCTACCCAGTGGATCGGGTTGCTTTTGCCTCCGCAGGGTGGCAATATCGAGACGCTGACATCGGTTGGCTTGCCCGTGCTCGTGCTGGCGCTGATCGGCACTGTCGCCGCCAGACGCTGGTTTTGGGCGGTCGCTGCCATCATCGCGGCGCTCTATGCACTTGGCATCAATGCGCCGTTTTGGACGCTGCTCGTCAAGCTGATTCCGGCGCTGCTCTGGTTTCGCGTGCCGTCACGGGCGTGGTTCGTCGTCGCGTTGATTGCGCCGCTGCTGGCGGGTTACGGCGCTCAGTGGTTGATCGACCAGCGAATTCGGCGCGGCGGATTGTTCGCCTTTGCCGGAATGCTGGCGGCACTGCTGGTCGGCGGCTTTATGCTCCTGAATGTTCCGGCGGTCAACGGCTGGTCGATCCTTGTCGGCGGCGGTGGAATTGGCGTGCTGCTTTTGCTGGCGCAAATCGGGCGGCTCGCTGGCGACCGCTTGATGTTGGCGCTGATCGTGCTCGTCTTTGCGGATTTGGCGATCAACGGGGTCGCATGGTTGGAATGGCGACCGCAGAGTGCTTGGCTCCCGCCCGATCAGGTGCAGCTTGCTGAACGCCTGACCGAGTTAGGCGCATACCGAATTTATTCACCCACCTACAGCTTGCAGCAGCAGGTCGCTGAGGATTATCATCTGCGCTTGTTTGGCGGCGTCGACCCATTCCAGTTGAGCGGAATCGCGGCGGCGGTCGAGCAGGGTGGCGGAATCAACCAGCAAGGCTACAGCGTCATTCTGCCACCATTAATTGGCGTGCAGGGGGATGATTTGGCGACCGCCAACCGCGACGCCATCCTGAATACGGCTGTACTAGGTCAGTGGGGCGTGACCCACATCGTCTCGGCATATCCGTTGAACGCAGCGGCGCTTGAACGTGTCGATCAAGTCGGGGATACTTACGTCTATGCCAACCGTGATCCGGCGCTGACGACCGACTTCGCCGCCTCGCCCGCATGGGTGGCTGGCTGGCAAGCTCTGCCCGATGCTGCGACCATTACGGCGCTCGACAACCTGACCTTAACTGCCGCGCTGGTTTCCGCTGCGACGCTGCTGAGTCTGCTTATTGCGGTCGTCCTATTGAAAGTAAGGCATTGATGCGGTTTTATTCACGCTCGGCGCTGTTGATCCTTGCGGCGGCGCTAGGGATACTGTTTTATCAGCTATTTTTGGGAAACGTGCTCTTTTGGGGGCTGCCCGCGTTGCAATTCGTTCCATGGCGCGGCTATGCTTTTGACCAACTGCGCGCGGGCTATCTCCCTTTATGGAATCCATTCAACGGGGCGGGCGCGCCGCTATTCGCCAATTATCAATCGTCGCTGCTCTATCCCTTTACGTGGATCGGCTATCTGCTCCCCTTGGCGCAGACCATGAGTCTCGTCGCGGTGCTGCATCTCTTTATCGGTGGCTGGGGCATGTGGCGCTTCAGCGGGCGCTTAGGCATTTCGTCACTGGGCAGGGGCGTGAGCGCGTTGGCGTTCGGGTTGTCGGCGTATCTCGTGGCGCGCTTGGGAACTTATCCGGTGATTCAGGCGGCGGCGTGGCTGCCTTGGCTGCTATGGGCAGCGCATCGTCTGCTTGAGAGCGGGCGACCGCGCAGCGCGGGCATGTTGGCAATTTTCGCGGCGCTGCTGCTGCTGGCGGGACATGCTCAGACCGCATGGTACAGTCTGCTGCTGGGCGGCTTCTTTGCCCTGTGGTGGACGCTGACGCATCGTCCGTTTCGCTGGTTGCGCTTGATCGCTGTCGCCGGATGTTTGGCGCTTGGCGCGGGCATCGCCGGATTACAATTGGTAGCGACGGCTGAACTGCTGACTCAGTCTCAGCGCGCCGGCGGTGTCGATTTCGATTTCGCGATGAATTTCAGCTACGCGCCCGCCAGCGCGCTCAACTTGTTCGCCCCCAACGTTTTCGGCACACCCGCCGATGCGACCTATATTCTGCCCCGTGCCTATTTCGAGGACGCGGTTTACATCGGCGTGATCCCATTGATCGCGGCGCTGGCGGCGGCCATCAGCCGGATTGCGCGCTGGCGCGACCCTGATCGACCGACGGCGTATGCGACCACTTTTTTCTGGCTAATCGTGGTGGTCATTGGCTTCGTATTCGCGCTTGGCGTCAACACTTCTATTTTTCCGTTCCTTTATCACAATGTGCCGACTTTCAACTTGTTTCAAGCGCCAGTACGCTGGCATTTGTGGACGGTCGTCGGCTTGAGTATGCTGGCGGGCATCGGCGTGACAGTCTGGGAACGGACGCACCGCTGGCGACGCTGGACGATTCGGATGGTGATTGCTTGCACAGCAGCAGCAGCGTTGGGCTTTTTCGCGCAGGTTTTGAGGGGCGCGGATAACGTCACGATTGCGCTCTTAGCGAATGCCGTCTTCACTGCTGGGCTGCTCGCTGGGGTGACGGGCGTGCTGATGCTGATGCTCCCGCAGGAGGGCACACCCGGTTATGGCTTTTGGTCGATGCTCCTGCTCGTAATCGTCGCCGCCGATCTCGTGTTGGCGTCGTGGGGCTTAAACCCCACCGTTCCCCCGACCTTCTACGATACGATCAGTTCTGACACTGGGCAGGCGCGCCGTTACTGGACGGCAGCGGCTGAGGAAAACGTCAAGTTCGGGCGCTATTTTCACTTCAGCGACTATCCGATGGCGGTCGATCAATGGCATGAGCTTCGGCAAAGTGATTTACCCAACCTCAATTTGATCGATGGTCTGCCCCTGCTCAATAACTTTGATCCGCTGCTGGTCGGGCATTTCGCGGATTATCACGACTTGATCGAGGCATATCCTGACTCGGCAGCCGCCTTGCTCCAAGCGGCGGGCGTCGGCGCAGTCTATACGCCGGACTTGCAGCTGCTCGATCAACCCGCAGCGCGGGCGTGGCTGCTGACGTCGATCTGCTGGCACGTGGATCAGGCGTCGCTCGAAGCCGCGCTGGTTGATCCTGCGTGGCAGCCGCTTGGTCAAGCGCACATGCTCGGCGTCGGCGGCTGTGATGCGCCGCATTCAGTCGTCGATAATGTCACGGTCACGATTGATATGGGGAATTCGGTCACGCTGACAGTCGATGCGCCTCAGGATAGCTGGCTTATTCTTGCCGATACCGATTATCCCGGTTGGACAGCGACCGTCGATGGCGTCGAGACGCCGATTTACCGCGCAAATCTCAATTTTCGTGCGCTGCAGGTCGATTCAGGGCTGCACGAAGTCCACTTTGATTATCAACCTCAATGGCTGCTTCCCGGCGCGCTCGTGAGCGCGATCAGTCTCCTGCTGGCGCTGCTGCTTTATCGGCTTGGAGCGTGAGCATGTTCTTTTCACCGACCCCCCGAAGGCGACCACAGCTTCAGATTTCTGAACGCCGCTTGCTGATCGCGGCGGGCGACATCGTCGCGGTCATCCTCTCTGTCTTGATCGCCCTGCGCGTTTGGACGATTGTTGCCCACTACCAATTCACGCTCGATTTCCTCTTGGAGCAGAGCGGCTGGTTCATCGGATTGGTTGTGCTCTGGGTGTTGCTGGCGAGCGCCAACGATTTCTATGATCTGCCCGTCTCGGCGCGGCGGATGCGAACCATGCGCCGCCTGATCCTGATCACGGCGCAGACGTGGGTTGTCTACGTGATTGTCTTCTTCGTGTCGCCGCCGCTGGCGCTGCCGCGCTTGTTCATCCTCTATTATGGCATCGCCTCTTTCATCTTGATCAGCGCTTGGCGTTTAGCGCGCCCCTTCCTCGTCGGTTGGGTTTACCAGCCGCGCCGCACGCTGATTGTCGGTACGGATTGGGCAGCGCATTCACTGCTGACGGCGTTGAAAGCCTATGCGCCCAACGAATACGACGTGCGCGGGATCATCGCTACTAGCTCTGAAGAAGTTGGGCAGGTCTTTGACGACGTCCCCGTGTTGGGCACAGGAGGCGACTTGATGAACTTTGTCCGTCGGGATCGTATCAGCGAGGTGATCATCACGGCGACCCACAACCTGCCCGGCGAAACCTTTCAAGCGATCATGGATGCCTACGAGCACGGGATCACGATTGCGCCGATGCCTTTGGTCTACGAAGGTATCACCGGGCGCGTGCCCGTTGAACACGTCAACAACGATTGGGCGGTTGTCCTGCTGCCCATCAAGAACACGGACGGCGCGTTCGACCCCTATCCCATTATCAAGCGCGGGATCGACGTTGCTATCGCGCTCGTTGGACTAGTCCTTTTTGTGATTCTGCTGCCGTTCATCGCCTTAATTCAGCGACTTGACTCGCGCGGGAGCGTCTTTTACGCGCAGGATCGCGTTGGGCGCAACGGACGGATTTATCGCGTTTACAAGCTCCGCTCGATGATCCCCGACGCCGAAGCCGAGACGGGCGCGGTCTTCTCGCACGAGGGCGACCCGCGCGTCACACGGGTGGGGCGCTTCTTCCGCAAGACGCGCTTGGACGAAGTACCGCAGTTAGTCAACGTGCTGCGCGGCGACATGAGCATGGTCGGTCCGCGCCCGGAACGCCCGGAACACGTCGCCCGCTTGCAGCAGAAAATTCCTTTCTACCGCACCCGCTTGATCGTCCGTCCCGGCTTGACCGGTTGGGCGCAGGTACGCTACGACTACGGCTCGAATGATGACGATGCGCTCGTCAAACTCCAATACGACCTCTACTACATCCGCCACCAATCGCTGATCCTTGACCTTAACATTTTGCTGCGGACAGTCGGTAAAGTTCTGAGCATGAGTGGGATATAGCCATGAATTTACGCCGCTTGACCATCGAACGTGCCATGACGATCATCCTGTTCGCGCTGATTTTCGCGTTGGCGGCGCGTATTCCGGTCGATACCGATACGTGGTGGCATATTCGCAGCGGTGAATACACGCTGACACATGGCATGATCTACGCCGATCCGTTCTCCTTCACCAAAGCGGGTGAGACGTGGATTAACCATAGCTGGGGGTCGCAGATCGTCCTGTACGCGGCGTGGCAGGTCGGCGGGGCGGCGGGTGTGTCGCTCTTTGTGGCGACGCTGGCGACAGCAGGCATGTTTTTTGTCTATAAGATGTGCGAAGGCAGCGGCTACTTACGCGCCTTCGCCCTGATACTCGGCGCAGCGGCGGCGGCGGTTTTCTGGTCACCGCGCCCGCAGATGTTCTCGTTTCTGCTCAGCGCGGTCGTGCTCTATTTGCTCTATCTGTATCGTCGCAAAGACATCGACCGATTGTGGCTGATTCCCATCATCATGGCGGTCTGGGGCAACCTGCACGCCGGATTCTCGATTGGCTTCATCTTCATGGGCGGCGTGATTGCGGGCGAAATTCTCGGCAGGATTTACAGCCCACAAAGTGATTACCTGTCGTGGCGACAAATCCGAAAACTGATCGTTATTGCCTTGATTTCGGCGGTGGCGCTCGTGATCAACCCTTATGGGCTGCAAATGCTGCTCGTTCCCTTCCAAACCCTTGGGATTGGCTCGCTTCGCGATTTCATTCAAGAATGGAACTCGCCCAACTTTCAGGGGCGCGAAACGTGGGGCTTCATCTTTTTGCTGCTCGGCGTCTTGGGCGCAGCGGGCGCGAGCAAGCGTCGCCTCAATTGGACGGATTTCGTGCTCGTCAGCGGGACGGCGTTCATGTCGCTGCTGGCGGGGCGTAATATCGCCGTCTTTGCGGTCGCGGCGACTCCGGTGCTGACTTATCACCTCGATTCGATCCTGACCGAGCGTGGTTGGATGCTTCAGCCTGTCCAGCGTGTCACCATCCGAATGGCGCGGCTCAATCTGGTTTTGGTCATCATCGTGCTGATCGGTGCGCTGGCAAAGGTTGCCGTCGTTTTATCGCCCAAGCTCGTCGATCAGGCGCTGCGGCAGGCGCTGCCCGTTGCGGCGGTCGAGTATATGGAGCGCGAACACCCGCCGCGTGAAATCTTCAACAGCTACAACTGGGGTGGCTACCTGCTGTTCGCTGCGCCCGATTATCCCGTCTTCGTTGATGGTCGTACCGACCTTTACTGCGATACCTTTCTGATGCAGTATTTGCAAACGGCTATTGGCGGGGATGGCTGGCGCGACACGCTCGACAACTACGGCATCAACACCGTTGTCATTGAGAAGGGCAGCGGGCTGGCGCGCCAACTGCGTGACGAACCGGGTTGGCAGGAAGTCTACACCGACGCCCTCGCCTCGATCTTCACTCGTGCGGCGAGTTGAGAACAGGGAATGCAGGATGTGATGCGCTTGCTTGAATTGAAATCAAACTTGCTAAACTTAAAGCGTGGGCGTATCGCCTTTCTTCCCGCTTGTGTGGGAGAGGGGAAGGACAAACGAAGGTTGCACCGGGTAGGGGGTTGTAGGGGCGTTATATATAACGCCCCTACGGACGCCACTGAAAGTGATGAACTGACGTGAAGACACAAAGCACAAACTCACTCCAAACCTCGACGCTTCTCAACGATTTTCGCCTGCTGCTGATCCTGTTCGTGACCTTCCGCATCATGCTGCTGATGGTCTATCAGCCGATCTTTACACAGGGCATCGAGCGCGGACTTGCGGCGGGGGGTGATTTTTTCTACTACTTCCAGCTTGGTTCGCTGTCAGGGCAGGGATTGCTGCCTTTCCGCGATTGGTGGAGCGAATTTCCGCCCATTCCCGCCTTTCTCGATACCATCATCTTTCAGCTATTCGGGCGAAGCGGTTATACCGGCTTCGCGCTGATCTTTGGCGTGATCATGATGGCGTTCGACGTCGGTAATCTCGTCCTCATCCGGCGAATCGGCGCGCGCATTTACGGTGAAGGCACAGGCATGGCGCTGGCGTGGGTCTACGCGCTGATGCTCGCGCCGCTGGTGCTCATTTGGTGGAACTTCGAGCCGCTGGTCGCCTTCTTTATGTTGTGGTCGCTGGCATATCTGGTCGAGCGGGGCGACTTGCGCTCCGCTGTGGTCGCCGGTATTGGCGGACTGATCAAGTTCACTCCGCTGCTGATTCTCGGCGCGGTCTGGCGCTTCAGATCGGCTGCCGAAGGTGTTCGTTCGGCACTGCGCTATTCGCTGGTCGCCGTCGGCATCTTCGGCGTGGTCTATCTGCTCTTGTTCGCGCAGAACGCCGCCATGACCGCGCCTTCACTGACGGCACAGTTCAATAAATCTTCCTATGAGACGGTCTGGGCGCTGCTCGACGGCAACTATTCGACCGGCAACTTCGGCGCAGCGCAGGAGCGGCTTGATCCGGCGAACGCCAGCCGGATTGTAGGCAAGCCTGCCGTGATCCCCGGCGTTGTTCGTTTGGGAGCAGCGGCGCTGATCGGCGCGTTCGTCTTTTGGCGGACTCGGCGCTTTGACGAGCGCGGCTTAGTCGCCTTCGTCACCATCACCCTCTTGATCTTCTTCTTGCAGGCACAGGGCTGGAGTCCGCAGTGGTTGGCGCAGATAGTGCCATTAGTGCTCTTGTGCTTTCCAACCCGCGACGGCGTGACGGCGGTTGTTTTGCTCTCACTGGTGACTTTCGCCGAGTACCCATTCCTGTTTATCCGTACGGGAGACACGGGAGGGACGATCACCGGTTCACTGGTACTTCCGTACGCGACGTTAATCTTATTCCGTACCTCCATTTTGATCGGAATCTGTGTCGCGCTCTATCGCCGTCTGCGTCAGGAAGCGGTTTTATGAACCGCCAAACCGCCGCGCGAGATTCGGTTGCCAACACCAAGAAAAACACCATGCCTTTGCATCTTTCCCTTGTTCTTTGCGCCTCTGCGTTAGCCTTTGCGTTAAATTTTTACCCCTATGTCCCGGCGTAGTTTCCTCCTGTTCGTCCTCGTCGCGCTGCTCGGCGCGCTCGTGATCACGCGCCTGATCGAAGCGCCGGGTTACACCGACGCTTACTACCATTTCAACGCGGCGACACGCTTCGCCGGCGGGCAGGGCTTGACCGACGCTTACGTCTGGACCTACATCGGCGCGCCCGATCATCTGCCAATGCCATCGCACCTCTACTGGATGCCCTTCACGTCGGTGATTGCCGCGATCAGCATGGTGCTCTTCAACGCGGCAGGAATATATGCCGTCGCGCAGCTTCCCTTTACGCTGATGTGCGCAGGGACGGCGCTGGTCGGCTATTGGCTCGGTTGGCGCTTGGGCGGATCGCGTCGTCATGCGTGGGTCGCGGGGCTGCTGACGCTGCTCAACCCGTTCTACCTCAAATTCTGGGGCGAGATCGACACCGTTGCGCCCTACGCGCTGATCGGGTCGCTGTGCCTTATCATGATCGGGATCGGGGCAACGCAAATGACCTCACCCGAAGTTTCATCGGAAGCTCTCTCCCTCTCTATGAAGTGGAGAGGGGGTCGGGGGGTGAGATTTGGTATCTGGTTCATTGCTGGTATTTTTGCAGCGCTCGGACACCTCACGCGCGCCGATGGGATGCTGCTCGGTATCGTCGCAGCAGTCATTATTGTGTTGCTAAAGGTGCGCCATGTCATCTCCTTACGACGGAGCAGTTTGTCGTTGCTGGCGCTGATTGTCGGCTATGGCTTGGTGATGTTGCCCTATTTCGCGCGCAACCTTCAGGAGATCGGCACGCCGCTGCCGCTCGGCGGCACGCAGGCGATCTGGTTTGACTCCTACGACGACATTTTCAACTATCCGCCGGATTCCACCTCACAAGTGCTGATCGCGGGCGGCTTGAGCGCGGTGGTCGAGTCGCGGCGCGAGGCGATGATCAACAACTCCTGGACGTGCGTCGCTGTCGAGGGGATGATCGTGTTGGCGCCGCTCATGCTGCTCGGTTTGTGGAAGCGGCGGCGCGATCCGTTTCTGCTGCCATTCGCCTTGTATGCAGTGGGGCTGCATCTGGCGATGACCTTCGTCTTTCCATTCCCCGGCTTTCGCGGTGGACTGCTGCATTCGGCGGCAGCGCTGATCCCATTTTGGGCGGCGCTTGGCGTGGTTGGTTTGGACGATACCGTCGCGTGGGTGGCGCGTCGTCGCCGTCACTGGAACGTGCGCACGGCGCAAATCGTCTTTTCGGGCGGGCTGGTCGTTTTCGCTTTCGGCTTGAGCGTCTATCTCGGTAACAGTGGGCGCGTGACGCCGCAAGACCCGGCAATCTACGCTGAGCTGCGAGCGAAGCTGCCCGCCGACGCCCGTATCTTGAGTGATGAACCAGCGGAACTGTACTACTATACGGGTATGGGTGGGGCGACGATCCCGAACGAAGCGCCCGACGTGCTGCTCGACGTGGCGCGCCGCTACGAGATTGATTATCTGCTGTTGAAAAATGATCCGGGCGCGCTGACGATTCCGATGCGTCCGCTGCTCGACGCGCCGCCCGACTTCTTGCAACCGATTCCGTTCGACTCTGCGAGGCTCTATGCGATTCAGCGATAGGCGCTTATTTGACGGCATCATCGTGCTAGTGGCGCTGCTGTTGGTCGCGCTCTACGTCGCTGCCGCTGGTGGCGATTTCCCGCTCGACGATAGTTGGATTCACCAGACCTATGGGCGCAACCTCGCGCTGCAAGGCGAATGGGCGTTTATCCCCGGCGAAGCGAGCGCCGCCTCGACTTCGCCCCTGTATACAGTCGTGCTGGCGGTAGGCTATAAACTCGGCGTGCCGTTTCGCCTATGGACGCATGGCTTAGGCGCGCTGATGCTCGCGCTCACAGGCTTGATCGGATCGCGCTTGGCGGTGCAGCTTGCACCCAAGCAGCGATTCGCCCCACTGGCAGCGGGGCTAGCGCTGGTGGGTGCGTGGCATTTGATCTGGGCGGGCGCGTCTGGTATGGAGACGATGCTGTTTGGCATGTTCACGCTGCTGCTGATTTGGTTGGCGTGGCGCGAACTCGATCCGCACCCGCAGACGATTCCCTCTGTCGTCCTACGCGGGACGATTTTTGGCGTTGCGGCGGCGCTGACGACGCTGACCCGACCGGAAGGCGTGCTGTTGGTCGGATTCATCGGCTTGGCACTGCTGATTATCCGCCCGAATATGACGTGGCGTAATTTGCTGATCTGGGGCGGGGCAGCGGTGATCTGCTTTTTGATCGTGCTCGCGCCTTATCTGATTTACAACTACGAGCTGACTGGTGGCTTGCTTCCCAACACCGCTGCCGCGAAACGGGCGGAAAGCGCGCCCTATTTCGAACTGAGCCTGTTCTGGCGGCTCGAAAACGTGACACGACCGCTGCTCGCAGGCGGGCAAATTCTGCTGATTCCGGGGATGATCGCCTATTTGTTTCTGCTGCCACGCCAGCGTCAGTCGATTCTGTACTTGCTGCTGCCGCTGTGGGGCGTCGCGCTTATTTTGCTCTACGCCGTGATGCTGCCGCTCGAATACCAACATGGGCGCTACGTCATTCCGGCGCTGCCCGCGCTGATTGTGGTAGGGGTTGTGGGCATAGCGTGGCTTCTGCATCTGACGCGAACTTCGCTGATGGGTCGTGTGCTGGTGCGCGTCGTCGCGGGCACGGCGGCGGTCTTGTTTATGATCTTCGCCTTCGGCTTAGGGCTGAGCGCCTATGTGCAGGACGTGACCATCATCAACGAGGAGATGGTCGATACTGCCTTGTGGATTGATGGGAACATTGCGCCCGATGATCTGCTGGCGACTCACGACATCGGTGCGGTCGGCTATTTCGCGCCGCGCCCGCTGATCGACATCGCCGGGTTGATCTCTCCCGACGTGATCCCACTAGTTGGGCATCCGGATGCGCTCTGGGATTTCATGCGCGCGCATGACGTGAAATACCTGATGGCGTTGGATAATCAAGTGCCGGGTGGCGACGTGAAAGATCCTCGTTTGTGCGAAGTTTTCAACACGCATGGACAAGCCGCGCTTAGTGGTGGTCCCGGCGCGAGTAACATGAAGGTCTATGCGTTGGCATGGAATGGCGTCTGCGCGGTGGTGTCAGGCGGGACATAGAGGCGTCGTCAGTTGCGGTGGTTGCCGCGAAATCTGTATAATGACCTTTATGAACGATCTATTTAAGAAACTCAATGTGTTGCTGAAGGCGAGCCTCAAGGATGCCGTCGGCGGGGGTGGTGAGCGTCAGCTCGCGCCCGTTCGTCTTGGCAAGGGGGTTGACCGCGAAATCACGGCGCTGCGTGATCGGATCAACGAGGCAGTGCGCTACGAGGATGAGATCAAGGCGCGTATTCGCCGCTACGAGGACGAAGCCGAACGTTGGGATCAGGAAGCGGACGCGGCGGTCGCTCGCGATGATAATACCGCCGCGCGTTACGCCATCGAGCACATGCAGCGGGCGCAGCAGCGTGCATCTATCGCGCAATCTGACCTGCGTGAGCACCAGCGTTCGACGCAGGATTTGATCGGGAACGTCAATACGCTTGATGCGGCAGTTGCTGATGCGCGCCGCGCGCATCCAGAAGCGACTGCTGGTAGTTCGCTTCCTGATCTTGCTAACGTCTTGCGCGAAGCTCGTGAGAAAATCACCTCGTTGGGCGAAATAGCTGCGGCATCGACTGCTGCGCCGAATTCCTCGCTGGAAACGCCGCTCGAAGCGCCCGCATCCACACCTGAGCGCCTGACGGAGAATCCGCCCGAAAGCCAGTCCACGAATGCTGACGCAGCGGTTGACGACGATCTCGAACGCCGCCGCCAGCGGTTGAGCAAGCGCTAGCAAACTAAGCCAGTCTACTAGAACCTGATGATGTGTCGTAATGACGATACCCAGTAGAGCGATTGCTTGTATGACATTCCGAAATATGCTCGTGGTAACAGGAAATTACGACATCGTCCAGCAGGTCAAAGAGGCTTTGGAGGATCAAGGATTTGCGATCCATACGGCTTATTCGCATCTCGACGTACTCTACCGCCTCAAATACGAATCATTCGAAATGATCCTCGTCGATGTGGCGATGGTCAACCGCAGTACGGGCGCGCATACGGCAGAGACGCTCGTGAATTTGCAGTCGCATCCACCGCTCCTGATTTATGCGCCGGGGCTGGTTGAACCGTCAAGTGAATGGGCGACAGCGACGGTGATCGCTGCGTTGGATGAAACCTCGCTGCATGATGGTATTGCCCGCGCGCTGCGTCTGCCTTCATTCCCTTCGGAATCCACGTTCGATCACGGGAAAATGCCAGAGAGCGGTGTGCATACGTCGCTGTTCTGGCGCGACGAGGAGATGCAGACGCTGTTCGCGTTGGGACGCTCGCTGACCGAGGTTCTCGATTTGACCGAAGTGTTGAATCGGATTGTCGAAGCCGCGCGCCACCTGACGGATGCTGAGGAAGGGATGATCCTGCTGCCGGATGGACAATCGGGGCAGCTTTATCTGCGGGCGAAGGTCGGAATCGACGTCGAAGTCGCGGACAACTTCCGCATTAAGACGCACGATACGATTGCCGGAACGGTTTTTGAGACCGGGCAGCCCGTTCTGCTCGCGGCAAGTGGACCGCAGAAGGTTAAAACGGAATATTTTGTCAATTCGCTGCTCTACGTGCCGATCATCCACAAGGGGCAGACGCTCGGCGTGCTTGGCGTCAATAACAAGCTCAAGCACGACGTATTCAACGAACGTCACCGCGACTTGCTGACCAATTTGTCATCCTATGCTGCGGTTGCCATCGAGAATGCCCGCGTTCACGGACTGAGTATCCGCCGTACGCATGAGCTTAAAGCGCTGATCGACGCTAGCCAAGTGATCAATGCCTCGCTCTCGTTTGATCGCACATTGCCCGCGATTTGCGATCAGTTTATCCGGGTGCTGAACGTCGGCTATGCTGAGATTTACCGCTGGAATGAAAGCGATCAACGGCTGCATCTGCTGGTTTGTTCGCAGCAGGCGCGCTGGCGCAGCGGTTTCGAGCCGATGATGCTGCTCGCAGACCGTCCAGTTATTCGTCATGCCCTTGGCAACCGCCAACACATCATGATCTGGCGTGACCGTCACGACATACCAATTGAGCAAGACTATTTGAAGCGCGTCGGCGCGCGGGCACAGTTGGTGCTGCCTGTCTTGGCAGGCGAACAGGTGATCGGGGTGGTTCACGCCTATTTTGTCCAGTCACCGCGTGAAGCACCCCATTCGGAAGCAGTTTATCTCGCTCAGCGAATTGTTCTTGAAGCGGTGGCTTCGCTGGCGAGTGATAACGATTACAGCTACTCCTTTAAGCCGCTCAACGATGCATGTGCGGCGCTAGAGGCAGACTGGATCGAGTTCGCGCTGCTCTCGCCAGATGGTTTGGCACTGAAACGGGTGTTTGCTGTTGGCAAAGCAGTCTGGAGTGCCGAACTTGCGCCGCAAATCGACGCAGCGGCTTCTCGCGATATTTTGGAAGTGCTGGAACACGCTCCTATCAACTTTTATCAGGGTGAAGCCGACGTTCCGGCAGGCGTTCAGACTCTGTTCGCGCTGCGCGAAAGCCGGTCTTTGCTGGCACTGCCATTAATAGGACGAGGGCAGATTCAGGGGCTGGTCTTGTTTGGTGATACGCTGCACGCTCGCGCTTTCAGTCCCCGCGAGATCGATTTAGGGCGGGCGATTGTTGGACAGGCGGCGACCGCGCTGGAGAATGTCAACCTCGTGCGCGATCTCGAAGCAAGCCTCCATGAATTGAAAGATACGCAGAACAGGCTGATCCAAGCCGCGCGGCTATCGGCAATGGGTGAACTCGCCGCCGCCGTCGCTCACCAGATCAATAATCCGCTGACGACAATTGTGTTGGATACGGAGCTGCTGCTCGAAAAAAAGCCGCTGGATGCCGAAGCCGCCGAAGCGCTAATGGCAATCTCGCGCTCTGGTAAGCGCGCGGCGAGCGTTGTCCGGCGCTTGCTGGCGATGGCACGTCCCAATACACCTGACATACCACGCACGGCAATTGATGTAATATACACTATAGAAGAAATCATCGCCTTGGTGCGCCCTCACATTGAGCGCGAGGGAATTCGGCTGTTGTTGCAGCTTCCACAAGCGGCACTTCCGGCGGTATGGGCAGTACCCGGCGAACTTGACGATGTGTGGCTGAACCTGATTTTAAATGCCCATGATGTATTAGCGGGTCAAGCAAATGCCGAAATCGGCATTGCGACAGGATACGATCACGTCAGCGGTATCATTGATGTGAGCATATGGGATAATGGTCCCGGTATTCCGCAGGATGTCGTTGGTGAGATTTTCAAGCCGTTTTTTACGACGAAACCAGTGGGCGAAGGGACGGGGCTGGGGCTGCACATTTGTCGTCAGGTTATTGATCGCGTAGGCGGAGTGATCACCGTACAGACATCTTCTGAAGGCACACAGTTCAAGGTTCGCCTTCCCATTATGAGGAGTACGTAAGCATGGTTCAAATTCTTGCGGTAGATGACGATGCCGAAGTTCTCGCAACGGTTGGACGAGTGCTCAAGAATGAAGCATACGAAGTCACGTTGGTAAATTCGGCGGCTCAGGCATTGAGCTTTCTTGAGAAGCAAATTCCTGACCTGATGTTGCTTGACATTATTATGCCGGAAATGGACGGTATTACCCTGTGCCGTAAGCTGCGCGAAGACTCACGCTTCATTCCGCTGCCGATTCTATTCCTGACGGCGAAAGGCAGTACCGACGACATTGTGGGCGGCTTGGATGCTGGCGCGGACGATTATGTCATCAAACCCTTTGAACTCGCCGAACTGCGGGCGCGAATCGCGGCGCTGCTGCGGCGCGGTACCCGTGATAAGAAGAACGATGCAGTGCTTCAACTGAACGATCTCCGGCTCGATTCGGACACCTATCAAGTGTACATCGACGACTTTTCGATTCAGCTTACCTCGACCGAGCATCGTCTGCTACGTTACTTGATGGAACACCCTAATCAGGCGTTGTCTCCATCGCATCTGCTGCAAGCGGTGTGGGAATACCCGCCGAACACTGGCGACCCCGATCTTGTCCGCGCGCATGTCCGCAATTTGCGCGCCAAAATCGAGAAGGGGACGCATCGCTAATACATCCGCACCATTCATGGTGTTGGCTATATGATTTCGGTTTGAGGGTCGCGCAACGGCTGATATTATTTCATAAATATTTCACGGATTTTGCAGTCAATTGGGTTATTTCTCGACTATACTGAGGGGGTGATTAGATAACTCCTGAGTATGCCGCATGTACGAGATAATGATTGTCGACGATGACGCACAAATCCTTGATATGGTCGAACTTGTGCTGAAGCGCGAAGGCTATATGGTGCTGCGTGCTTTTTCTGCGCGTGACGCGCTGGAAACTGCAGCAACCGTGCGCCCTGATCTCTTTGTCATTGATACGATGATGCCTGAGATGGATGGGCTGACGTTGTGCCGTAAGCTGCGCGCGCAGCCGCATACGGCGGATACACCGATCATTTTTCTCACCGGAGCGAATTCGCCCAACAGCGTTGTCGATGCTTTGAACTCTGGCGGCGACGATTTCATCCGCAAGCCATTTGTACCGCGCGAACTAGCGGCACGGGTGCGCGCGCACATTCGTCGCGCAACCTACTATATGGATAGCGATGTTTCTGCGATCCGCATCATGCCCTCACAGTGCCGCGTTTTCGTGAATGAGCAAGAGATCATGTTGACGCGCGTCGAGTTTGATCTGCTCAAATACCTCTGCATAGCGCCCTACAAACTGCATTCGACCGAAGACCTGCTGGCGAACGTCTGGCAGTACCCGGATGGCGTAGGTGATGCCGCGCTCGTGCGAAATCACATCCACAATCTGCGCCGTAAAGTTGAGCTTGATCCAGAGCGCCCATTAGTGATCCAGTCTCGACATGGGCGCGGTTACGTCATCAAGGCGCGCGTTCAAATGGATGGCGAGCATGTTGGCAGCACTCTGTAAAAATACTCTATCATTTTCTTCACAGTAGCAGCACGCATTCTCGCCTACCGTTGTGGTATGATCGAAATTGGTAGTAACGGTTGTGAGGGTGAGAAATGCGCAGGTTCTTCATCAAGCTGATTCAAATACTGGATGGAACTCCCGCAGTCTACGGGAAACGTCAGTCCGGGCAGAGCGTTGTTGAACTCGCTTTAATCACGCCGATTCTGATCGTTTTGTTGGCGGGGTTAGTCGAAATCGGTTGGTTCGCCAACAATTATCTAACCCTTCTTGACGTCACTCGCGCTGGAGCACGGCGCGGTGCAGTGCTTCAAGACCAGCAATCCCCTCTATTTTGGGACAACAAATACAGCTACAT
>JBBSNT010000021.1:0-23840 GCA_038260485.1 Aggregatilineales bacterium | reverse complement strand
GGACTGTAGCTATCCGGGTCGATACGGGCTGTCCCAGTCAGCGCCTCGATCAACCTAGCTCTCCGGCCCATCGGGGACTCCGTTTTCCAGCGCAGGGACGATCTCTGGCGAAACGCCAAGCGCGACTAACGCGGCTTCCTGCGCCGCCCACATCTCGGCGCGCGCTTGATCATCACCGTGATCATAACCTAGCAGGTGCAGCGTCCCATGCACGACCAACAATTTTAGGCTATCGGCAAGGTCATGTCCTTCGCGCTCCGCCTGTGCCGACGCATACGGGTAGGCGATAACGAGGTCGCCCAGATAGGGTGAATCGCCCGGCATTTCATCCATCGGGAATGACAGCACGTCGGTCGGCGCATCGACGCCGCGATACTGCCGATTCAGGTCAGCAACGCTCTCGTTGTCAGTGACGACGATGGTGATGCCGCTACCCGCCTCAGCGTCGTGACTCGTGAGCACCAAGACCGCCGCCACCTCTAAGTCTGCTGGGGAGAAAGCATAATCCGCTTCGTTCTGCACTTCAATTTCGTAGGTCACGTTCATCCCTTAGATGACTAGCCTTCGGATGATTCTTCTTGACTCTCGGCGCTGCTGTTCAGCGGATTCTTCAGCGACCGCTCATTCGACCCATTCGGCGCAGCGTCACTCGGTAGTTCAATAGCACTCATACGCTGTGTGCGCCGCAGCGGTGGAACTTCGGGCATTGGTGTATCTTCGTCTAATTCGACGGTTGGGATTTCCGACGTTTGTGTTTTCACACGCGGCGTCTCGACTTCGATAGCAACGTGTTCACCTGATTCCGCACGTGAGATCGATTCAATGGCTTCAATGTCCTCGCGCAGTGGTGCAGAAACTTCGGGCACGAGTTCTGGAATCGTCTGCCGCTTGGGGATCGGCAGCGACGGGTAATTGATGCGCGGGTGGAAAACCGCTTGTAGCATCTCGACAAAAATATCGCGCGTCGTGCTGATGTCCTTCAGCGTCAAGTCCGACTCATCCAACTGACCGCCCCGCATCCGGCTGTCGATAATCGACTCGACGATCTCTGCAATTTCCGCTTTGTTTGCGGGTTTCCGCGCTCGGACGGTGCTTTCACAGCTATCCGCCAGCATCATGATCGCCGTCTCGCGGGTCTGTGGCTTCGGACCGGGATAGGTGAACTGTTCGATGTCCACCGATTCCTCATCGCCCGCCTGCTCGACTGCCCGCGTGTAGAAATAGCCGACCAACGTCGTCCCGTGATGCTCCATGATGAAGTCGCGGATGCGGACGGGCAGCCTAAATTGCCGCGCGATTCTTTCGCCATCGGTCACATGACTGATGATGATGTCGGCGCTGCGATAGGGATCGTTGAGCGTTTCGTGTGGGTTGACGTTATCCGCCTGATTTTCGACGAAAAAGGCGGGATTGAGCATTTTGCCGATGTCGTGATAGAGCGCCGCGACGCGCATCAGTTCAGCATTCGCACCGACGGCGTTCGCCGCTTGTTCGCTCAAGTTAGCGACTTGCAGCGAGTGTTGGTACGTTCCCGGTGCTTCGCGTAGGAGTCGCTGAAGCAGCGGTTGGTTCGGTTGGCTCAGTTCGACCAGTTTTAGGCTGGTTGGCAGATTGAACGCAACCGTAATGCCATACATTGCCGCCAGTGCCGCCATCGCTGCGATCCCACCATTGAGCAGCGCCAGCAGGATCAGCGTACCGAGCGTCGATCCATCCGACGAGGACAGCATCTCCAGATTGAACAGAATCACCACCAACGTGTTCGTCAGCGCGATCACCAACCCAGCGAAGAAGTAGCTGTTGACCCGTTCCGAACGGCGCATCACCAACGCGCCTACCGTGCCGCCGACGATCACCAGCGTGGCGATCTCCAGCGAATTGTTCGCCATTAAGCCGATCAGCAGCCCTAAGCCAATCATGCTAATGATGGCGATTTCCGTGCGCGTGACGATCACCAGTGTCAGCGCCAGCGCCGCCGCCGGATAAATGTAAGGCTGATCGCTAAACAGCCGCGCCCCCGCCAGCGTAAATAGGAACAGCCCCGCCAGCAACGCGAGGAACCGCGCCTGCGTATAAAACCGATCAGGGAAACGAGCCAAATACAGCCCAACCGTGACTAAAACCATCAGGCTGCCGAGGAACGCGCGCGCGATGTTCTGGACACGTCGATCCGGAGATTCCAGCAGCCCTAAATGACTGAGCGCCTCGTAATCGACCGGGTCAAGCCGCGCCCCCGCCCGTACAACAACCTGTCCACGCTCGAAGCTGCGGCTTTCGGGCGCGACATTATTGGCAGCCGCCTGCCGCGCGAGTTCGGTCGCTTGCGGGTTCGGGAAACGGTTTGGACGCACTAAATCCTGCGCCAATGCGACGATCACCGCTGCGGTATCCGGGTCAAAGCGCAGCGCCACCTGTGATGGCAGTTGATCGCTCATTAGCGAAATGTCGCTCTCGCGGATCGATTCGCGCATGACCCGCTCCAAAACGTTGACCGCCTCGCCCGCGACCGCGCGCCACGTATCGTCGTCCATCTGCAAGATCGACTCGATGATCGCTTGATCAAGCTGAAGCGCCGTAATGTCGTTGATGTCGTCGAGCTTCTGCTGCGGCGCGCCATAAGGGTCACGGCGCACATTGTCGATAAAATCGAGAATTTGCTGAAGCAGGGTAATTTGGTGACGTGCGACATTCGGGTCGGGCGGGTCGTAAATTGGCGTGACGCTGGAAGATGCCGCATCGCGCTGTCGCTCGGTCAGCACGTCACTGACGTAGGTGACGCTGAAGGGCGCGCGAATATCCTGCGCAACGACGCTGCCCACTTGCAGTGCCGCCGTATCCGTTTCAGATTGAAAAATGCCGTCGAAGGCGACGATCAGAGTCGACAGCAGCACAAACACGACCGCCACGAGGATCACGCCAGCAGTATGCAGGGGATGATCCCGACGCGCGTTCGTAGACGGCGCGAGGCTGTCGATAAATTCTGGAAGCCAGTTAAGCATGGCTCAGTTGTTCGCGGACGACCTCGTTCACGAGTTTACCGTCCGCCTGTCCCTTCACTTTTGGCATCAGAGCGTTCATGATCTTGCCCATATCCTTCGCTGACGATGCGCCCGTCTCGCGGATCGCATCCTGCACCAGCACCGAGATTTCGTCCCGCGAAAGCTGACGCGGCAAAAACACTTCCAGCATTGCAAGCTCCGTCTCACCTTGATCAGCAAGATCGTCACGTCCTACACCGCGCGCTTCGTCGATACTCTCGCGGCGCTTCTTGATGTCGCGCTGCAAAATCGTGATCGCGTCGTCGGCGTTTAATTCGCGCCGCTCGTCAATTTCGACCTGCTTGAATTGGCTAATCGCCATCCGCAGCACGTCACGGCGTACCGCGTCTTTCTGGATCATCGCCTCTTTCAAGGCAGCTTGCATTTGGGGTCTTGGGTCTTGCATAGGGTTCACCTCATCGTAAGTGGCGGGTGCTAGAGTCCACGTTCGTTCTGCATCTGTCCGCGATTCTGATCATACCACGTCAACCGCGCTGGGATGAACTGCTTGTCCTTGCCTTGTCCTGCGAATTTAGGCTTACTCCGCTTCGGGTGCGTAAACCAGCAGGTTATCGAATGCCGCGACGACGCCCGCACCACCACTCGGCGTAGACTGCGCGGTCACACCGATCTGCCCATTGGGGATCGCGCTGTCAGTCAGAGCATCGACCATCGACCCGCCGATGCACGTTCCACCGCTGTAAGTGCTAATCGCGTCGGGGTCGTCGGGGATGCACAGTTCCAGCACTGTCTCGTTGGCGGAAAAATGGAAGCTGTCGCCGCGCGCGATCACGCGCAGATGATTGACCGTCGCTAAACCCTTATGGATCGACTCTGATTCGATCCAGTCACTGATGATCTTGACCGCACCATCGACCACCCGGCTGATTTGATAGTAGCCGTCGCTGCTAATCAGGAACAGGTAGTAATTGTCATCCTCAACCGACGTGTTGTCCTTGTTTTGCAAGCGAAAGACGACGCCGTAACCATTATCGACGGGTCCATCCATCGCCTGAGCCTCAACCCGCAGGTCAAAATCGCCAAAGTGCGGATCAGCGACCGAATACGCGCCGCCGCTCGGTTCGCCAATGCTGACCAGCATCTGCCCGTCCGCGATCTGGGTCGAGAGCCGCCCCCCGTACTGATCCCACGCATCGTTAAATCTGTCGGTCGCCCCGCCATCGAAAGTCGCGGCGTAAAGCAGCATCCCCGAATCGCCGGAGACGATAGGATGCTGCCAACCCGCGCGTGAACGACTGAGCAGCAGCAGCGCCATAAAGATCAAAATTAGCGCGATCAAGACGAGCAGTCGTCGCACTGAACTTCCCCTCACTATAACAACGAGGATTGTAACATGCGCTAAACAGGGCGTAAACGTCTAGTTGAAGTGCGCCAGCGTCAGCGCGGCACGGCGCAGCGCCCACGTTTCGACGATGTGATAGTAGCCCCAAATAGCAACGGAGATGATGCCAACGAAGAACGGACCGAAACATAAAAACCACAGAACATCCGCCGTGACCAGCGCACCAAAGCCAAATAACCACGACATCGCCACACCGACGACGCTAAAGACAAAGCCTTCGACAATCCACAGCGCAAAAACGTAACTTGCCGCCATCAAAATAGTCGTGATGCTGCTGTGCATCCGCGACGAAATCACCAGCCCGACAGCCGTCAAGGCACGCATTCGCCAGAGCGGTTCGGCAATGAAAATTAGGCTCAACGCAATGATCAGCACGTAGCCGAAAGTGACCTCAAGCGGATCAATGAAGATCGGCGCTGCCAGAAAAACCGGGGACGAATAGAGAAAAATCAACAGGGCGACCGCGCCGACGCGCACACCCACGACTAGAGCCATCAAGCGCCACGCGCGAAGTTGCGCCGTACCGTGCTTGGCAGCGATCAGCCGCTCGATTCGCAGCAGGGTCAAGCGCAGCAAATCCCATCGTCCGGTCAGCATTTCGCCGTTGATGCTGCCGATAGACACGGCAATACTACCGCAGTCAACCAGCAGACCGAGCAAAAGCCCAATTGCCAACGCCCACGCAACGTAATCTGTCCCCGATTGATAAATCAAGCTGAGCGTCCCCGTGCGCGGTAGTTCCAGCGCCATCCAGATCACAAACGGCATCACCACGACCAGCGCGCCGACGCCGATCCAAATGCCAGATCGCCGTGCCAGTGTCACGCCGCTCTCACCCCAACGGGTGTGGCGCGCTTCAAGTGCGAACAGCGGGTTATGGCTCAGGTGTGAGTGCGGTGTTAGGCGCGAAAGCGGCTTCATCGACTAATCCGAGGTTATCTAATAGGGTTATTTCGCCCTCGTAGAAGGCGTCAAGCTGCGGCTGTAAGCGGTCGTCGAGCGAAACGGCGTACTGAAGCCAACGCTCGGCGGTCGGCAGGTCGCCCGTGAGTCGGTACGCGGCGCCGAGTTCAGCATAAAGTGCCGCATTTTCCGGGTCGAGTGCGGTCGACTGAATAATCGCGTCGAGGCTGCCCGCATAATCGTAAACGAGGCGCAAATGCAGCCCTTGCAAGAGTCGGACTTGAGCACTATCCGGTGCGAGTGCGACCGCCGTATCGATCCAGCGTGTGCCGTCTTTGTTCTGTACGTCACGCACCCAACCACCATAAGCCAACGCCAGCGGATCGCCCTCGGCTTGTGAGAAGGCAAGTTCAGCATACGCCCACAGCTTCAAATCCATCAAAGCGATGCCAACGCGCGTCGGATCAGTCGAGCTAGTCAATGCTGGAAGCAGCACGGCGACTTGAGCGGGATAGGTTGGCTGTGCCGCTCGCAGCAGATCAGCCGCCTGTGCTGGATCAGTCGCCGCGCGGATGCTGCCCAATTGGAACTGCGCCCAAGCGCGTTCCGTCGAGTCATCCGGCAGTAGGGACAGTAGGTGATCGAGCGCATCAGCGGCATCTGCCCAACGGGCGAGTTCGAGATATGCCCTTGCGCGATCTCGCAGCAGCGTTGCATCGGCGGGATTGGCTTTCGATGAACGTTCCCAGTAAGCGACCGCGCGCGTCAGATCACCCGCTTCGCGCCACAGATCGCCCGCCAATCGCAGCCGATCCGGCGTCCAACCATCGCGCGCCGCCTGCGCCTCGACTTGATAGAGCGCTTGCAAAGGGCGACCACTGCGCGTTTCCGACACTTCAACAGGTGGACGAACAATCAGATTTTGAGGGGGATGGAAAATTTGCGGCAGCAAAAGCACACAGATCAGCACGACAGCGGTCAGCAGCAGCGCCGCGCGTGAAACTGTCCGCGACGCCGTCCGCGAGAACGGACGGATCATTCCGTGACGCTGCTCAAGGCGCTCCTGACCACCCGCTCGACTTCAGTCGGCGTGAAGGGCTTGATCAAGTAACTGAAAACATCGTGCAGCTTGCCAACCAGCCGGTTTGCCGGGTCACCATAGGCGGTGATCACGATCACAATCGGCATCTTGCCACCAATCGTCCGCTGGCGCTGCTTGATATTTTCGAGCACTTTCCAACCGGGACCATCAGGCAGCCCAATGTCGAGCAGCACAATATTAGGGTTCAGTTCATTAAAGCGAGCAAACGCGCGCTCGCCGCGACTCTCGTGAACCGTGACCATCCGCATCCGCTGGAGCGTCACCTGTAGAATTTCCGCAAGTTCGAGCGTATCTTCGACGATCAAAGCGGTCACAAGCGTATTGCGCTCCACACCCGGTTGCGGCGACACTTGCGTTTCCGCTGACGTGCGCGACGCATCCTGCGTGTTGTTATCGTCCGTGCCTTCGCCAGAGAGTACGACCGCCGACAAGACACCCGTTTCAGCGGTCGGCGCACGGCGCAGCACACTCGCGCGCACTGGCGGAGTGGTCATCGTTTGGAGGGGGCTAAGCGGTTCACGCGCCTCGCGGAATTCGGGCGATCCCTCCGCCTGCTGATCGGTTATAATGGCGCTATCGACATATCGTTTCGTCATCGGGAAAATGCCTCTGTCTGGTTTTATGACTGATGACACTTTGAGTATAACACTTTGAAAATGAAGGTGCGATCAAGAATTGTACAGATTAACCGTCTATCTCTATTTTTCACATAATTCGCACAAGAACATGAAGTGGTCTATAGGTCAATGATGCCGAACCCGCTCATTTCAGCAACGACTCGCCTTCCGCTTCGGCATAATGGCGATTGCAGCCTGCTTGGCGCTACGCCTGATTTCACCCTCTACGTTGAAGAAATTTACGGTGACGAAGGCTGGATCGCGCAGCACGAACTCACGGTTGATGGTGAACTACTGATCACGATTGATGAAGCACACGGCGGCAACACGGAACTCCACCCGCTTGACCTGCCTCCGGAGGCGATTAAATCGAAGTCGGGCTGGCACACAATGGCACTCAACTTCGCCGGACCGCGTCATCGCGGGATGCGCGAACCGGAACGCACTTTAGACCTTGTACGTCCTTTAAGCATCACCGAAAAGATGACGCTGGTCAACCAACTCCACCTCGACGTCTTGCCACCGCTGCTGCTCGGTGTCGCTGAAAGTTACGTCCTCGCCGAGACGCCGATTCGCGCGCCAAACCTGTATTTCGTCTGCCGCCGCATCCGCCTTGCTGTCGCGCTGACGGAACAGCGGATCGACGAAGACGGTCAACCCTATGATTATGAGACGCTGGTGTTCTATCTGGGGCATTTCTACGAACGCGACCACGAACCGGAATACGAGGATCTCCTGACCAACTTGAGCGACGTACCGCTGTATCGCCCGATGGACTGCCTACGAATCAAGGATCACCTGTTCATTGCTGATGGTGGTGAGGGTGACCGTCCTAGCGCGATTCACGTTTGGCAGCTTGACCTGCCGCAAACACTCACCGAAGAAACCCAAATCAATAAGAAGCTCTACGGTTAAAATGAGACCAATCAAATACCCTGTGTTGATGTTGACCATCGTGGTCTTTGTAATGATCGTTTCGGGGCAGTCCGTTCATGCCGACGACGCGATCACCTCGATCTGTCCGGCGGTAGGCATTCAGGATCGGGACGCGGATTTTCAGCCCGGTGGCATCATCCTGACGACTTTCGACAAAAGCGCGATCTGGGTCTACAACGTCGATAACGGGCGGCGTTATCCCCTCCCCGACACGTCACCCTGCGGGCATAATTGCAACCTCTCGCCGGATGGAACGTGGTTGACTTACTTCAACGACCCGACCAACACCTTTAACAAGATGCGGCTCGACGGTACAGAACGCGCGCTCGTCGCCGAAAACGCCGCCGAAGTGTCGTGGTGGACGCCCGATACGCTGCTGGTGTGGACTCCCGGTAAGCGTGCCTATCTTCAGCAGCAAGACAGTAACCAGCGCGACTATCTCAGCGTTGAAGGCGTGATCTCGGTGCAGCCCGGTGGGCGCTATGGCGTCATGGTCGAGCCAAAAGACGACGGCTTCGAACGCGCATTGGTTGATCTCGACCTGCGCGGGTTGGAAGACATCAGCGACGGGCGGGTTGATCTCGGCGCTGACCAAGCCTACTTCAATGCACAGTCGTGGTCGCCAAATGGTCAATGGCTGGCATATGTCACGCCCGTCACGGTAGATGGCAGCGCCAGTTTCGGCGGCGAAATCTTCGCCATTCAACCGGGCGAAAGCGCGCCAACCCAGTGGACGCACTTGATCGACTCATACGGCGCGGAACGCATCAATGGCTTATCCGTCGGTGAGCTAAGCTGGTCACCCGACAATACGCGGATCGCCTTCTGGGTAACGGCGATCACCGGCGCGGACGTGACTGCCAATCTCGGCACAAGCGTGATCCACATCCTTGACGTAGCGACAGGCGAAATCGCCTCGTACTGCGGCTTCGCCACCCACGACCAGACGCCAAATCCGTCGCGCCTCGTCTGGTCGCCGGAAGGCACGATGCTCGCCTTCGCCGGCGCTGTACCCGGCGATACACAGGGTTATCATCTGCTGACGCTCGATACCGCTAGCGGCGCGATCACGTCACTAAGCGTCGGCGTCTTTCCCGCCTTCGGCAGCCCGGACGTGATCGCGTGGGGGACGCGCCCATAATGGAACGGTCACCCATGCTCAGTTGGAAGCTCTGGCGCGCGCTCAACCATCCACCGCTGCGGTCGCCCCTTTTTCGCCGTGCCTATGCGCGCCAATATCCACCTATCGAGAGCGGCTTGCCAGCCATTCGCATTCCGTTTACGGGTTTGTTTCGCAGCGCGGGCTTGATCGTACTGCCCGTCGTGTTGATCCTGATCGGCGCACCAATTCTCGCGCTGTCGTATTATCTGGCGCTCAGCCTCGCCGTGATCCTGCTGCCGATTGCCAACACGATTTACGGGTTGCTGCATACCATCAACGCCAGTGCCAATATCGCCCGCGAGCGCGAACGCCAGACTTACGACGTGCTCTGCACGGCGCTCCCCGGCGGCTTGGGGATGCATTGGGCGTACTGCACGGGCTGGCTGCACTACCACGTCATCTACCGCTATGCCCTGCTCGGCATCGTCGTGACCGGGGTTGTCGCCAGCATATTCGGTTTATCATCGCGCTTGATTTTCGGAGCTGCGCCCGTCCCGATCATCGTGATCGTGATCCGCACAGGGGTGCTCGGTGCGCTGTTCCTGCTCGATTTCTCGCAGTCCATCGTCATCAGCAGCCTGACAACCCTGATCGTGCCAAGCTACGCCGAAAACGAATCCAACGCGCGTCTCTTTGCGGCGACGATCTATTTAGCCCTGCAAGCTTCCGTCTATCTCTCGACACTGCTGGTCACGATTTACGGTCTGCCCGGACTGCTGGTGTTGATCGGTTTCTCAGATGACGTGAGCGCCGCCTTGATCCCGCTGTTGATGCTTGCTTTCTTCATCGCCTTGCGCGAAACCTTGATCGCCGCGCTCTGGCATGCCGTAGAACAGCAGCTAAGTACCAATACGCTGGAACTCGACGCACTGACCCGAAGCACGGTATGATTATCATCATCGCCATGATAAAAATGGTGAGCGCTGAGTAATTGGAGCCTTCAGTGACCCAAAGCATTAATCCCGACGCCATCCCCATCGATAACGGCGGTTGGCAGCCTGATCCTGAACATCCTCGCCGTCGCCCGCCTTGGATCAAGGTGCGCGCGCCCAGCGGCGAGAACTACGAGCGCGTCTATGGCTTGATGCGTGGACAAAAGCTCAATACCGTCTGCGAAGAAGCGCAATGCCCGAACATTGGTGAGTGCTGGGGGCGTGGCACGGCAACTTTCCTGATGATGGGCGATACCTGCACACGCTCGTGCGGCTTCTGCGACATCAAGACGGGACGTCCTAGCCCGCTCGATTGGGCAGAACCGAACCGGATCGCTGAGACGGTGCGCGCGCTCGGCTTGCGTCACGTTGTCATCACCAGCGTCAACCGCGACGAACGCGCCGACGGCGGCGCGCCGATCTTTGCGATGGTCATCAAGCGGATTCGCCAGCTTCAATCGGGCTGCTCGATTGAAGTGCTGATCCCCGACTTCAAGGGCAACCGCGCCGCGCTCGAAATTGTCATGAAGGCGCAGCCGGAAATCCTCAATCACAACGTCGAAACCGTGCCACGCTTGTTCAAGCAGGTGCAGCCACAGGATCACTACGAATGGGCAATGACCACGCTCGAAAACGCCAAGCAGCTTGATCCGCTGGTGCTAACTAAGAGCGGCATCATGGTCGGCTTAGGCGAAACCTTCGACGAAGTCGTTGAGGTTATGCACGATCTGGTGGATCGCAGCGTCGATATTCTGACCATCGGGCAGTATCTCCAGCCGAGCAAGAAACACCTGCCCGTCGAGCGCTTCTACCTGCCCGAAGAATTCGACCGCTTCATCGAAATTGGCAAGGAAATGGGCTTCAAGTGGGTCGAGAGTGGTCCACTCGTCCGCAGCAGCTACCGCGCCGACGTTCAGGTGCGCGAACTGTCGAAGTTGAATTACATCCGTCAGGTGAGCACGCCGTAACTGCTGCTGCTTTCGACCATGAATCAAAACCGCCCTCAGCAAGAGGGCGGTTTGTTTTCCCGCTCATGCACTCCTAAACCAACCCGCAGTTTGGCATCGCAAGCCCGTAAAGGGTCACAAATATCTGTTTTGGAGCGACCAGCATCAGCCTACGTTTCGATGATCTTTTCGTCGATCAACTGCTGCTGCACCTTCTGACCATGAGGGTCAAAGGCGAAGTGCTGCCCGTGCAGCTGAAACTCCATATCCTGCATGGCACGTCCGGCGCGGTTCTTCTCAATCGTGAAAACCACCCAGTCGCGGAATTGCTTCGCCGTATACGGGTTGAAGGCAACGTGATCCTTCGACATAATCTGGTACTTGTTGTTCATGATCAAGGCAATATCTGATTCGTAGTCGAGTGCGCTACTGCCGCGCAGATGGAACAAGTGGATGCGCTTGCTCTTGAGACCTTCGCGGTCTGCCGCGACAATCGACCAGACCGGCACATCGAGCGACATGGCGATGTCCTTCAGCCCCTCGACGATGATCGTCACCTTGTCGTTCTCGTCGCGAGGACGTTCGGGATGCACGGCGATCTTTTGCAGATAGTCCACGAATAGCACGACGTTGCCGCCGGTCGCATCGCACAGCCGCGCGGTCATTTCTTTGATCGCGCGCAGAGTCGTAACCGCAGGGCTGGCTTTCACGAGGATCATCCGGTCAGCATAGCGTAGAAGCCTCCCAAGACCGGGCGCGGTCTTGGGATTGTCGCGCAAAATCGCTTGCAGCGACCCCGCGCCGCCGTCGCGCCCCATGAACTCTTTCGCCCGCTGCGCCACGATGATCTGGTATAGGTCGCGCAACTTAATCCCCCGGCTGAGATCGATTTCAGGCGGGTTTATACTCTCCATACAAAGCAGTCGATGCATCAAGTGCGTTTCGGTATGCTCATAGGAGAGATAAAAGACGTATTGGTCAGGACGCAGAGCGATATTCCGTGCGATTTGCAAGGTCGCAATCGTCTTGCCAATCCCTTGCGCGCCGCCGAGCAGAACAAGCTCGGTTTTACGCAGTCCTCCGCCGATAAATCCATCAAGCGGATCAAATCCAGTTGGCAGCGGAACATAATCGACCAAGTCGCCACGCACAACGCGCTCATTCGCCTCGTTCAACACCTGTGTGAGCGTGCGCGGAAGATGAGCGTTGCCCCGAACGTTAGGGTTCGGGGCGCTGGGCGGTCGTCGCACCTGCGACGAGTAATCAGGTTCAGACTGGTCAATCTGCGACGAATCGTCAGGTTCTTCAATTTGATCAGTAAATCGACGAGTGGTCATTTCTAATATTACCAGTCGCTAACTTCATCATGCGCTAATCATACTATATCGTCAGAATCTGACAAATGAATCAGTTAAGGAAAGTTTTATTTTGGTTTGAATACTTAGAGATTTTATGAATTTCAGAAGGTAATGCGCCAATTTGAACAAAATTAGTAGAAATCTGGTATTCCCAGTAATTCACAAAGTTAGATGAACCGTGTTAAAATAAATGGGTTTGGTCTACATAGTTGTTTTTCGTCGGGTTTGTACAGCGTGTACGAACGTGGCAGATTTTTTGCCAATCCGCATTATGGAGGAGGCAGAGAGCCGTCGTGATACAGGAACTCTTAAATCGGGCTGACCAGCGCGGCTACATTACCTTTGAAGACGTTCTGGAAGTGTTAGACGAGGATGGCGATGATGTGAACGCCATCGAAAACATTCTTTATGAGTTGGACGAGTTGGGCATCGAACTCCGGCAGGATAATGAGCAACCTGACTCGCTGCTCGCCGAAGAAGGCGATTCCGAATTCGAACCGGAAGAAATTCTTCAAGACCCTACGGTCGGTGACATCAGCGCGGTTTCGGCAGATGACCCGGTCGGGCTGTACTTCCGGCAGATGGCGCAGGAGCCGCTCCTTACTGCACTTGAGGAGATCGACCTCGCTAAACGGATCGAAATGGGCAAGCAGGCGCGCGAAACGCTGATGCGCATGACTTCGCGTGACCTGTACAGCGAAGCGTGGATTACGCATCTAGAGCGACTCGTCTATGACGGACAAGCCGCCCGTGAGCATCTCGGACGTGCGAATACCCGCCTCGTCGTCAGCATCGCCAAACGCTACATGGGTCAGGGGCTGCCCTTCCCGGACTTGATCCAAGAGGGCAATGTGGGTCTGATGCGCGCCGTCGATAAATACGACTACAAACGCGGCAACCGCTTCAGTACCTACGCGACATGGTGGATTCGCCAAGCCATCACCCGCGCCCTTGCCCAGAAAACCCGTACTATCCGCATTCCCCTGCACATGACCGAACGTATCCGCCAGATGTACCGCACTGCTCAATCGCTCGAACAGAGCTTAGGACGTCGTCCTTCTCCTGAAGAAATCGCCGCTGAAATGGAACTGCCCGCCGACACCATCCGCAGCATGATGGATGCCAGCCAACATGCGATTGCGTTGGAGCGCCCTGTGGGTGACGACGGTGACAGCGAATTCGGAGATTTCATCGAGGATCAGGATTCGCCTAGCCCGGTCGAATCAGCGACGCAGCATTTGTTGCAAGAGACGATTGAAGACGTGCTCAGCGAACTCACACCGCGTCAAAGCCACATTTTGCGTTTACGCTTTGGCTTGGGGGGTGGCGAGCCGCACACGCTTGAGGAAATTGCCAACAAGTTCGGGCTAAGCCGTGAACGTATCCGCCAGCTTGAGAAAGAAGCGCTGCGCCGGCTGCGTCATCCGCGCCTTGCCCACAACCTGCGAGATTACCTGAGCTAGACCAACTGCATATGCATAATCAAAGAACCGGGCATTCAGCCCGGTTCTTTGATTCGCTGTGATCCTGCCCGCTTTGAGTTCGCAATCTTGATAGCTATACTGATGAACAGAATTTAGAGATTTCCATTTTTCAGACGAGTTAAAGGAAAATAATGATGCATTTTCGCAGTTTGTCGTTTTGTGCGCTGCTCTTGTTGATGCTGAGTGCTGCCCCGCTTGCACGACCCGCTAGTGCCCAAGAAAGCACGCCAGATTATCGCGTGGTTGGCTATTTCGCTTCATGGTCGATTTACGGGCGCAATTACTTCGTAACTGACATTCCGGCAGATCAAGTGACTCACATCAACTACGCCTTCGCCAAAATCTCTGACGAAGGTGAGATCGCGTTCGGGGACGAATGGGCAGACGTTCAATTCCCCTACCCAACCGACACCGACAGCGATGAAGTCAAGGGCAATTTCCACCAGTTCCAACTACTCAAAGCCGCACATCCCAACCTGCAAACGTTGATTTCGATTGGCGGCTGGTCATTTTCGAGCAAATTTTCAAACGTGGCGCTGACCGAAGAATCGCGTCAGAAGTTCGCTCAATCGGTGGTCGATTTCCTAGTGCGCTACGGTTTCGACGGCGCGGACATCGACTGGGAATATCCGACGGGTGGCGGCGCACAGGGTAATCTCGAACGTCCCGAAGACAAGGAAAATTTCATCCTGCTGCTGCAAGAACTGCGATCGCAGTTGGATGCACAAGGTGATCAGGATGGGCATCACTACCTGCTGACGATTGCCGCCGGAGCGGGCAGCCAAGCCTACGAACCGCTCGACTGGACGCAGATTTCAGCCTCGCTCGATTGGATCAACGTGATGGCTTACGACATGAGCGGCGCTTGGAGCGACGTCACCGGCTTCAACGCGCCGCTCTATGATTCGACGGCGAACCCGCCTGAAGGCACAAGCGTCGATACCACCGTTCAAGCCTTTATCGCGCTCGGCGTGCCGCCGGAGAAAATCGTCGTTGGTGTACCATTCTACGGACGTGGTTGGAGCGGCGTCGCAGCAGACAATAACGGTCTGCACTTGGCTTACGAGGGTTTGCCACAGGGGACGTGGGAAACAGGCTCGTTCGACTATGGCGATCTCGCTGACAACTACATCAGTAACGGCGTTTTCGAGCGCTTCTGGGACGAAACAGCGCAAGTGCCCTACCTCTATGACACCAACACCCTCACGATGATCACCTACGACGACCCAGAATCAATGGCTAAGAAAGCCGAATACGTCGTCGATCATGGTTTGGGCGGCATCATGTTCTGGGAACTAACACAGGACAGTGACGATTACGCACTGCTCAGCACCATCAATCAGGTGCTCGACACCCCTTAAGCAGCATTAGCAGTATCAAAACAAAAGCCGGACGCATGTCGTCCGGCTTTTAGATTCTCGTGCTGCTACGTTTTTACTTGCGCTGTGTGCGCGAACGCAAGCTGAGGAATGCCCAGACAAAGAGGACAACACCCATCAAAACCACTGACGACAAGCCGCGCGCGACGACCGCCCCATCCCAGCCCGTGTTGATGATCGCGCGCATCGCTTCGAGGATGTAGGTGATCGGGTTGTAGATGGCTGCGGTCTTGATCCAGCCCGTCAGCAGATCAAGCGGGACAAAAGTCGCGGTCAGAAACGAAAGCGGAAAGAATAGGAAACTCGCGCCCTGTGTCGCGCCCGCGCTGCCCGTTCGCAGCGCGATGCCGACCGTGAAACCGGAAAAAGCAATGCCAAGCAGCAGCGAAAAACCAATCACCGCCAGCAAGCCGCTGACGCCCGTGACCGGATTCAATCCCATCAGCAGCGCCAGCCCGATAATCGCCAACGTCTGCACCACGAGCAAAATCGCTCCCGCGATCATAGGACCAAGCACCAGCGCTGCGCGGTTGACCGGCGTCAGCATCAGCTTATCGAAATAACCGTTCTCAATGTCGCGGACAATACTCTGTCCGGCAGTACCCGCGCCGCTGAGCGCCGCGCTGACCACCGAAAGCGGCAGGATAAAGCCGAGATAGCTCTGTCCCTGTAAGAAGAAGCTCGCCGCGCCGCTCAGTGACGCCTGATACACGAGTAGAAAAAATACGCTGATGAACAAAGACGGCAGCACCGATGCCGGAACCCGCAGATTTGTGATCAGCGTGCGCCACGTTAGCATCGTCACCTGCTGGATGAACGGCGCGCTGTGTGCCATGCCTTGATCGCGTGATTCTGAAAGCGCTGTTGGATTTGTTGTATTCGCAACCATCGTTTCGATTTCCCTTCCCTAGCTTAAGTTTCGATTCAGTTCGCGCTTACGCAGATTTACGCCGACCACGTTTCGTTTCCGGCTTAGCCGTCTGGTTATCCGTCTCGCTTTCGAAGCGCTGTCCCGTCACTTTTAGAAAAACATCATCGAGCGTAGGCGTCGTCAGCGTCAGCGAAACTGGATCGAGCGACTTGGCATTCAGGCGGCTGACCACTGCCGGTACGACTTGGGCAACATCGGCGCGGTAGAGGCGCAGCGTCTTGCGGTCTACCTGCATCCGGTCGAACATATCCGCAAGTTCACCCTGTGCGGCTTCAACGTCTTCCACCTCTTTGAAGCTCACGTTGATCGACTCGCCGCCAAGCTCCGCCTTCAAGCTGTCCGGCTGTCCTTCGACGCGGATTTTGCCGCGATCAATGATCGCCACACGGTCAGCGAGTTCGTCGGCTTCTTCGAGATACTGAGTCGTGAGGAAAATCGTCATGCCGTAGTCACGGTTGAGGCGGCGCACTTCGTTCCAAACGTCGCGGCGGCTGACGGGATCAAGTCCGGTGGTGGGTTCGTCAAGAAAGAGGATTTCGGGGCGATGAACCAGCGCCATTGCTAAATCGAGACGGCGGCGCATACCACCGCTGTACTTACCAACCGGACGGTCGAGCACGTCATCGAGCTTGACGAGTTCCAGCAGTTCGTGCGCGCGATCCTGCGCCTGCTTGCGCGATTGCCCAAAGAACTGCCCCTGCATCATCAAGAGTTCCATCGACTTCATCAGCGGATCAAGCCCGATCTCTTGCAGCGCCACGCCGGCGATACGACGCACCTGCGATGCCTGCGTCACGACGTCGTAACCACCAACAGTCGCCCGCCCTTCGGTCGGCAGCGCCAGTGTCGTCAGCATAATGACGATGGTACTCTTGCCTGCGCCATTGGGTCCAAGAAAACCATAGATTTCCCCCGTCTCGACTTTGAACGAAACGTCATTGACGGCATTGAAGTCTTCGTAGCGTTTAAAAAGATGTTCGGCAACGATTTCACGATTTGACATATTCCATCTCTCCCTGATTCCAATAATGAGCAGGTTATAGAATTAATAATTTACTTCTAATTTAGGTAAGTTAATTGAGCTATATAAACAGCAGCTTGCTGGCAAACCCATCGGCTATTCTTGTCGAAGCTGTGGGTCTTGAGCCAGTGCCGCCGCGAACGAGTCGCGTAGGATGGTCAAACCTGCAATCAAGTGCTGCTGGTCGGCTTCAGATATACCATCGAGCAGCGCGGCGATCCGTTGGGCGACCTGATGCTGAATTTCGTCGAGCACATTCCGTCCTTCAAGCGTGATCGATACCCAAACCACGCGCCGATCTTCGGTGCTGCGCTCGCGCTTGACCCAGCCACGTTCTTCAAGAGTCGTGACGGTGCTGGACATCGTGGGCGAACTGACCGAATGACGCTCCGCCAATTCATTGAGCATGTAAGGACGCTGCGCCAACATGCCGAGCAGCGACATATGCCCTGACGCGGGCGCATGTTTAGACAAACGCATCTCTGACGACATCACGCGCATGACCAGCGGGATGATGTCGAGCGTGCGATAGGCAATTTCGACGGTCGTTTCTTGCGACATAGATTGTTCTACTAATCGTTAGTTGTGCTAATTAATTGATGTACTCATGATATGCGAAGATTATTTCCAGATCAAGAGTATTCGATGAGGGGTTGATGAGCATGAAAAGAGTCTTTGCTCGTGTGAGCTAAAAGCAACGTGGACGACCCCCGAAACGGATTGTCCACGTCAGCAATTGAAGTTACGAATTACGCCAGCGCGCGTTCTTCCGGCGTGAGCGTGCTTTCGAGTTCCTTGCGGAACTGCTGCGTGTACAGGCGATAGTAATGCCCACGCGCGCGGATCAGTTCGGCGTGCGACCCCTGCTCGCTGATACCGCCGTTCTCGATCACGAGGATGCGGTCAGCACGGCGAATTGTCGAAAGACGGTGCGCGATGATAAAGCTGGTGCAGTTCTCCATCAACGTCTCCATACCCTTCTGGATCAGCGCTTCGGTCAGCGTATCGACCGAACTTGTCGCCTCGTCCATGATGAAGATTTCCGGGTTCGCCAGCACCGCACGGGCAAGGCTGATCAACTGCTTCTGCCCGACTGAGAGTAGGTTACCGCCCTCGCCGACTTCCTCGTCATAGCCCTTCTCCAGCGTGATGATGAACTCGTGCGCGCCCGCAAGCTGTGCGGCGGCTTCGATTTCGGCATCGGTGGCGTCGAGCTTACCGTAACGCAGGTTCTCGCGGATTGTGCCGCTGAACAGGTGCGGCGTCTGCAAGACCATGCCGATCCGCGACTGGATCGCGTGCTGGGTCATGTCGGTGTAGTCGATACCGCCAATGGTGATGCGTCCGCCACGGGGTTCAAAGAAGCGGCAGATCAAGTTGACGACCGTCGATTTACCCGCGCCTGTCGGTCCAACCAGCGCAATCGTTTCGCCGCGCTTGACCTCTAGGTTGAAGCTAGACAGCACGGGCTTGGTCACCTCGTTGTCGTAGTAGAAATCGATGCTATCGAACACCACGTCGCCGCTGATTGTGCCGGGATCGACGGCGTTCGGCTTGTCCACTATCTCAATCTTCGAGTCGATCAGCGAAAACGTCCGCTCAGCGGAGGCAATCGCGTGCTGCATCGAAGCGAAGACGCGGGCAAGGTCTTGCACAGGCCACAGCATGAAAGTCACATACGAGATGAACGCCTGAAGACCGCCAATGGTCAAGATGCCCGTTTCGACGCGCAGCCCGCCGAAATAGACGATGCTGCCCAGCGCGACAGCAGAGATGATCTGCACCGCTGGCAGGAACAACGCCGACAGCCATGCCGCTTTATAGGACGAGCGGTACATGTTCTCCGTCAGCTCACCAAATTCTTCGAGGCTGCGTTCCTCGCGTCCTAGCGCCTTGATGACGCGGACGCCGGTGATCATCTCGTTGAACGCGCCGGTGATCTTCGAGTTTGCCTTGCGTGAGATACGGTACTGCGTGACGATGCGCGATTGAAACCAACTGGCGACAATCACCAGCACCGGGATAACCGCAAAGACCATCAGCGCCAACTGCCAGTTGATCGTCAGCATGAAGAACACGGCGGTGATTATATTGATGAACGCCCACGTAATGTCGAGCATCCCCCACGTCACGAGGTCAGCGATACGCTCGGTATCCGAGGTCAGCCGCGACATAATCCAGCCCACAGGCGTGCGGTTGTAGTAGCTCAACGACAAGTTTTGCAAATGCTGGAACATGGTCTTGCGCATATCGTACTGAACTTTGTGCCCCAGCACGCCTGTGAAATAGATGAAGGCGAACACGAACGCCGCCTCGACAACCATCAGGATGGCATAGACGATAGCGATACTGATCACCGTCTCACGACTGTTCGCGGTGATCCCCTTGTCCACGATCTCTTTGCTGAGATACGTAAAGACCGAGTTCAGCACCGAGACGATGCTCACCGAGACGAGAAAGCCAACGACCATGCGCCAGTGCGGTTTGACCTGCCCCAAAATACGCAGCAGCACGCGCCCGTTGAACTTTGCGCTGAATTCTTCTTCTTCGAAACTGTAGTTAGACACTAGAGATTTCCTTTTCCAGCTCGGTTTCGATTCGTGCCTGCAAATCGTAAATTTGCTGGTAAGTACCGGGTTGGTTGACGAGCGTCTCGTGCGTGCCGCGCTGCACAATGCGCCCTTTATCGAGCACAAGGATCAAGTCCGCATTCATGACACTCTGGATGCGATGCGCGATGATGAAGGTCGTGCGGTTCTGCATCAAGCTGTCCAGCGCCGCGCGAATGTTCGCCTCGGTTTCGGTATCCACCGACGACGTCGAGTCGTCGAGGATCAGGATCGGTGGGTTCTTGAGCAGCGTTCGGGCAATCGCCACGCGCTGCTTTTGACCGCCAGAAAGCATCACGCCACGTTCGCCCACAACCGTTTTGTAGTCCTCAGGGAACGACATGATCACGTCGTGAACGTCCGCCGCCCGCGCCGCAGCTTCGACATCAGCATCGCTCACGTCGTAGCCGACGCTATAAGTGATATTCTCCCGAATGCTGCGCGAGAACAGGAACGGCTCTTGTTCGACGATGCCGATGTGCTTACGCAACGACTCGCGCGAGACTTTTCGCAGTTCGATGCCGTCAATCGTGATGCTGCCACTCGTATAGTCGTAGAAGCGCGGTAACAAGCTCACCAGCGACGTCTTGCCCGATCCAGTCGATCCGAGCAGCGCAATCGACTGCCCCGGCTCAACCCTGAAACTGATGTCGTGCAGGACTTCTGGTTCGCCTTCATAGCCGAAGCCGACATTCTCGAATTGGATTTCACCGCGCAGCGGCTCAGCGAGGGCGTTACCCTCGGTCAGCGGCTCGCGGTCAGCCCGGATAATGTCCGCGACACGCTCGTAGGAGACCAAGCCGGTTGACGCCTGCACGATGATACGTCCCAAGCCACGCATCGGTTCAATGATCCAGATGATCATGCCAATGTAGGCGAGATATGTGCCCAGCGTAATCGTGCCGTCCATCACCATAATCGCGCCGACGACGTAGCCCGCGAGCAGTTGAAGCCCCGTCATCATGTCACTGATGGGCCAATAGTAAGAGTGCATCCGCAGCAAGCTAATGCCCAAACGCAGCCGCTCGCTGTTCTCGGTTTCGAACTTGTCGCGCTCATAATCCTGCCGCGCGAACGCCTTGACGACACGGACGCCGCTCAGGTTCTCTTGCAGCGTGGTCGAAAGGCGCGCGTCCTGCTCCTGAAAAACTTGGTAGCGGCGCGAAACAGCGCGAAAGAAGAAATAGGATGTCAGCGTCACGAATGGCACGACGATGATCGAAATCAGCGCCAGTTGAACGTTCAAGGTCATCAAAGCGATCAAGTTGATCGAGAACAGCAGGACGATGCGCCCTAAACCTATCGCCTGTTCCGAGTAGAAGCGGCGCACTGCATCAAGGTCAGAGGTGACGCGCTGAATCAGTTCCCCGGTCGCGTGCTGGTCGTGATAAGTGAAGGTCATCCGTTGCAAATGATCGAAAAGATAGTTGCGCAGTCGCAGCGCAATCCCTTCAGCGGCAACTGCCGCCAGCCGACCACTCATGAACGTGAACCCGCCTTCGACCAGCGCCAGCCCGATGAACGACAGCGCGATCAAGCCAATTGCTTCGCCCACCTTGTCCTTAAGCAGCACGTTATCGATGAGATACGCTAGTAGAAGAAAGGTTGTTGTCTTCGCTGTCGCCGCCAACGCCTGTGCAATCAACGCACCGGTGTAGGTTAGGCGGTAACCCGTGAGCATCCGCCACAAACCAACCAGTCGGTTTGTCGAAATGGACTGCTTCAGATCAAGCGTTTGATTAGGTAGAATAGATGAAGCCAAGTGGCAGCCTCCATAAAAAGACAAAGCGTGTACCTACGCAGCAGTTATTATACACCTACTTGCCCCTAAAATAGCAAGGGCTTTTTCCTATTTTTAGCGCTCAATTTAGATTTCTGCGTTTTTCTAAGGTTCACAATGGCTCAGAAAATTTGTTGCATAATCAATTAAATGGCATGGCGAATTTATAATTCCTTACCAGTTAATTTGCCTAATAAGTTATGCCTAAAGAGTCATGACGTACGGGTACTTGTTTGATGATGTGACCCGCCGAGTCTGTGACGCAGCTAGACAAAACGACATATTTATTGTAATGTCCACACAAAGGCATTTACATAAACGAGATAAATTGATGCACAAGCTACTGCTCACGTCGCTGCTCATTGCCCTCCTCTTACTAGTCGCCTCGCCCGGTACAGCCCAAGATACCCCCCAAACGAAATTGACCGTCGCCATCAAGGAATTTGAACCGATGGTCATTCAGCAAGATGATGGCTACAGCGGCTTCACGATTGATTTGTGGAGCGAAATCGCGCGCCGGATGGAAGTTGATTATCAGTTCATCGCCGTCGAAACCAGCGACGATCAGCTTAACGCCATCGCCCACAGCGACGCGGACATCGCGCTCGGCGGAATCGCGGTCACGCGCGACCGCGAAGAAAATTTTGACTTCAGCTACCCGTATTTCGCCGCCGGACTCCGGATCATGATTCCGGCGGAGGCGCCAATTGACATTTCCGCGCTCATCACGAACTTCTTTTCACCACTGGTCGTGCAAATTCTTGGTATCCTGCTGGTGACCGTTCTGCTCGCCGCCCATATCATCTGGTTCGTCGAGCGCAGCAATAACCCAGATCATTTTCCCGTAAGTTATTTCGCTGGCATCTGGGAGTCGATCTGGTGGGCAGCCGTGACGGTCACGACGGTTGGCTACGGTGACCGGACGCCGCGCGGCGTAATTGGTCGTATCTTTGGGCTGCTGTGGATGATCGCAGGGCTATTCCTGCTGACTTACTTCACGGCGAGTGTGACTTCGACGCTGACGCTGCGCGAACTGCGCGGCGCAATTAACGACATTACCGACCTTCCCGGCAAGCGAATTGTCACAGTTCAGGACAGCACCTCTGCCGATTACCTGCAAACACGCAACTTGCACCCGATCCTCGTCGCTGATTTCGAAACCGCCTATACCATGCTCAATAAAGGGCGTGCCGACGCGGTCGTCTATGACTCGCCGGTCGTCGATTATTACGCGACGACCGAGGGCAAAGGCTTCGTACAGGTCATCGACAAGCTGTTCGACCGGGAAGATTACGCTGTCGCCACTCCAACGGACAGCCCCTACCGCGAAGCCATCACGCGGGCGATCCTCGAAACGATAGAGGACGGCAGCTACAACACGATTTATCAGCGCTGGTTCGACTCCCAAAATTGACAAATAAATGCCGCAAAAGTGACAAAGACGGCTCCATTAATCTTTGTAAATTTGACATTAGTAGAGCCGTTTGCGAGCAGATTCAGTTTTGGGCGATCTGCGTGCCGCGATAGGCAGCATGATCTGGCAGGATCAGGTGGCTGTCGCCGAACTCATGCCACAGATAGCGCTCCTTGACGGCTTCCTCGTATGCCGAGCGGATCATGTCCTGCCCAGCAATTGTGTAAAGCATCGCCAAGTGACTCGTGACCGGATCGTGCAATCCGGTGATCAACCCGTCAATCACGTTGACGCCACGCTGCGGATGAATGTACAGCCGGGTGAACGCCTCGCGCGACTCGACTTCGTGCCCGTTCCACGCCGATTCGAGCGCGCGGACGACGGTGGTTCCGGTAGCGACGACGCGCCGCCCTTCCCGCTTGGCGGCATTGACCGCCCGCGCCGCTGCCTCAGAGACACTGAACGGCTCCGGATAGAGTGGGTGTTGCTCGACGATCTCGGTTTCGACTTCGAGGCTCGACACGCCGGTATGCAGCGTGATGGCGGCGATCTGAATACCGCGCGCCCGCAAATCATTGACGACGCGATCCGTAAAGGGATACGCCGCTGACGGCATTTCGGCGCTGCCGGGCTTCTGCGCGAAAACCGTTTGGTAGGTTTCCACAGGATAAGCTTCCGCGACATAGCCGTAGCGAATCGGCTGTCCAACGCGATCCATCGCCGCACGCACGTCGCCGTTGACTTGTGCGAACCACAGGCGCGGCAAGCCGGGATAGCTGGCGATCAGCCGAACGCCCATACCCGCCACGTCGATCTGCTCACCGGGGCGCAGCGGCAGCGGACCGGGTTTGCCGGTGCTCCAGC
>JBBSNT010000020.1:0-24636 GCA_038260485.1 Aggregatilineales bacterium | reverse complement strand
CGTCGAAGATGGTGCGCGTGGTGATACCGTCGGTGAAGGTGTCGGCAGCAAGTGGTACGTGATCGCGCCGGAAACCGTATCGGTTTCCAGTGCTGATGCGCTTGGCGATTTTCTCATCTCGCCCACAGGCATGACGCTCTACACGTTCGGAGGCGATAGCGAAGGCGTGAGCAACTGCTCTGGTGGCTGCGCCGACACGTGGCCGCCCTTCACCGTTGGCGCGAATGATCACCTTGCCGCCCCTGCTGGCGCAACCGGAACGGTGGACACCATCGAGCGCGCAGACGGCAGTCGTCAGGTGACTTATAACGGTAAGCCGCTCTACATGTATAGCAACGACGAATTCCCCGGTGATACGATGGGGCAGGGTATTGGCGGTATCTGGTACGTCGCCGCGCCTTAAGTTTTTGATCGCCTGATTACGAGAAGGCACGGATCAAACGATCCGTGCCTTTTTTGATGTCTCGCTCGTGTTCTCGCGTGGCGATTTCATGAGGCGTGGGTGACAAATCTGCGCTGGAGCACCGCCTCTCGCTCTAATCCGGTGTAAGATTGGGGCTTGAATGTTCGTGTTCGACCATTGGCTAAAAATAGAGGTTGGATCATGACCAAGCGCCGGGGTTTGTTTATGATGGTGTTCCTCTTTCTGATCGCATCGGCGTCACTGGCTGCGCCCGCTGGCGCGCAGCGAACTGTCCCCACAGTGAGCGTGTCGGATCAGGTTTCGACCGACGGCGCGGTAATGATCGACAGCGTTTATAGTGCTCTACCGGGTTTTGTCGTCATTCATCTCGATAATCATGGCAAGGCGGGGCGGGTGGCTGGATTCGCGCCGGTTGCCGTCGGCTGGACGTACCAACTGCTGATCCCGATTGACGTGGAGGTGGCGACACCCGTGCTCTACGCGACGCTGCACGTCGATGATGGGCAGCCCGGCGTTTACGAGTTCGACGGCTTGAGCGGGTTCGACAATCCCGTGATTGTCAACGGGATGCCGGTATCGCCCGCCTTCAACGTCACCGTCCTGCGCGCGAACGATCAGTTCGTCAGCGAGGACAATAAAATTCAGGTGGCGTCGGTGACGATCCAGCAGGATGGCTGGCTGGTGATCTACAGCGATCACGGGGGTCAAGTGGATGCGGTGATCGGTCACGAGCGCGTGCTTGCCGGAACAACCCATAACGTCGAAGTCGAGCTTGATCCCGCTGGATTAACCGAAGTGCTGCATCCGATGCTGCACAGTGATAGCGGGGCGGCGGCTGAATACGAGTTCGGCACGGTCGAGGGGGCTGATCTGCCGATTGTCGTGGGCAGCATTAGCGCGACGACGCCGATCTGGACGGTGCCGCACGTCCGTGCCGCGCATCAGATCGTCGTGCGTGGCGATGGGCAAGGCGCTGCGAATACGTCGCTGGTGGTCGAGTCGGTGCTGGCGGAAAACCCCGGTTGGCTGGTTGTCCATAATGAGCAGAATTACTCGCCCGGACCGGTCGTTGGGCTGATGGCGGTTCCGGCGGGCTTGAGCACCAATCTCACGATTGAGAACCTCGACTCGACCCAATTGACGCCGCACCTGTGGTTGATGCTTGATGACGATACCGGCGTGATAGGCGAGTACGAGTTCGGCACGGTCGCTGATGCGGATGAACCGGTGCTGGTCGATGGCAGCGTGCTGACGTTTCCGATCAATGCCGCGCCGTCGCTGATCGCGCGCGATCAAGTGCCTGTGCAAGGCGAAGCTGCTAACACGATCCGCGTGGTGATCGACGAAGCGCTGATCGATGCGCCGGGTTGGTTGGCGATCCACACCAGTGAAGCGGGCGCGCCGGGGGCGATTCTGGCGACTGCGATGCTGCACGCTGGTCTGAACGCGCACGTGATGCTCGACATCAACACCGCCGCTGCTGGCGATCAGATCATTGCTATGCTGCATTACGATACGGATGTGGTTGGCGATTACGAATTCGGCACGGTCGAGGGGGCTGATCCAGCCGTGCTAGTCAACGGGAAGCTGCTGATCATGCCGATCAACTTGCTGACGGCTGAAGCGACGCCGACGCCTTTACCCACGACTCCGCCGAGCGCTACGCCGTCGCTCACGCCGACGAGCGCACCTACCGCCACTTTCACGCCGAGTAATACGCCGACCACCGTACCGACTGCCAACGCGCCTTCGGTAACGCCTTCAGAGACAGCTACGGCAGCGCCTTCGGTAGCGCCAACAGTTGAAGCAAGCGCTGTTCCTGCCTGCACAGTCACGACATTTGGCAGAGTGAACCGGCGTGCGGGGGCGGCGACGTCGTTCGAAAGCCTCGGTCAGCTTACGGCGGGGCAAACCGCTGGCGTGATCGGGCAGACGCTCGGCGCGGACGGCTTGATCTGGTGGCAGACTGATGACGGATCGTGGGTGCGTTCCGACGTGGTGACGGTGTCCGGCGCTTGCGAGACCGTGCCGTCGATCCCCGCCGAGCCGCCAGCGGAATTACCCGCTGCGACCGCACAGTTCGGCTATTAACCTTTGATCGATGCGTGTTGATTGAAGGGGGGCGCGGTGTGACTCTCTCTTTGAGTGGGAGCTGCAAGGTTATGAAACTGTGAGATCACTGTTCGGGGGCAAGGCAGCGGCGTATTGGCGCGCGGCGTTCGTGGTCATGCTGATTGCTCTGGTTGTAGTCTATATTCTCGTCGGCTTATATCAACAGCGATGGGTTACAGAACCGCGATACATTGCGGGCGATTTTGGCATTTATCTGACGGCGATCCGCTCGGCACAGGCGGGTGAAAGCGCCTATTATCCGTATGACATCGGTACGTCCTTTCTTTATCATCCGGCAGTATTGAGCCTGCTTTCTCCGCTTACGACTCTGCCTTATGCCGCAGCATTCGGATTGTGGGCGATCCTCAGTATTATGGCTTACAGCATCCTGCTTAAGCCTGTGAGAGTACATTGGGGCTGGCTGGTCTTTACGCTGCTTGTATTCTTTGCGCCGGTTATGGTGCATGTGCTGATCGGACAGATCAATCTTTTCGCCGCAGTGGCAATTTTCGCCGCGTGGCGCTTCTCGGAAAAAGGACGGGACAATTTTGCGGGTGTGGCGTTAGCCGTAGCAATTGTGCTTAAACTCTCTCCAGCGCTGCTATTGGTCTACTTTATTGCCCGTCGACGTTGGCAGGTCGTCACGGCGGCGGTGGTTAGCGTGATGTTTTTAACACTGATTCCCGTGCTTCAGTTTGGCATTCGCCCGTTCGTTGATTTCATCAGCTCTACGCTGCAAACGGTTAGCGGGACAACGGGATTAAGCCTTTTGTCGATCATGGAAGCGGCAGGGATACCTGCCGCTTCGCTGCTTCATAAACTTATTCTGCTGATCGTCGTCTGCTTGCTGGCGCGGGCGGCGTGGCGGCGTGGCTCTGCCTTCACCTTTGCGCTGTTTCTATTGACGATGATCCTATTTTCGCCGCTCATCTGGCTGCACCACTTCGTCTTTATTGCTGTCGTCCTTGCGATTCTGCCGCTGCGTCGGCGATGGCTCCCGCTGATTGTGCTGGCGCTGGTCTTGATCCAGTGTGAGGAATTCGTCAACCTGTATCCTCCCGGTATCTTGACGACGCTGGCGGTGCTTGTCTTGGCGCTGGTATGCTGGCGCGCGGAGGATGACCGCAAGATCGTTCCTCAATTCTGAGCCTCTCTCCTATCCATGCGACGCTTTATGGGTGCGAACTGCGCCTCTATGAATGACGCGATCTCTTTGTGTTATTATCGGGATTATAGATTTAAATTCTATAGGCGCAGCAGCCTTTGATCATGCGACCATTTAGGGCAATATTGAGTAGGCAACCTGACGGGAAACTGCCAACATGGGCTTTCTTACTGGGGTTATTCGTCGTGCTTTATCTGCTCGGCGTGGTGCTTTCGCTGCCCTCGCAGCACAATTATTGGTTTGGTGACGATACTTTTCTGGTGCGGACGTATTCGGGTGACGAGCTTCGCGGCGCATGGAGTGGCGCGTATGATGCCTCCGGTGCGTCAACGTTGGCTTACCGCCCTTTGACCATTCTGTACTATCACGTGGTGAGCCTCGTCTTTGGTGAAAATATCTCGCTGCTGCGCTTTTTCGGGATTGCTCTGCTGGTGCTGCACGTTGTTTTGCTGACCTATGCTGCCCACCTACTCGGACTCAAGCGCTGGCAGATGCTGATCTGCGGCGTGCTGATTCTGTGCATGAGAAACACGTGGTTCGTCCTTGTTTGGCCCACCGATACGATTCGCTCGTTTATGGTGATTTTTGGCGACCTAACGCTGATTCTGTTTCTGCGGGCGTTGATTCGGCGTCAGCCGCGCTATTTTGCTCCTGCAATCCTGTGTTTCGTGGTGGCTCTGTTCACGCGCGAAGAGATTTTGCCTTATCTCGTGATCATTCCGGCGGCAGGACTCATCTATGCGTGGCAGCGTACAAACCCTACAGATCGTTTGCGCGAACAGGTGTTATCGGTGCTGCGTTCCCCTTTGCTTAGACTCCTGATTTTAGGGGCAATACCGCTTGTTTTGATCACGGGGATGTTTTGGGTCATTCGCCAAACCACCGTTCCGAATGCGATCAGCGCCGCGACGCTGGAAGGATGGCTGTTTAACCTGATGCTGGTCTTATTTCCACGAATGCCGTTTGACTCCCTGCTCATCGTCGGACTCTCGCTTCTGTGCTTCTGGATCAGCCTGATCGTGATGCTGGTGAAACTCCCTGCTCGCAGCCGGATCACCGCTCTGTTCTGGTTGTTTTGCGTGATTGTCGCCAGTTCACTGGGGGTTGCATCGGCACGTGCCAACAATTTGCTGCTGCCGATAGGGTTCTTCTCGCTGTTTCTGGCGACCATGCTGGGAAACTTTGGTCAACGGTCGCGCCCTGTGACGCTGCTGGTGAGCGGCATTTTGATCTTATTTATCGTTGGGTCAGCAATTGCCAACCAAACCGCGCAACTAGCGATTACGCCGACGAGCACCGCCTACCTTGATGAAAATATGGAACTTGTGTGGGGGAGGTGGAGCTACTTACCGACTCCCGACGTGCGCCGCGAGGAGATCGCCCGTCAATTGGGTACGTTTGGTATGACGCCAGAGAATTTTAGGACGCGCTATCAGCAGATATACGAAGCAGCGCTGAGCGAGGAACGCCACTATCCGACGATGGATGGGACGCCCTACGTGCCGCTGACGAATTGGCTGCACGGCTGGTAAGCAAGTCATTCTGGCGACTCGTGGGTATGGGTTTGGTTATAAAATCGCGAATCGTTTCCGCTTTTGCCGCTCAGCGTCATTTTGCCGTTATAATACGGCGAGAACCCTCAACACCGTCTTAGGTAAGCATTGTGTACGAACCAATTCGCAGCGCGCGCAGCCGCACGATTATTCAATTTATCATCGTTCACTTCGCGCTGACCCTCGTGATCAACCTCATTTTTTTTGCTGGAAACACCTTTCGCCCACTCGCATCAGCGACGGGCGGTTTGTTTACCGGATCGCTGCTGGCGAATCTGGTCTTTATCGCCCTAATCGTCGTGCTGATCATGCTGCGCTTCGGCAAGCTGCGGCTCTACGACGTGGGCTTTGTCCCGCGTCAGATTCCGCTGGCGCTGCTGGCGACGCTTGGCTTCTGGGGAGCTGCGCAAGGCATCCACTTGATCGCCGGATGGATCACGTATGGACAGTTGACGCTGAGCGACGACTGGCAGAACCCCGCCTTCATGATTGGCTTGGTCTTGACGCAGATTTTTGGCAACGCGCTGTTCGAGGAGATCGCCTATCGCGGCTTTCTGTTCCCGCAGTTGTACATGCGTCTGGATGGTTTGCGCGATGCTCCTTGGCGGCGTATGGTGCTGGCGCTGCTGATTTCGCAGGGCGCATTCGCGCTGTCACACATCCCGAACCGGATTTATCTCGGCATGACGCCTTCGCAAATCGCGGTTGATCTGCTGATGCTGCTGGCTTGGGGGACGATCTACACGCTGATTTACCTGCGTACCGATAACCTATTCATCGTGGTCGGCATTCACGCGCTGGGCAACACGCCGACTACGTTATTCAGGACAGCGCCAATTTTAGCAGACAATGGTGCGTCAATTTTGATCTATACTCTGGTCATCATCCTGTTATTCGGTTTGCCGCTGCTGCGTGCGCGACGTGAGCGATCACGGATGCAGTGGGCAGCGGAAACTTAAAGCGAGGTAATGCTATGACGCGGCGTCCGCCCCCCGACGATTTCGATCCCTTTGACGAGGATTCTTTTGACGATGACCTCGAAACGGTCGATCTCGAAGCGCTGCGGCTTGAAGTCGATAACCTCAACCGGGGTGATGACGATCAAGACGACGACTTCTTCGAAGAAGCGCCTCAGGAACGGCGCGGACGTGGGTTTGGCAGGCGTGGCGCGCGTGCTGCGGCAGCGGATGAGGACGAACCCGCTCCAAGTCCAAAACGCCGCGCTGCCGCAGCGCCTGCGGGTGGCGGCAGGTCGCTTGGCGTAGGGCAGGTGATTGTTGGCATCATTCAAGTGATTGTATACGCGGTCGTGGCGCTGGCGCTGTTTCTCTTGATTGGCTTCGGCGTCGTCTTTGCGGGGCAGCAGTTGGGCGTGATTCCGGCGGGCACGCTGGCACACACGCCGCTGAGCATAGCTGTCGTCTCATCTAATACAGGTGATAGCGGCGCGCCAAGCGCGATTGCCGTCGTGCCGACGAACGCATCTGCCGTCGAGCAGGCAGTTGAACAGCCAACCGTGCCTCCGACTCAGCCGCCGCCGCCGACCGCTACGGTTGATCCCGGATGCCCTAGCGCCACAATGTGGTGGAACAACCAGACCGTTCAGGAAAATTACGTCTACTTCACGACCAAAGCGCTCAACGATGCGCGCGGCTCAAGCCGTTTACCAGCGCTACTGGAGCAAATGGGCATTCGGCGCGATTACGTGGCGAATTTGCGGATCGACCCTGCGGGTGATTCCGCCTGCCTCGACCCGCTGCGGGCTGACCTGCTGCGCGGCTTCGATGCGACCCTCAACGCGGTGCGCGTGGTCAACACGGATGAGGCGAGCGCGCTCGCCCAGCAATCGAACGCTGACCAAGCCTACGCCGACCTGTTCGACGCACTGCGGGCGCTCGGCGTCACGGTGAGCGCGCCAACTGAGTCTGCTTCATAAGTCTGCTTCATCAATCTGCTTCATAAACCGGCCGCAACGGGCGCGTGCTTGCTTCACCAGCCAACACGCGCCTCGAAACGCCCTCTCCCGTACAAGCCTGCACGGGCAGCCTAACAGCGCCGCTGCTCACTCCATGCGGCATCGGGTTGTGCGCTATTCAGCAGTCTCCATGTTAAAATCAGCAAACGTTTTTAGAACTGGAACGCCTCTTGATGCGAAAATTGCTGTTTTTGCTTCTGCTTTTGACTTTATGTGCTCAGGTCGTCTCTGCACAGGATACGGGCGTTGTGCTGACCGTCTCGGCGGGCTTCGGCGGCTATTTCCGCGACTCGGAATGGATGCCGATCATCATCCGCGCGACCAATAACGGCGATGCTGTCAGCGGGCGTTTCGTCGTGCGGCCGGAAACGTCGGGCAACGCCTTAGTCAACACGTACAGCACGCCTGTCACATTATCCGCCGGAGCACAACAAACAGCTTTCCTCTATGTCACCGCGCGCTCATTCGCGAGCCAAATCCGGGTCGAATTGCTCAATGATGCGGGCGTGGTGGTGGCGCAGCAGGAAGCCGCCGTGCGCTCGGTTCAGCCAGAGGATCGACTGAACGTGGTGGTCAGCACGTCGCCGGTTGGCTCGGTTGATCTGACAGGCGTTCACGCCGATACGACCAACAGCTATCAGGCGAACTTGAACCCGACTGATCTACCGGATCGGGCGCTCGACTCGGTCGATCTGATCCTGTTCTCGGACGTGGACAGCGGCACGCTGAGCAGCAGTCAGGCGCAGGCGCTGGCGGATTGGGTGGCTGCGGGCGGCGAACTGGTGGTCACGGGCGGGCAAAACTGGCAGGCAACCGCCGCCGGAATTGAAGCCCTTCTGCCGCTGGTGCCGAATGCCAGCCGCGAGATTGAAGGCTTGCAGCCGCTGGCGTCGTGGCTGCGCTTTGACGATGACCTCTCGGCGCAGACGATTATCGCAACGGGCGATCTGCGATCGGGTGCAGAAGTGCTGGTCGCGGACGCGGACGATACGCCGCTGTTGGTGCGCTGGTCGGTGGGTGGCGGCGTGGTCGATTATCTCGCTGCCGACCCGAACAATGCACCGCTGCGCGGCTGGTCGAACTTATCGCGGGTGTGGTATACGCTGATCACGAGCAACGATCCGCAGCCCGGTTGGGCGCACGGCTTTGTCGATTGGGAGGCGGCGGCACGCGCCGTCGAAATTCTGCCCGGTTATGATCCGCTGCCGGACGTGCTGCCGCTGCTGGCGTTTCTGGTGTTGTACATCGCGCTGGTCGGGCCGCTCAATTACCTGCTGCTCAACCGCATCAACCGGCGCGAGTGGGCGTGGTTCACCATTCCGGCGCTGATTCTGGTCTTCAGCGTGCTTTCCTACCTGCTCGGTTTCAACCTGCGCGGGAACGAGGCGACGATCAACCGACTGGCGGTGGTTCAATCGTGGGATCAAACGGAGCGCGCGCGGGTCGATGAACTGGTCGGGCTGCTCTCGCCGCTGCGTTCGGAATATACGCTGACGGCGGATGCTGGAACGGAACTGCGCCCGATCCCGCGCCCGCTGCAAGCGGCGGGTCTGCTGACGCGAACGACGCAATCGAGCATCGAGGTGCGCGAAAGCGACCAGTTCTCCGCGCAGGATTTCAACGTCGATGCCAGCTTTATCGCCGGATTTCACCTGAGCAGCATGATCGACAAGCCCGCCCTGAGCGGCAGCGCGTCGATTGTCTTCGACAGCACGATTGCCGGTCAGCAGATGGTGCGCGGCGCGGTGCGGAACGACAGCAACCTGACGCTGACCGACCCTGTGATCCTCGCACGGGGGGTCGCGCTTCAGCTTGATGACGCGCTGCTGCCGGGTGCGGTGATGAGCTTCGATTTGACGCTGGCGGGCGAAGGATCGCCCGCGCCCGCGCTCCGTGCGCCGCTGACGGTCAGCAGTTTTCTGTCGTATCGCAACAGCAACAGCGCCAAGCAGAGCGTGATCGATATTTTGTCGCCGGATCATTACAGCAGCAATATCGCGCGCCTGAACGGGTCGAATTCGTTTCAGGATCAAGTCGATCATCGGCGGCAATATTTCCTGAACTCGCTGATCGACGACTACTACAATGCCGTTGGGCGGGGGGATCACATTTATCTGGCTGGCTGGTCAGATGAGTCACCGCTGGCGACTGAACTCAGCGGCGCGGAGTCGAACGCGCAAAATACGACGCTGTATCTGGTCGAGCTTGCCCGTGACTATGCTGTGTCATCGGCTGAGGCGGTCGTGATCTCGCCGGATCAATTCACGTGGGCGCTCGACGAATATCTGGGTACGGGCGAAGTCGCGCCGACGGGCTTGCAAATGCAGTCGGGCGAGGAAGCAGCATTTCGCTATACGCCGCTGCCATCGGCGGTGCTTGGTCAGGTGGACGACCTGACGATTTACGCCGAGGACGTCAATACGGGCGGGCTGACGCTGCCGATTTATGTGTGGAACTGGACGACACAGGCATGGGACTCGAAGCAAATCCGCAGCGAAACCCTGACGATCAGTGATCCAGCGCGCTATCTTGGTCCGCAGAACGCGGTGAAGCTGCGTTTCGTCGCGGACTCGATTGGCGGGTACGTGCGGGTGGGACGGCTGGCGGTGGCACAGCGTGGGACGTTTTAGGAGACAACTATGCAAAACCTACCACTTTTCTCGAAAGATTACAAAATCAATACCCAGTTTGATTCTCAAGAGCGTATAGTACTATACACTGGTGAAGTTGAGACGTTTGTTGATACTTTACCTGATAAATCCGTATCCTTAATTGTCACATCGCCACCTTACAATCTCGGTAAAAGTTACGAGGTGAGAACTTCTATCGAGGAGTATTTAGAGACACAAACACACCTCATTGATCAGCTTTGTCGTGTCGTAAAAGACAATGGCAGCATTTGTTGGCAGGTAGGTAATTTTGTCCAAGACGGAGAAGTTTTCCCCCTCGATATTTTCTACTATAGCATCTTCAAAGAAAGAGGTCTCCATCTTCGAAATCGAATTATTTGGTATTTTGGGCATGGACTCCACGCCTCCAAGCGTTTTTCAGGACGTTATGAAACGCTGCTCTGGTTTACTAAAAGCGATGATTACGTTTTCAACTTGGATAATGTTCGTGTTCCATCAAAATACCCCGGTAAACGCCACTATAAAGGAGCAAAACGGGGACAACCTTCTGGAAACCCTAAAGGGAAAAATCCATCCGATATTTGGGAAATTCTCTTGAATGATTGGGAAGAAGGACTTTGGGATATTCCCAACGTGAAGTCCAATCATCCCGAAAAAACGATTCACCCATGTCAGTTTCCAGTTGAGCTTGTGGAACGCTGCGTACTTGCTTTAACTCATGAAGATGATTGGATTTTTGATCCTTATGCTGGTGTTGGATCATCCCTGATTGCAGGACTCATGCATAATCGACGAGTGATAGGTTGTGAAAAAGAGGCAGAATATGTTGCTATTACTCAAGAAAGGATTGGCGCTTTTTTTAATGGTACATTGAAAACGCGTCCAGTCGGAAAACCAATCCACCAACCAACAGGGCGAGAGAAAGTCGCTCAAGTGCCTGACGAATGGTCTAAGTTAGATTTGGAGGAATAAGGGATGATAGTAGCAGGTATTTACTCCTTCAACCGTGGGCGTGAAATCATCGAAGAATCATATTCGGCTGAACTGAAAGAAGTTCTTGAAGTAATCACAAACGTTCGGAGTTCCGATCATAAAATTAAGGAAAGCAAAGAGAAAACAATGCTTGGGCGATTACTCTATAGTCCTCCTGAACTAAATAAGGCATTCAAGTTACATTTTGCTGAGCGCGGTTGGGTTAGTCATCGCGTTATGTGTGATTATCCAACGGAGTTTTATACTGCTGAATATCAACCTGCCTCAACTTCCGCTGGTGCATTTCGCGAAATTGATTTCGTGAAAAATCGTGTTGGTGTCGAAGTCCAATTCGGGAAATATGCTTTTATGGTCTACAACGTTTGCGCCAAGATGACGATTTTTCACAACCTTGATTTCATTGATGTTGGCATTGAGATAGTGCCGATCAAAGATTTTGCGAATGATATGTCTACAGGGGTGTCATACTTTGAGCAGTTTGTTTGGGATTTAGAGCAAAGAGGTGTGTCAAATATTGATATACCTGTCCTAGTTGTTGGTGTTATGGCGGATAAGGCGGTGAAACTTACTGAGCCAGTTCCACCATTGTTAGAAGAATAGAAGGTAAGATGATTGGCAACTTGGTGAACAGAAATTTCAACAGCGAATTATCATTACTGAATTGAAATTGAGAAGTTTGGGGCGGGTGCAATGGCTGATTTAATTATCGAGACGCGCGACCTTGTCAAGAAGTTCGGCAAATTCACGGCGGTCAACGGGCTGTCGCTGGAAGTGCCTGCCGGATCAATCTACGGGTTTGTCGGTCCGAATGGCGCGGGCAAAACGACGACGATGCGCATGTTGACGACGCTGACGCGACCGACCAGTGGTCAGGCGTGGGTTGGTGGGCATTCAGTGACCGAGCAGCCGCGCGCCGTGCGTCGTGCGATTGGCTACATGCCGGACGAATTCGGCGTTTACGACGACATGCGCGTCTGGGAATACCTCGATTTTTTCGCCGCCTGCTACGACATCCCTGAAACTGAACGCCGCCGCTTGATTGAGGATTTGCTGCAACTGGTCGATCTTTCGCACCGGCGCGACGACATGGTCGATAAACTGAGCCGGGGCATGAAGCAGCGTTTATCGCTGGCGCGCACACTCGCCCACGATCCGGCGGTGCTGATCCTCGACGAACCCGCCTCAGGGCTTGATCCGCGCGCGCGCGTTGAAATCCGCGAACTGCTGGTTGAACTAGCGCGGATGGGCAAGACGATCTTCTTCTCCACGCACATCCTCGCTGACGTGGGCGAAATCTGCACGCACATTGGGATTGTCGAAGCGGGACAGATGATCGCGCAAGGCAGCATGGCAGACATGCGCGCTCAGCTTCAGCCGCACCGCGAAATCACCGTCACGCTGCGCGATGAAACGGCGGTCGAGACGCTCAAGTCGGTCGTGAGCGCGCTGCCGGGAATCGTCGGCGTGACTGAGCTTGAACCCAAGAACGGGCGCAGTCGCGTGCGAATCGACTTCGCCGGAGACGACGACGCGGTGGCTGACCTCAATGCCAAGCTCAGCGGCGCGAGCATCGCTATCCTCGGCTTTACCGAAGAAACCAAAGACCTCGAAGCGATGTTCATGCGCGTCACCAAAGGGATTGTGTCATAAACGCCCTGCAAGCGCTGCTGAGACGGCACGATCCTGCCCTCTGCTGGAGTAGATTTTCATGACTGAAACGCTCAGCCTTGAAGTGGAACGCTCGCCGCGCGAGTTGCTGCTCGCCCGTGCCGGAGACATTCTTCAGCGCGGCGCGGTCGTCAACGCGGGGATTGCGGCAGTGGTGCTGCTGCTCGGCTTGATCGCCGGGACGCACATCATTGCTAACCTGTTCGACCTGCTGCGCGGCGTGCTGCTGGTGCGCTATTCTGGCACGGCTGACCTCGCGCTGGCAGTGGTGATTCTGCTGGCGCTGCTCAACGTGAGCCTGCTGCTGGTGGTAATGGTCGGTGTGGTCGCGCGCGAGGTGTGGACGCTGCCCGCGCTGGTGCTGGTGGTGATCGGCAATCTCGCGGCGCTGGTGCTGCTCGGCTTCACGCCCGCGCTGGTGACGATTGGCTTCGCGCTGTGGGCGGGGGTGGTCTTGCGGACGGATACGCAGGCGTTCCGCGTCAATCCGGTCATGCTCAAAGAACTGCGCGGCAGAATGCGCGGCGTGCGCGCCTTCGCCGTGATGACGGTCTATCTGGGGCTGATGAGCGGCTTCACGCTGCTGCTGTACCTGATTTACGGCACGGTCGCGCGCAGCAGCGGATCGGCGGCGGCGGGCGAGATCGGGCGGGTGCTGTTTCTGGGCGTGGTCGGCATTGAACTGCTGCTGATCATCTTCATCGCGCCCGCCTTCACCGCCGGAGCGATCACGGGGGAGCGCGAGCGCCAGACCTACGATCTGCTGCAAACGACGCTGCTGGCGACACCCTCGTTTGTGATCGGCAAGCTGGAGTCGGCGCTTGGCTATATTCTGCTGCTGCTGCTGTCGGGCATCCCGCTGGAGAGTATCGCCTTCTTGTTCGGCGGCGTGACAGAACTTGAATTGGTGTTGGCGTTCATCATCCTGCTGGTGACGGCGATTGCGCTCGGTACGGTCGGCATTTACTTCTCGGCTGCGATGCCGCGCACGCTGGTCGCTAACGTGCGCGCCTACAGCGTGATTCTCGGCGCGATGTTCATCGCCCCGGTGATCGCGTCGGCGGTGCTTAACATGATCAACAACCTGCTGTTTATGCGGGCAGGCGCGCCGCTCTCGCCGTTTTTCGAAGCGCTGACGCGCTATCTCGACCTGCTGCTGACGAGCGTTAATCCGGTGGAGACCGGGCTTTCGACGCAAAGCCTGCTGGTCGATCAGCGCGTGTTGGGCTTCTACGCCTACACGCTGCGCAGCGACGGCAGCACGATTCCGCTGGTGTCGCCTTGGATCACGTTTACGATCATTTATCTGGCGATTTCGGCTGTTTTGGTCGTCCTGACCATTCGGCGGACGAAGGAAACGTCGATTTAGCGTGTAGGAACAGCTACATGCAGACGCATTTTCATCGACCGACTTAAACGACAAGATGAGCAAAAGTAGGAATTTTAATGGCTGCTCAAACGATGCTTCAGGATCATTACCTCGCCCTCACCGATACGGTGAAGCAGTGGGATCAACGCCTGCGCTTGCGGCAAACGCTGCTGTGGCTGCCGCGCAGTTTGATGCCGGGGCTGGTGCTGGGGATCGTGATCGCGCTGTTGGCGCGGGTGCGTCCGCTGCTTCAGACGGGGCAGATCGCGCTGATCGCGGGGGTTGGCGCTGCGTTAGGGGCGGTCGTGATGCTATGCGTCGTCTGGTTGTGGCGGCGACCGGCGTTGACGTCGGCGCGGCGCTTCGACGTGCTCTTGCGGCTCAACGAGCGTGTTTCGACGGCACTCGAAATCAGCGCCGGGACGATCCACACTAACGACGAACTCGCTCGACGCCAGCTTGAGGACGCACGCACGCAGGCGAGCGCTGTTCGGATTGGCGATCATCTGCCGCTGACGCTGTACCGGAATGACTGGCTGATCGCGGCGATACTGGCGTTGGTGCTGGCGCTGCTGCTGATTCTGCCCAACGCGCAGGCGTCAGCACTGACCCAAGCCGCCGCGCAGCAGGTGGCGATCACGGAGGCGGCGGACACGCTGCGCGACTTGACCGAAGACGTTGCCGCCAATGCCGCGCTGAGTGATGCCGAGCGGCGGGCGCTGCTCGAAGAACTGCAAAGCGCGACGAACTCGCTCGAACAGCAGAACGTCACGCCGGAAGAAGCCTTCGCTGCCGTCTCTGACGTGCAGAATTCGCTCGAAACACGCGCCAACGATTTGAATAGTCAAGCGCAAGCGAACCAAAACGCGCTGCAACAAGCCGCGAACGCGCTGCGGCAGGCGGGTCAGCAGCAGAGCGGGACGAATTCGAGTCAGTCGGCGTCTGCCAGTATGGAGCAGATCAGCCAGAGTCTCGACGACATCGCCCAAAATGCGGACAGCATGAACGACGCCGAACGTCAAGCGGCGGAACAGGCGCTGCGCGACGCCGCAGCGACCCTGCAAGGCACGAATCCACAAGCGGCACAGCAGTTGATCCAAGCGGCGCAGAACATGACGCAAAACCATTCTCAGCAGGGCGACCCGCAGCAGGGTGATACCCAAAGCGGCGATCCCCAAAGCGCGCAGCAAGCACAGGAAAACCTGCAACAAGCGCAGCAGCAGATGCAGGAACAGGCGCAGCAAACCGAGCAGCAGCAGGATCAGGCACAGTCGCTGCAAAACGCCGCCGATCAAGCGCAGCAGTCTGCCGAGCAAATTAGCCAAGCGCAGCAAAGCCAACAGCAGAGTCAGCAGGAACAAACTGACCAGCAGGGGCAGCCACAGGGACAATCACAGCCGCAGCAAGGGCAGCAATCGCCCAACCAGCAGCCACAGGGACAGCCGCAGCAGGCACAGCAGGGGCAGCCGCAGAATCAGGCGGGCGACCAACAGGCGCAGCAGGCACAGTCGGTGCAGAACGCCCCCGGTCAATCGCCGCAGAGTGGCGATCAGCAGCAGGGCGCGATGCAGCAGTCGCCGAATGCGTCGTCAGGCGCGGGCGATACCGAGGGCGGCGCGGGCGACGACAGCCCCGGCACGCAGCAGCAGAACAGCCCAAGCCAAGCGAGCAACAATCCTGACGGTCAGGGCGAGCATCCTTTCGAGTCGGTCAATGTGCCGCGTCACATTGGCGCTCAAGCGAACGACGGCAACAACGTCGAACTAAACACCGACGCCAGCGGCGCGCCCGTGCAGGAGGGCAACTTCTCTGAGAATCCGAATGGTCAAGTGACCGTGCCGTATAATCAGGTCTTCAGCGACTACGCCGACGCCGCCAACCGCGCGCTCAACCGCGATTACGTCCCGCTCGGCTTGCGCGACGTGGTGCGCGACTACTTCACGTCGCTGGAGCCGAAACCATAAAGAGAAATCGGAGAAAATGCGGATAGGGAACGGTGTCCTTACTTCTTTTGCAGCTAGTGGTCGAATACTCTAGACTCCTGCTGTATTAGGATCCGTTTTTACGCTCACAAGAGGAAAAATCTCGTACACCTAAAGCGTATTATTTATTAAGTGAAATATTTCCTTAAGGAAAATTCAACATATTTTTATTATTTAACTATGTTATTGTTATAGATAGTTCATCAAAGTTGTATATGTTGGTGAACTACTTGTTAAATGAGAAGGAGGTAGACCAATGGCATATGATGACGCCGCTCGAAAAGAAGCAGTCCAAGAAGTACGAGCCGCAGCCATCACTTTGCGGAAAACCCTGTCGCGTGTGAGAAAGGAGAATCCTAATCTACCCAAGTTTGACATTCATGTGTCTGAAGAACCTAAAGGGGAAGACCCTGCCACCACTGTAATGGCATCCAGATTGATCATTACAATTTTAGCCGACACTCAGGCACATGCAGAACAACACGCTGCCGACTTGGAGGATGAAGGCTGCGCTTGCCAGTCAACAGGTGAAACTGAGGTAACGTGCGATTGTTCAGACGTCGCATAAATGTCGGCAAATCACAGTTTTTGACGCTTACCAAGTAGGCTCTAGAGAACACACCCCGTAACGGGGTGTGTTTATTTTTTGCCGTGCGTGTAGAATTTGCACCCAATTGACTGTATCCTACTCAGTGAATGCATTGCTTCAGAGCAACACAGAAAGAGAACCATCTACTTTTCATAGTACGCCACACTCAGCGCACTTATTTTAGAGAGGAATTATGACTCAAGCCCCCGCAGCTACTTTAGAACAATTCAGTGAAACCGTTCAGGCGATTGAGCGCGAAGTCCGGCAGGTGATCGTCGGGCAGAACGAGGTCGTCCGCAGCGTGTTGATCTGCATCCTCGCCGGACGGCACGCCCTGCTCGAAGGCGTCCCCGGATTAGGTAAAACCATGCTGATCCGCACGATGGCGGACGCGCTCGAACTGAAGTTTTCGCGCATCCAGTTCACGCCGGATATGCAGCCCGCCGACATCACCGGCACGGACATCCTTGAGGACTCCGAGGACGGGCGGACGAAGATTCGGCGCTTCCAGCCGGGACCGGTGTTCGCCAACCTCGTGCTTGCCGACGAGATCAACCGCGCCACGCCCAAAACGCAATCGGCGCTGCTCGAAGCGATGCAGGAGAAAACCGTCACGGTCTCCAACCGCACCTACAAACTCGACCCGCCGTTCTTCGTGCTGGCGACCCAAAATCCGTTGGAGATGGAAGGGACGTATCCGCTGCCGGAAGCGCAGCTTGACCGCTTCATGTTCAAGGTAACGGTGGTTTATCCGACGGTAGACGAACTGATCGCCATCATGGATCGCACGACGGGGTCAGAGACGCCCGCCGCCAGCAAGGTCGCGGATGGGAAGCAGGTGATCGCGCTCGGTCAGTTGGCGCTCAATACGCCGGTGGCGCGCCACGTCAGCGAGTACGTCGCGCGCTTGATCGTGGCGACGCATTCGGACGATGCCAGCGCGCCGGAGATCGTCAAGCAGTACGTCCGCTACGGCGCGAGTCCGCGCGGCGCGCAAGCGTTGATCCTCGGCGGCAAGATTCATGCGCTGCTGGAAGGACGCTTCAACGTCTCATTCGAGGACATCGAGGCGGTCGCTAAGCCCGCGCTGCGTCACCGTATTCTGCTCAACTTCGAGGGCATGGCGGAAGGCGTTCAGCCGGATACGATTGTCAGCGACGTGATCAAGAGCCTGCCGAAGACGAAGTAAGTGCTGGGCAATCCCTGATTGCTTACCGAGTGCTGAGGGAACGATATGACGCAGCATGTAAATGATCTAACCGTTGATGAATTACGCGCGTTGATGCGCGAGGTGGTCGAAGAAGTTGTTGAAGAACAACTTGGAATGCTCAAAGTCCCGGACGAAGGACTCGAACTGCGCGACGAGGTGAGCGAATCGCTCGAAGCCTATCTCGCATCAGATCGTCGCGGTGATGACGCCGATGACGTATTCCGTTCCTTGGGTCTAGAGTAGATGGCTTATAAGTTGGAGATTAGCAAAGTGGCACAAGCTGATCTCTCCAGACTCGATAAACCGGTTCTTCAAGCGATTCGACAGCGGCTTTTGTCGCTTGCCGAGAATGCGGAGCAAATCCGGCATTTAGCGTTACAGGGTAAGCTCTCAGGATTGTATAAACTTCGCGTGTAGGGCAAATACCGCGTTATCTACGATTTACAGCACGGCAAAGAGCTGATTGTTATCGTGCGCGTCGGTAATCGAAGTGATATTTATAAAGAATAGCCCATGACTGACCAACCGTTATTCGACGAAAAGACTCGGCGCAAGCTGGAGCAGTTGATGCTCAACGCGGGGCGGGTGCGTGCTGGCGCGATCAAGGGCGAACGCCGTTCGATCAAGCGCGGCACGAGCATCGAGTTCGCGGACTACCGCAACTACACGCCCGGCGACGACCTGCGTCGACTTGACTGGAACATCTATGCACGGCTTGACCGCCCGCTGACCAAGCTGTTCGAGGACGAGGAAGACCTCGCCGTTCACCTGATCCTCGACACGTCTGCCAGCATGGGTTGGGGTGGTGAGACCGATCCCGAACGCGACAAGTTCGACTACGCCCGCCGCTTGATTGCGGGACTGGGTTACGTCTCGCTGGCGAGCAATGATCGCCTGATCGTCGCGGCGCTAACCGGAAGTGGCATTCAGCAGTTTGGTCCGGCACGCGGACGCGGTTATGGTGTGCGGCTGTTCAACTTCATCAACGACCTGAAGCCGCGCGGCGTGATCGACCTGAACACGGCGCTGAAGGATTACGCACTGCGGGCGGGGCGTCCCGGCTTGGTGCTGATCGCCAGCGATATGTTCGCGCCATCGGGCTATCTCGATGGGCTGAATGTGCTGCTTGGCAAAGGCAACGAGGTCGGCATCGTTCATGTGCTGTCGCCGGACGAGGTTGAGCCGCCGCTGGCGGGCGATCTGCGGCTGATCGACGTGGAGACGGGCGCGGCGCAGGAAGTGACCATCGACGGCGGGATGCGCCAGTTGTACGTCGAGCGCGTGCAGACGTGGCGTGAGGGCATCCGCGCCGATTGCGTCAAGCGCGGCGTGCATTATCTGCCCGTGACCACCGACTACGCATGGGAAAAGATCATCCTGTACGACCTGCGTAAACTGGGCTTGGTGAAGTAAAAGAAAAAGCAAAAGAAAGAAAAAGCTTTAACGCAAATCCACAAGAAAGAGTTGACTTTGACCGAAGATGAGCTGAGCTATCACGTTGTCACCGCCGCCATTGAGGTCCATCGAACGCTAGGGGGACCGGGATTGCTTGAAAGCGTGTATGAAGAAGCCCTTGTTTGGGAATTAACTGAGGATGGATTTGTCGTTGAACGACAAAAGGAACTCCCTATTCTATACAAAGGTGTTCAGCTTGCCAGCCCACTTCGCTTGGATGTAGTTGTTAACAGTCAGTTGATCGTGGAGTGCAAGGCAGTGCCTCGTTATCACTCAATCTACGAAACACAGGCGCTGACATATCTGAGGATCACGGGCTTAAAATTGGCGTTAGTGATTAATTTCGGCGAAAGACTCGTTAAAAACGGCATTCATCGTGTGGTAAATAACCCTATGAATCAACTTCTTTGCGCCTTCGCGTCCTTGCGCCTTTGCGTTGAAGCTTTTCCTTTCTTTATTTCTAGTTCTGAAGGTTCTGCATGTCTTTCCTGACACCGCTCGCGTTGATCGGGGGGCTGCTGGCGATCCCGATCATCCTGCTCTACATGCTGCGCCTCCGCCGCCGCGAGGTGACGATTTCGAGCACCTTCCTGTGGCAGCAGATTTTGCAGGACAGAGAGGCTAACACCCCTTGGCAGCGCTTGCGTCGCAATTTGCTGCTGTTTTTGCAGTTGATCATCCTCGCGCTGCTGGTGATCGCGCTGGCGCGACCATTCGTGATCGTTCCGGCGGTCAGCACAGGGCAGATCGCTGTGCTGCTCGACGCCTCTGCCAGTATGAACGCGACCGACGTGAACGACGGCACGCGCTTCGACGAAGCCAAGCGGCAGGCGCTGTCGATTGTCGATACCATGAATCCCGGCGACACCATGACCGTGATCCGTGCGGCGGGATCGCCTGAAGTGCTTGTCTCCTATACGGACGACCGCAGCCAGCTGCGCGACGCCATCAACGCCGCACAGCCGAGCGACGCCAGCGCTGACTGGAACGCCGCGCTGACGCTCGCGGCGGCGGGATCGGCGGGGGCGGCTGATTTCAACGCCGTGATCATCGGTGACGGCGGCTTGGGCAGCGCAGTTAATCTGCCCGCGATCCCCGGCGACCTGCATTACGTTCCAGTCGGGCAGTCGAACGATAATCTGGCGATTTCGGCGCTGGCGACCCGCGCTTTGCCCGGTCAGCCGCCGCAGTTGTTCGCGCAGATCACGAACTATGGTGACGACGACGCCCGCGTGATCTTCGACCTGCGCGTCGATGGCGACTTGTTCACGGCGGACGAGCACGATATTCCGGCGCACAGCAGTCTGCCGTTGGTGTCGCGAGCGCTGCCGGATCAATTTACGACGATTGAGGCGGGACTGACGCTGCCCGTCAGTTCGACCTATGTCGATTATCTGGCGCAGGACAACAGCGCGTGGACGATTTCGGCGGACGCGGGCGTGCGCCATGTGCTGCTGATGTCGGCTGAGGGCAACCTGTTCTTGGAGCAGGTTTTGCGCAGTTTGCCGGGGATCGAACTGACGGTCGGCAACACCGATCAAGGCTTGCCGAACGCTGTGTACGATCTCTACATCTTTGACGGCTGGACGCCGCCCGCGCTGCCGCACGGCGATCTGATGGTCGTCAATCCGCTGGAGTCAACGGCGCTGTACGCGGTCGGCGCGACCAGCACCCAGACGACCAACCCAACCGTCCGCCGCGACGACCCGCGCATGACCTTCGTCGATTTCAGCAACGTCAACCTGCTCGAATTCAAGCAGGTGATCGCGTCATGGGCAGAACCGCTGATTTCGGTTGACGGCGGGGCGCTGCTGCTGGCGGGCGTGACGGGCGACCGACAGATCGCGATTCTGACTTTCGACCTGCGTAACAGCGACCTGCCGCTGCAAATTCAGTGGCCGATTTTGATGTCGTCGCTGCTGGACTGGTTTTCACCGCAGGACGTGATCGACGTGCCCGATGGGTTGACCGTCGGCGATTCGCTGGCGATCACGCCGCGCGCGGACAGCGACAGTGTGCGGATCACGCTGCCGGGGGGCGATACGCGGACGCTCGACTATACCGGAGCGCCGCTGGTGTTTGCCGAGACGACGGCACCGGGGTTGTTTACCGTCGATGCGCTGCGGGGCGGCGACGTGATCCAGACGGCGACGTTCGCGGTCAACCTGTTCGACGCCAACGAGAGCGACATTGCGCCACAGGCGACGATTTCGCTCGGCGGGACGACGATCACGCAGGCGACCGAAGCCGAGATCGGGCAGCGCGAATACTGGTCGCTGCTGGCGGCGCTGGCGTTGGTGGTGCTGCTGATCGAGTGGGTCGTCTATCAGCGCCGGATGCGCGCCCCGACCGTCTTTAAGCCGCTGCGGGGAAGGTCATAAAAGGAATGGACTATCTATTCGTCAGCTATTCGCGCTGGGATCGTCAAAATGATTCGCGGATTGATCATATCCTTGCGGATTTACGGGCGGCGGGTATACGGCTGTGGCTCGTGCCCGACGACGTGCCAGCGGGTGCGGATTGGAGCGACATTAAGTGGGATAAGTTGGCTCAAGCTGATGGTCTCCTATTCATATTTAGCCGTCCCCTCACGCGCACGCCGCAAATGCTCCATGAACTGGAGATTGCACTGAATAGCAACCTGCCCGTATTTCCGTTGATGCTGAACAACGACCTTGTTGATCAGATTCCTCAGCAGCTTTTGGCATTGCAACCGATTCTGTTCGACAGCGACGATTTCGAGGATGCACTCCCCACGTTGATCGCCCGATTGCCGGACAGCGTGCGCGAAAGTCGTCCGGTTGTGCCAGAGCAGCCCAAGTCGAAGGGCTACGTCTTTATCAGCTATGCTGACGAAGATACGGATTTTGTCACCACGCTGCGTGATTACTTGAAAGAGCGCGGTTACGGCTACTGGGATTATCAAGACAGCGACCGCAATTACCACACCCAGTTGTTTCTTGAACTTGAAGATGTGATCCGCAATGCGTCGGCGACGGTCAGTATATTGTCGCCGGACTGGAAGCGTTCGACGTGGGCGGCGAAAGAATACATGTTTTCGGAACAGGTCGGAACGCCTGTTTTTCTGTTGATGGCGCGCGAAATGGGTCCAACGCTGGTGATCGCGGGCGTCCCCTACATCGACTTCGTGCGTGATCCTGAAGGCGGCTTTGCGAAGCTCGACCGCGAACTGCGGCGAAAAGGATTAATTTGATGCGACGGCAAAACGGGCTGCGACTCCTTCTGAAGCGGGGGCGGGATCGAATGACACTGCTGCTGCTGATCTGCTTGTTTGCTTTTCCTGCCCGCGCGCAGGAAGTTACGCCTGAGCCGCTGCCGCCACCACCCGCCAGCATCGAGCACGTGATCGTGATCTCGCTGGACGGGGCGCGACCGGATGCGATTCGGCAGGCGAATACGCCTGTGCTTCAGCGGCTCGCCAGCGAAGGCGCGGTCGATTGGGGCGCGCAGACGGTCACGCCGTCGGTGACGCTGCCCGCGCACACTTCGATGCTGACTGGCTTGAGCGTTGCTGAACACGGCGTGACCTACAACAGCACACCGGACGGATGTCCGGCGATTGAGGCGACGACCTTCATCACGACGGCTGCGGACGCGGGCTTGCGCGCGGCGATGGTCGTGGGCAAGGAGAAGTTCTGCATTTTCCGGCAGCGCGATACGGTCGATTACACGTTCGCGCGACTCGGCGATGGCAGCGTCGCCGACCGCGTGATCGAACTGCTCACCGATGATCCGCCGGACGTGATTTTTGCCCACTTCCCCAACCCTGACTACTTCGGGCACCTGATCGGCTGGATGAGCGACCTCTATATCAATGAACTGCACAGCACCGATTTTCAAGTCGGGCGGATTATCGACACGCTGGACGAACTGAACCTTAGCGCCACGACATTGGTGATCATTACAGCGGATCATGGCGGTCACGATACCGGACACGGGACGACGCTCGCCGTCGATATGACGATCCCTTGGATCGCGTATGGCGCGGGGATCAAGGCGGGGACGGTACTGGAAGGCATCAGCGTCGCCGACACCGCGCCGACGGTTTTGTGGGCGCTCGGCTTGCCGCTGCCCGATACCGCTGCCAGCCGCCCGCTCACTGAGGCATTCGAGTAGGATGATTTCGAACGAGGCGATAGCCGAACGCCCAGAGCGTGATGCGTCCACGCAGACGTTGTTACAGCGTTCTCAGTGGATAAAAGCGCCGCTGATCGCGTTTCTGGTGACGCGCGCCGTGATCATTGGCATCGTGCTGCTGGCGGACGTGATCCTGCCCGGCTTCAACGACGTCCACTTCTACGAGGATGGGCTGGCGCCGGGGTTCGTCAACGCGTGGGATCGCTGGGATACGATCTGGTACGTCGAGATTGCCGAGCAGGGCTACAGCTACGTTCCCGGCGCGGAGCGCAATACCGTCGCCTTTTATCCGCTGTACCCGCTGGCGATGGCGGCGCTGACGCCGCTGGTCGGCGATAATCCGCTGGTCGCGGGGCTGCTGATCAGCAACGTCAGCTTGCTCGGTGCGCTGATGATCCTTTACCGGATGGTGCTGCTCAAAACGGGCGACGCGAAGGCTGCTTCACGGGCAGTCTTCTACATCGCTGCCTTCCCAACGGCGTTCTTCTTCAGCGCTGTTTACACGGAAAGCCTGTTTCTGCTGCTGACGGTCGCGGCGGCGTACTGCGCGTTCCGGCAGCGCTGGCTGTGGGCAAGCGTGATCGGTATGTTGGCGGCGGCGACGCGCGCGACCGGCTTTTTGCTGGTGCTGCTCGTCGGGTGGGAGTGGGTCATGGCGCAGGGCTGGGCGCTGCGGACGATCCCGCTGCGGGCATGCGCGCAAACGGTGCGCGAGAAGTGGCTGCAACTGCTGCTGATCGCGCTGATTCCGCTGGGCTTGCTGATCTACATGGCTTACCTAGGCGCGACCTTCGGCAATCCGTTGGCGGCGGTCGATGCGGTCGGCGGATGGCGACAGCCGAGCAGCCTGCAATCGTTCCTCAACGACGTGGGGCTGCTGCTGGCGGGCAAGTTGTGGCTATCTTATATCATGGATTTGGCGGTATTCTTGATCGCGATGGTGCTGACGATTCCGATTGGACGCAAGTTTGGCATCGGCTATGCGCTTTACACCGCTATCACCCTGCTCATTCCGGCGTCTACCGGTGTGATGAGCCTGACCCGTTACGCGACCGTCCTCTTTCCCGTCTTTATGATCTTAGCGGTGTGGGTGCGCTCGCCCCGGCTCGATTTCGCGCTGCGGACGCTGTTTCTGGTATTTTTACCATTATTCACGTTAGCATTCGTCAAAAATGTGTTTATAGGCTAACTCGCGATGCTTTTTACTACGCCTCTGGCGTTACTGCTTCTGCTGGCGCTTCCGGTCGTGATCTATTTGGGGCTGCCGCGCGTTAAATTCCGGCGCGGGCGTGACCTCACCAGCCTCTTGCTGCGTGTGGTGATCGTGACGCTGGTGATCCTCGCATTGGCAGG
>JBBSNT010000019.1:0-24716 GCA_038260485.1 Aggregatilineales bacterium | reverse complement strand
TCATCCGCTGACGGGGGGGCGACCGCCTAAGTCTGCACCGAGCTTCGGCTGGAGCGCAGCAATTTTCATCGACTTCGCGCTGCAAGAAAGTGCCGAGTCGGCTGAGCAAACGTAAAGGCGCAATGCTGCACGCTGCGCTCTCTTCGTCAGTAGGATGTCTGACGTCTAACGTACAAAGGACTCAATCTATGGCGATTCACGAAGGACAATCTGTTCTGGCGACCGGAATGCCGCTCGACGAAGCGCGCGGCGTCGTGATCATGATTCACGGGCGCGGCGCGACCGCCGAAAGCATCCTCTCGCTGGCGCAGGAGTTCGACCAGCCTGACATTTCTTACGTCGCGCCGCAAGCCGCTGGAAACGTCTGGTATCCTTACAGTTTCCTTGAGCCGCTGGCGCGCAACGAGCCGTATCTCTCGTCGGCGCTGAACACAGTTGACGAGGTGGTTAGTTACATGAGCGGGAGGGGGGTCGCGCGGGAGCGGATCGTGCTGCTCGGTTTTTCGCAGGGAGCGTGCTTGGCGACTGAGTATGTGGCACGTCATGCGCAGCGTTACGGCGGGCTGGTCGCCTTGAGCGGTGGCTTGATTGGCGCGGATGATACCCCGCGCGATTATCCCGGCTCGCTCGATGGCACGCCCGTGTTTATGGGCTGCGACGATCACGACTTCCACATTCCCGCATCACGGGTCGATGAAAGTGCCGAGGTGTTGGAAAAGCTGGGTGCGAGCGTCGATAAGCGCTTGTATCACGCGATGGGGCACACCGTCAATGCTGACGAAATCGCTGTCGTGACGGCGCTGCTAGGGCAGGTCGGCGTGGCGTAAGAAACGGTTGCGCACAATCGTCTGATCCTATAGAATCACTGACTGCCCAATTGAATGAAACTCCCCTGAAGCCGATGCTGAGTCGGCTTTATTCCTATCACGCTGCGAGGTAAGCATATGCCAATTACAGGACTGCATCACATCCCGCTCGTATCCTCGAACGCCCAGTGCATCGTGATTTTTACACGCGGGTGGTGCATAGTTCTCCTCGAAAATTAACCCTTTTTTCATCAAACAGAACTAGGAATTTTACGAACATTCGTGCTATAATAGAACATATGTTATAGCAAGGATTGGGGCGATGAAACCAACGGAGATCAAGAAACTCCAGCGCCGCAGCCGACACTTGTACGTGCGGCGTGTGGCAAAAAATACTCTCGTCGTGACCAGCCGGTCGAACCCTTATTTGCAGCACATCGTCACGTTGGACACCGACCATGCCACCGGGACGATTCACGCCCGCTGTACCTGCCCGTGGGCGCAGAACGGTGGCTATGGCTGCTCACACGTGATGGCATCGCTCAACTATCTGGCGACCCGGCAGCGCAGGGCGATTAGCTTCTGGGGCGATATTGAGGAAGCCAAACGCCAGCGACATCGCATTTTGCGGTTGGCGGGCAGCGGTCCTGACGGTGACATCTTCATCACGAGCCGCCCGGCATAAATTAAAAAAGGCGCATCCGATATACTCGGACGCGCCTTTCGTTTTGTTTGGGCTACTCGTTAGGCGTTAGCGACCATTTTCTCGCGCGCCTTCTGTTCCTTCATGCGCCGCTCGTTGTTGAGGATGCGCTTGCGAATGCGCAGCGAGTCCGGCGTGACTTCGAGCAGTTCGTCTTCCGCCAAAAACTCCATGAAATCATCAAGGCTCATGTTCGGCGGCTGCTTCAAACGAATTTCTTTGCCGAAGTATTCGGTATGGATTGCCGAAAGCTGCTTGGTCTTGCAGACGTTGATGGCGAGGTCTTCGGGGCGAATGTGCTCGCCGACGACCATGCCCTCATAGACTTCTGTACCCGGCTCGATGAAGAACGTGCCGCGCGGCTGCAACGCAGTCATGGCGTAGGTCGCTGACACACCGGCATCAGAAGCGATCAAGCTGCCGAACTGACGACCGGGAATGCTGCCTTGAAGTGGCTCGAAGCCATAGAACAGGCTGTGGATTTGCCCCATGCCGCTGGTGGCAGTCATGAAGTGCGAGCGGAAGCCGAGCAAACCGCGTGTCGGCACAAGGTACTTAAGGTAGGTCGTGCCGCTATCGGTGCGCATGTCGATCATTTGACCACGACGGACGCCAAGCAGTTCGACGACCGTGCCGGTCATCGCGTCAGCGACTTCGATGTGGACTTCCTCGATGGGTTCGAGCATCTCGTCCGTGTCCGGGTCGCGATGATAGATGACTTCCGGTCGGCTGATTTCGAACTCATATCCCTCGCGGCGCATCGTCTCGATCAGAATGGCGAGGTGACGCTCGCCACGCCCGCTGACGACGAATTTTTCCGGCGACTCGCCATCAGCGACGCGCAGGGCAAGGTTACTCCGTGTTTCGTTGTAGAGGCGTTCACGCAAGCGGCGGGACGTGCCCAAGCCGACTTTGCCTTCACGTCCGGCGACGGGCGAGGTGTTGACGCCGAAGGTCATACGGACGGTGGGCTGCTCGACGCTAATAGGCGGCAGCGCTTCGGCAAAAGCGGGGTCGGCAATGGTATCGCTGATGCCGATAGTCTCGACGCCGCCAAACGCGAGGATATCCCCAGCGGCGACTTCATCGACTTCCTGCTTGGCGAGATTGTGATAGGTGAACAGGTATTCGATGCGCCCGTTCTGGCGCTCGCCCTGCGGCGTGATGCGGATGACGGACATTCCGCGCTTCATCGTGCCGGATTGCAACCGACCGACGCCGATCTGACCTTTGTAGTTGTCGTATTCAATCGTCGTCACCAACAGGCGCGGCGGGGTGTCCATCTCGACGATTGGCGCTGGGATTTCCTTGATGATCGCTTCGAACAGCGGGATCAGCGTATCCTGCATCGTATCGGGCGAATAGCCCGCACGTCCGTCCAGCCCGACGGCGTAGACGACCGGGAAATCTGCTTGTTCGTCGTTCGCGCCTAGTTCAATGAACAGGTCGAACGTTTCATTCAAGACTTCGGCGGGGCGAGCGTTCTGGCGGTCAACCTTGTTGATGACGACCATCACGCGCAGACCTGCCGCCAACGCTTTACGCAGAACGAAGCGCGTTTGAGGCATGGGACCCTCGACGGCATCGACGAGCAGCAGCGCACCGTCCACCATGTTGAGGACGCGCTCAACCTCGCCGCCAAAGTCAGCGTGACCGGGGGTATCGACGATGTTGATCTTAACGTCTTCCCACGTGATCGCGGTGTTCTTCGACAGAATGGTGATGCCGCGCTCGCGTTCCAGCGCGTTCGAATCGAGGATACGTTCGCCCGCTGTTTCGTTGTTGCGGAACACCTTTGTCTGCTTGAGCATCCCATCGACCAGCGTTGTCTTGCCGTGGTCAACGTGGGCAATAATGGCGACGTTACGAATATCTTGACGTGTTTGTGTCACACAGAACCTTTGAGAACTTAGTCTTATTATGGAGTTAGATTGATTCTATCAGGGAAAGGTTAAGGAAAGTAGGGATAGTTCTCACTGATGTGGCGCGAATCCATGAGCTGCATACACCAGACTGCAAGATCAAGCTGGCAAAATGGTTAGTTTCACGCTGAATCTAGTTACTGACGCTCTGTGCTGTGATTTCCTTACCGGTGCTGATCACTTCGCGGACGAGCAGGTCGAAATCCTCGCGGCGGCTGCGGTGGTTGACGTTGCACATGCGGATCGCCTGCTTGCCGTGCAAGACCGTTCCGGTGACGACGAGATTACCGCTCTCTTGCACACGAATCATCAGTTCCGTGTTGAGGGTGTTGAGCTCATTTGTGTCCATTCCTGCCGTGACGAAGCGAAAGCAGACGATGTTGAGCGCGACGGGGGCGAGCAGTTCCAGTTCAGGCGCATCAGCGATCAACTGCTCTAGATAGCGTGCTTGATCGACGTTCTGCTGAATCAACCGCCCGTATTTGTCGATGCCTTCCGCCTTGATCATCATCCAGATTTTGAGGGCGCGAAACCCGCGCGAAAGCTGAAAGCCGTAATCGCTGTACCAGAGTTCGCCGGCTGTGATGCCGCGTTCACCGTGCGCGAGATAGCTGGGCGTCAGCGTGAAGGCGCGATGATGCAGTTTGGGATTGCGAATCAGCGCGCAGCCGACTTCGTGCGGCGCGTAAAACCACTTATGCAGGTCGAAGGCGAGCGAGTCGGCGCGTTCCATGCCGCTGGTGAGCGGACGCAGATCAGGCGCGAGTGCGGCAAGTGCGCCGAAAGCGCCATCGACGTGATACCACACGTGTTCGCGTGCGGCGATGCCCGCGAGACGGTTCAGGTCGTCAAAGGAGGCTGTATTGGTCGTCCCAGCGTTGCCAACGATACACCATGGGCTGTATCCGGCGGCACGATCCGCATGAATGGCGGCTTCGAGCGCGTCGAGGTTGATCTGATAAGCGTCGTTCACGTCGATGTAGTGGATCGAGTCGCTGCCGAACCCAAGCAGCTCGACCGCCTTTTGCACTGAACTGTGCGTCTCGGTCGAGCAGTAGAGGATGGCACGGGCGGGCAGCGCCTGCACACCGGCTTTGCGCAAATCGATGCCGCTGTGCGTGTTGCGGGCGACCGTCAAGCCGACGAGGTTCGCCATCGATCCGCCGCTGACGAGGATGCCACTGCCGTCTTCGGGATAGACAAGCATCTCTTTGCACCAGTCGATGACCTGCGCTTCGACTTCGGGCGCGGCGTGTGCCGCACCGCCGACGTTCGGGTTGACGCCCGCTGCCAACATCTCCGACAACATGCCGAGCGGCGTGCCGGGGCTGATCACCCACGCCCAGAAGCGTGGGTGTAGGTTGCCCATCGGGTGGGCAAGTACGTCTCGTTTGAAATCCGCATAGGCAGCCGCAGCGCCCTGCGGATCGTGAGGGAGCGGTTGGTTGAGATCGCGTTTCACGGCTGGCGAGACAGGCTGCCATGCGGGTCGGTCGCGTACAGACGCCAGATAGTCGAGCATATCGTCAATCATCTGGTGACCGAGCGCTCTTAGCGATTCCCAGTCCTGCGGGTCGAGCGTTTCTTCGGGTGTGGATAAGCTCATGAGGTACCCTGAAATACTTCACTAAAGGATCGCGCTCATTATACAGCCATACGCAAATGTGGGGCGGGTTGGGTGAAGGGCGGTCGAGAGGCGCACGGTTGCTTGTGCGCCCCATGTTTAAGAATCGCTGGTTCACCTAGACCTTTCGCAAACCGAAATTCGCTGCAAAGGTGCTTAGCAACGGACGCCGAGCAGGATTTCGATGGCGAGTTGATCGAGGCGCTCGTAGGGCAAGCCGCGCGCGCCGAGCGCGACACGGTCGAAGCGCTCGTTTTTGAGGCGTTCGACTGCCTCAGGGCTGAAGCCTTCGCTCAGGTAGCTGTACTTGCCGTCGTCGGCGTTGACTTCCGCCAAAATCTGCTGGATTTCGGTATCGTCGTTGAAGCGGCGCACCTTTTCCTTGAGGATCAAGTAGGTACGCATACAGCCGCTCGCGAACGCCTTGACACCTTCGTAATCCTCGGTGCGGTAGGCGTGAGCATCGAAATGCTTGCTGCCCGAATAACCGATGTCTTCGAGCAGCTTGACGAGGAAGAAGTTCTGCTTGAGCATCGCTGAGCCAAAGCGGTAGTCTTGATCGTAGCGCCCGAACATCTGATCGTTCAGGTCGATATGGAACAGCTTGCCTGCGTCCCACGCCTGAGCGACGGCGTGCATGAAGTTCAAGCCGGACATATGCTCGTGGGCAACTTCGGGGTTCACACCGACCATTTCGGGGTGGTCGAGCGTGGTGATGAAGCCGAGCATCGCACCGACCGTCGGCAGGTAGAGGTCGCCGCGTGGTTCGTTCGGTTTGGGTTCGAGCGCGAGCTTGAGGTCATAGCCTTGACTGATGACGTATTCGCTGAAAAAGTTGATCGCTTCGCGCATACGCTTGATGCTGTCGAGCGCGCTCTTGCTGGCGTCGGTTTCGACGCCTTCGCGTCCACCCCAAAAGACGAAAACCTTCGCGCCAAGATCAACCGCTTGATCCATGCAGAGGATCACTTTCTGGCGAGCGTAAGCACGTACTGTCGGGTTGTTCGACGTGAACGCGCCATCCTTAAAGGCAGGGTGGCGGAACAGGTCGGTGGTTGCCATTGGCACTTTCAAGCCGGTTTCGCTGAGCGCCTGTTTGAAATCTTTGAGGATTTGGTCGCCTTCGGCGGGGGTCGCGTCAATCGGGATCAGGTCATTGTCGTGATAGTTGACGCCGTATGCGCCGACGTCGGCGAGCAGGTGGACGATCTCGACGGGCGAAATTGCGCGGCGGACGGCGAAGCCAAACGGATCGCCCCCCGGATTGCCCACTGTCCATAGACCAAAGGTGAATTTATCTTCTGGCTTGGGGATGTAATCTGCCATTTTTGAGCCTCTCTTTTTCATAAAAATCATCGGTCACTATCATACTTCCAAACTGTCACTTTCGCCGCTCGACTTGTTACCCATAACGTTGCTCATTTCGTTGTGTAACCCAATTGGGATTTCGCTGCTGAGCCGGCGCCCGGTGTGGGTGATGGCGAGTAGGACTCCTAGCCCGATTAAGGCGCTGCCGATCCAAAGGCTGGACGTCATTTGCTGGTCGAGCAGCAGAACGCTCAAGATTGTGCCGACCAGCGGTTGGGCGAAGAAGAACAGCGAGGCGGCAGCGGCATCGACCAGCGCGAAGGCACGATTCCAGAGCCACATGGCGACCGCCGTCGAAATGACGCCCAAGTAGAGGATGCCGAGAATCGTGGGGAAGTCAATCACGCCGACGGAGCGCTGCGTGAGTTCGATGGCGGCTGCAGGGACGATCAGCAGCAGACCGCCGAGGAAAGCGAAGAAGGTGATGACCAATGTGTCGAGGCGCGCGCTGACGCGACGCACCAATACCGAGTACAGCCCCCACGTCACGGCAGCGAGCGCCAGCGCGAGATCGCCCGCGAAGGTGTCGGAGCTAAAATTGGCGTTGGCGGGGTCGATGATGACCAGCACGCCGATGGTCGCCAGCGCGACCGCCGCGATGCGCCAGATGGTCAGGCGCTCGTGCAAGATCAGCGCGGCAAAGACAAGGATGAAGGCGGGCGCGGAACTGGTCACGAGCGTGCCGTTGACCGCTGTCGATTTATCGGTGCCGACGAACTGCGCGCCGACGCTGATGCCGAAGCCAACGATGCCGACGCCCAGCATTCGGACGATTTTGTGCCGCGTCGGGCGTTTGGTGGCGTCCCTGAACTGACGCAGCACCAACGGCGTGAGCACGAGTACGCCGAGTAGTAAGCGAATCGTCAGCAGCGAAAAGGGCGGGATTGTCCTGAGAACCACGTCAGAGACGACGTACATTCCGCCCCAGATAGCGGCAGCGCTGCTGCCATAAACTGCGCCGCGCAGGGTAGGTGACATGGAACCTGCTCCTCGTTGGATTTCATATGGGTTATATCGTGCATACTTGATGAAATATTATCCAGAAATTGCTCGCTTGTAAGTTTTTTTGGCTCTCGTTATACTTTTAATTGTCGTTTGCGCCCAAGCCTGAAACGTTCTCTTTGTCTAGGTTCAGCATAGGGCAGTTCTGTGAGCGATGTACACTTATTTTTTCTTGTGCAGTGCGCGTCTGGTTTACGTTTAGAATCATGGAGAAAAACGAATGCATACAAAAAGGTTTTCGGTTTTACTGGCAGTAGCCGCGCTTGCGCTGAGCGCTACACTGATTCAGGCGCAAGAGACGAAAGTTATCAAGATCGCTTCACAGAGTCCGCTTTCTGGCGGTCAATCGATCCTCGGTACAGGGCTGCGTAACGGCACTGAACTGGCGATTGAGCAGTTGGGTGGTCCTCTGGCAGACATGGGCTTCGAAATTCAGTTCGTGCCGTTCGACGACCAAGCGACGCCGGATGTGGGTGTTGCTAACGCTCAGCAGATTGTCGCTGACCCGGCAATCCTCGCGGTGATCGGTCACTTCAACAGTGGTGTCGCTATCCCCTCGTCGGAAGTCTACAACGCCAACAACCTCGTGATGGTTTCGCCCGCGAACACCAACCCGCTGGTTACAGATCGTGGTCTGCCGGTTGTCAACCGTGTCTGTGGTCGTGACGACGCACAGGGCGCGGTGGGCGCGCAGTATGCGGCATCGATTGGCGTGACTTCGGTTTACGTGCTGAACGACACGACTGCTTATGGCTTGGGCGTGGCACAGTTCTTCGCGGATAACGCGACGGCACTGGGCATGACCGTGCTCGGTTTCGAAGGCACGGAAGAGCGCTCCAATTTCGACGGCATCATTCAGCCGATCCTCGCGCTGGAGCCGGATGCAGTTTACATGGGCGGCATCTACGATCAGATGGGTATCTTCGCCAACCAACTGCGCGCGGCAGGTTACACTGGTGAACTGCTCGGACCGGACGGTTTGGACTCGGGCGACTACGTCGAACTCGGCGGTGCTGGCGTCGTCGGTACGCACTATACGTCGGCGGCTGGCCCTGCTTCGGTTTTCCCGACGGCGGAGCAATTCGTCAGCGACTACACCGAGAAATACGGCAGCGCGCCGACCCCATATGCGGCAGAAGCCTACGACTCGACGGGTATTGCCCTTGCAGCACTCGCCCGTGCGATTGATGCGGCAGGCGGTGAAGTCCCGACCCGCGAAGCCGTCTCTGAAGAAGTTCGCGCGACCACCGATTATGACGGCTTGACCGGCATGATCACCTTCGACGCTAATGGCGACCGCGAACTGGCGAACTATTTCGTGCTCGAAGTGGCGTCGGCTGACCCCAACGAGTGGCAGAACAATCAGGTCATCAGCCAGATTCAAATCCCGTCGCCGCTGGCGGCAGATATGATGATGGCGACCGAAGAAATGGATATGGATATGACCCCCGAAGCAACGATGGAAATGGGCAGCTAAGCTTTCTGCTGCTTACATAGCGCGATTTCCTCGTTGATGCTTTTCTGTCAGTGAAAATAGGGCGGGTGTGCTTGCTTAGCAAGCCTAGACCCGCCCTATTTCCTACGTGATCGGGAGTCCTTCATGCAATTAGCGGAACGTCCTCGACCTACACTCGGCGGACTCGTCGAATGGTTCATTACGCCTCCTGCGCGTGGTCATTGGCTTTACCGTTTCATCTTCTATCCCCTGCTTCAAATTACGATTTTTGTCGTCTCTATCGCTGTGTTTTTGACGGCGGTGGGCTACTTGATCGCGTTTTTGTTCCCACAGCCGAACCCAGCCGCGCCGATTTTTCTCGCAGATCAAATCTCGCGCCAACTTCCCGGCATGATCATCAGCGGGATTAGCATCGGTTTCGTCTATTCGATGGTGGCGCTGGGCTATACGCTGGTCTACGGCGTGCTCAAGTTCATCAATTTCGCGCACAGCGAAATTTTCATGTTCGGATCGGTGCTGGGCTTCGAAGTGATGCGGCGAATCGACGATACGGGCGCGCTGGCAAGCTGGAATCCCGTCCTGCTGGTGCTGACGATTGTGTTCGTGGCGATGATCGGTTCCGGGCTGCTGGCGGTGGGGGTCGAGCGGATCGCTTATCGCCCGCTGCGCAGCGCGCCGCGCCTCGTTCCGTTGATCTCGGCAATCGGCGTGTCGTTCTTCCTGATCGACACGATCCGCGCGATTGAAGCGGTCATGCGCAACGACTTCAACCTAACTTACCCCAAAAATGACATTACGTGGATTACGACCAACGTCCAAGTGGCTTTTGGTTCGACCAACGTCAACATCAAGCCGACCTCGATTATCATGGTGATCGGCGCGATTATCACGTTGATGGCGCTGAACTGGTTCGTCAATGGGACGAAGCTAGGGCGCGGTATTCGTGCTGTTTCGCAAGACCAATCGACAGCATCGCTGATGGGCATCAACGTCGACCTGATGATTTCGCTCACGTTCTTTATTGGCGGGGCATTCGGTGGGGCGGCGGGGGCGTTGTTCGGGCTGAACGCCGGAACAGTCACCCCCTATATCGGTTTTATTCCCGGTGTGAAGGCGTTCACGGCGGCGGTGCTTGGCGGTATCGGCAACGTGACCGGCGCGCTGCTGGGCGGCTTGACGATTGGGATGCTCGAAGCTTTCCTGAACGGCATTCTGGTCTACTTCCCGGCGTTAGGACAGCGCTGGACGGATATTTTCGTCTTTGCGATCCTGATTATCATCCTGATCTTCCGTCCGGGCGGTTTGCTCGGCGAGCGTGTAGACGAGAAGGTGTAAGGCTATGGCGCTCAATTCCTCTGTACCCAACCAACCTGCAGCCAGCCGATCTTCGTTTCGCAATTGGATCATGCAGCCACGTATCGCTGGAACGTTGATCGTCGCTTACATCGCGCTGACCGTGCTGGTGCTGATCATCCTTGATCGGCGGACGGTTTTGTTCCCACTGTGGAGCACGTTCGCGTTTCCGCCATTCATTCTATCGCCCTTTGTGATTCTCGCCTCGCCGCTCTCGAACCGAGCGAAGGCGATCCTGATCGGGCTGATGGTTCTGGTGGTGATGCCGATCATCGGGATTTACGACGGGGCGTACCTCGAACTGTCGATTCAAATTGCTATTTTCGCGGGGCTGGCGCTCGGCTTGAACATCGTTGTCGGCTTCGCTGGACTACTTGACCTCGGCTACATCGCTTTTTTCGCAGTCGGGGCGTATACGTGGGCGATGGTCAGTTCGACCAATACGGCGACTGTTTTCGTCGTGGCGGGATTAATCGCGCCGGCGTGGGCGTTTTATCTGTTCATCTTCGTGGGGATTGCCTTCGCGGCACTGGTTGGCGTTCTGCTCGGTTTGCCGGTGCTGCGGCTGCGCGGCGATTATCTGGCGATTGTGACGCTCGGCTTCGGTGAGATGATCCGTGTGCTGGCGCGTAATCTCGACAAGCCCGCTAATTTCACGAATGGCGCACAGGGGCTTTCCGGCGTGCTGCGACCGCCGCTACCCGGTTTCTGGGTTGGCTTCACGGACTCGATTGCGAAATCGCTGAATATTCCGGTTGCTAATGTCGAGCCAGTGGCGCAGCAACTGCTGTTCTACTTCATTGCGATTGTGCTGCTGGGGATCATCGTCGTGGTGGCGCGGCGGCTGGACGATTCGCCGATAGGGCGGGCATGGACGGCGATCCGCGAGGACGAAGTCGCAGCGATTGCGATGGGCGTGCCGCTGGTGCGGATGAAGCTGCTGGCGTTCGCGTCAGGGGCGGCGTTCGCGGGGGCGATTGGCGTGTTGTACGCGGCGAAGCAAACCTTCGTCAGCCCGGAGAGCTTCAGCCTGATCCAGTCGATCAGTATTCTGGCGATGGTGATCGTCGGCGGCTTGGGGGGCATTCGCGGCGTCATTCTCGGCGCGATGATCGTCACGCTGCTGAACCTGCAAATCCTCAAGAACGTGTCGCTTCAAATCAACGCGCTGCGCAATATCGACTACGTCGTGCCGCTGATCAATTTCCACATCCGCGACTGGCCCAGCCAGCTTGAACCCGCGAAATATGAACGACTCGTGTTCGGGGCGCTGCTGGTGTTGATGATGATCTTCCGACCGGAAGGTCTGCTGCCTGAACCGCGACGGCTCATGGAACTGCGCGCTCATGCCGAGCCGGAAGAATTGGCGCGGCTTGACGAACCCGTGATTGCTGCTGAAATTGATCCCGAACACCGGAACGAAGGGTAGGCGTCTAATGCTGCTGGAAGTCAAGAACTTAAGCAAATCCTTCGGCGGGATTAAAGCCGTCCGTGACGTGAGCATTGGCATCGACGAGGGAAGTATCAGCGCCATTATCGGTCCAAATGGCGCGGGCAAAACGACATTTTTTAACCTGCTGACGGGGATTTACAAGCCTGATACGGGCGAAATTAACTTCGGCGGACGCTCGTTGATTGGCTTGCGACCCGATCAAGTGAACGCGGCGGGGGTCACACGGACGTTTCAGAGCATTCGTCTGTTTTCGAACATGACGGTGCTCGAAAATGTGATGGTGGGGATGCATTCGCGGCTCGACGTCTCAGTCTGGAAAACGCTGCTGCGCCCGCCGGGGTTTCGCCGTCAAGAAGAACACGTCCGCGAGAAAGCGCGCGAACTGCTTCAGTTTGCCGGATTAGCGGGGAAGGGCGATGAAGTGAGCCGTAACCTGCCCTATGGTGATCAGCGGCGCGTCGAGATCGCCCGCGCGCTTGCCAGCGACCCGAAGCTAATTTTGCTGGACGAACCAACGGCAGGTATGAATCCCAACGAGAGCGCTGACGCAATGACGTTGTTCCGGCGCGTGCGTGACGATCTCGGCATCACGGTTGTGCTGATCGAACACGATATGCGCGTGGTGATGGGCATTAGTGAGCACATTAGCGTGCTCGACTACGGCGAAAAACTCGCTGAAGGCACACCCGAAGCGATCCGTAACAATACGCGCGTTGTCGAAGCCTATTTGGGGCGACGGGCACTGGCTGATACGGCGCTCGATGAAGAGGAAACTGCGTCATGACTGTCTTGCTGGAACTGCAAAATCTGCATGCGTACTACGGGCAAATTCACGCGCTCAAAGGGGTCGATTTAGTCGTCAACGAGGGCGAGATCGTCACGTTAGTGGGCGCAAATGGCGCGGGCAAAAGCACGACGCTGCGGACGATCAGCGGGATGGTCAAGCCGAAGCGTGGCAGCGTCCAGCTGAAGGGCAAAGACATCACGGGCATGAAGGCGCACGAAGTCGCGGCGCTAGGGATCGGGCACGTCCCTGAAGGACGGCGGATTTTCCCGCTGCTGACGGTGCTGGAAAATCTCGAAATCGGGGCATGGAACGTCGAGAGCAAAGCGGATATTAACGCGGGTATCGACAATGCCTTTGAACTGTTTCCGCGCTTGAAAGAGCGTTTCGCGCAGAAGGGTGGCACGCTTTCCGGGGGTGAGCAGCAGATGTTGGCAATCGGGCGCGCGTTGATGAGCGACCCGACGGTTTTGCTGCTCGATGAACCGTCAATGGGACTCGCGCCCGTGCTGGTCGAGTCCATCTTCGAGATCATCAAGCGCATCAACGAGCAGGGCAAAACGGTGCTGCTGGTCGAGCAAAACGCGCTGATGGCGCTGGAAGTCGCGCATCGCGGCTACGTGCTGCAAACGGGCGAGGTCGTCCTCAGCGACGATGCCAAGATTTTGATGCGTAACGATATGGTGCGCAAGGTCTACTTGGGCGAGAACTAAGCGACTAAAGATTTAACGCAAAGACGCAAAGGAAAATCTGAGATAATATTTTGCGTCTTCTTGTTCGTGATTTCCCCGTTTCGTAATCCTTTCGCAATCAATCACCGTATAATCAAGCTATGGTTAAACAAGCAAATATCCTCGTTGTGGACGATGAAGTGACGGTGCGCGAAGTCGTCCGCAAATATCTTGAACATGATGGCTTTCGCGTCACCGAGGCAGATAATGGGACGCAGGCACTCGCCATTGTTCGCGATCAGCAACCTGATTTGATCGTGCTCGACGTGATGCTGCCGGGTGTAGACGGCTTCCAGATCACGCGGGCGCTGCGCGATACCGACGATTACGCGCCGCTGTACGTCGATAACGCGATCCCGATCATTCTGCTGACGGCGCGGTCGAGCGAGCTTGACCGGATCGGGGGATTCGAGGTGGGCGCGGACGACTACATCGTCAAGCCGTTCAGCCCGCGCGAACTGGTCGCGCGCGTGAAAGCCGTCCTGCGGCGCAGCGCAAACGGATTAGTCGAAGTGGACGAGAAGCCGATTCAACTCCATTCGCTGGCGATTGATCCGCGCAGTCGCGAAGTTCGGGTACGCAACGCGGTGGTCGTCTTGACGGCGAAAGAGTTCGATTTGCTGTGGTTTCTGGCGCGTCACCCGCGCCAAGTTTTCACGCGGGCACAGCTTCTAGATCAAATCTGGGGCTACGAGTTCTATGGCGACGAGAGCACCGTGACCGTCCACATCCGGCGTCTGCGCGAGAAGATCGAAGCCAATCCCAGCGAACCGATCACCGTTCAGACGGTTTGGGGCGTAGGTTACAAGTTCGAACCGGCATGATCGGCACAAAATCGCCTAAGCTGGCACGCTATGCGATCCCGCTGCTGGCACTCGGCATCCTCGCGCTGCTGATCGGCGGCGTGATGTTCACGCTGCCACGCTTGGGCGTCTCGGAAGATTTGAGTACGCTGGTGGTCGTCATGTCCGTGATCGGCGTCGCGTCGATCACGGGCGGCTACATTGCCTATCGCTTGCGCTTGGTGCGTTGGTTGGGCAGCTTACGTTGGGCGATGCTGGTCACGATCATGCTGACGGTGGCATTGATCTTTCTCAACGTCTGGGTGACCGCGCACCTGATGTTCATCAGCGAGTTTGACCTGATGGTGACGGGGGCGCTGCTCGTCTTCGCCGGCGTGATCGCGGTGGTTTTCGGCTTCTTCGTATCGAGCGCGATTACCGACAGTATCCGCGAATTGGCGCGGGCGGTGGAGCAGGTTGCGCAAGGTAAGCTGGAGACGCGGCTCAATGTGCAGGGCAACGACGAACTGGCGGAATTCGGCAAGACCTTCAACTGGATGGCGCAGAGCTTGCAAGAAGTGGACGCGCAGAAGCGGGCGCTCGATCAGCAGCGGCGCGACTTGATCGCGTGGGCGTCGCACGATTTGCGCACGCCGGTTACGTCGATCCGTGCGATGATCGAGGCGATGGTCGATGGTGTTGTCAGCGACCCACAGACGACGAATCGCTATCTGCGCAATATGGATCTCGAAATCCAGCATCTGACGAAGCTAATCGATAACTTGCTGGAACTGTCGCAGCTTGACGCCGGACACATCACGCTGAATTATCAGATGGCATCGCTGCGTGACCTGATCTCGGATACGCTGGGCAGTATGAGCATTCGCGCTCAACAGCAGGGGATTACGCTGACGGGGCAGATGGCTGACGGTGTGGATATGGTCTACATCGCGCCGGACAAAGTTCAGCGCATACTCAACAATTTGCTCGATAATGCGCTGCGCTATACGCCGGAAGGCGGTACGGTTGCGCTGATGGTGACACGCGACTCTGACGAGATTCGGGTACAGGTTCGCAACAGCGGCACGGGCATGATGGGGATCGACCTCACGCAGGTGTTCACGCGCTTCTACCGTGAGGAGCGCTCGCGGGCGCAGGCGAAGGATGGGCATCGCGGTGCGGGACTGGGTTTGGCGATCACGCGCGGGTTCGTCGAGGCGCACGGGGGCAGAATTTGGGTAGACAGCGATCCCGACGGCAGCGTGACCTTCACCTTCACGCTGCCCCTACGCCAAGCGATGGGCACATCGACGCCGTGACTTACGGACTCGCTTGGACTTACTAGGTCTGCGGCGGGGAAGGTGTTAGACTTATCGAACAGGCGACTATGCCTGTTTTTTATTGCACAAGATATGGGCGACAATGATGAAATCAGCATTAATTGTGTGGGGCGGATGGGAAGGGCACGAGCCGCAGCAGTGTGCCGAATTGTTCGCCGGCGTGCTGAGCGACGAGGGTTACAGCGTCGATCTTTCCAGCAGCCTTGATTCCTATCTCGACGCCGAAAAGCTGCAAACCGTCGATCTGATCGTTCCGGTCGTCACGATGTCCACGATCACGCGCGAACAGGAGCAGGGCTTGCTGGTGGCTGTCAAGAGCGGCGTCGGGATTGGCGGTTGGCACGGGGGTATGGCGGACTCGTTTCGCAATAATACCGACTACCAATTCATGGTCGGCGGGCAGTGGGTGGCGCATCCCGGCAATGTGATCGACTATCGTGTCAACGTAATCAATCACGACGATCCGATCACCGCCGGAATCAACGACTTCGCCATGCACTCGGAGCAGTACTACATGCACGTCGATCCGTCGAACGAGGTGCTAGCGACGACGACCTTCAACGGCGACCATGCCGCGTGGATCGATGGCACGGTTATGCCAGTTGTTTGGAAACGGCATTACGGCGCGGGCAAAGTGTTCTATAGTTCGCTCGGTCACGTCGCTGCCGATTTCAACGTGCCGGAAGCACTTGAGATCACGCGGCGCGGGCTGCTGTGGGCGACCCGGTCAAAATAAGCAGTTCGCTGCTGAGCCGTTCGATTGGGCGTTATCTTTAACGCCCCTACTAGCCACTAATGGCTAAAAATCTTCTTGGAATGTAGAGCTAAAGGATTGATGATGCAGATTACCGTTTGGAATGAATATCGCCATGAGAAGCACAATGAGGGCGTGATGAAGGTGTACCCGAACGGCATCCATAATGCGATTGCTGACGGGCTGCGCGATCACGGGTTCACCGACGTGGGGACGGCGACGCTTGACGAGCCGGAACACGGCTTGACCGACGCGGTACTCGCCGCCACCGACGTGATGCTCTGGTGGGGGCACATGGCGCACGACGAGGTCAAAGACGAGATCGTCGAGAAGGTGCAGCAGCGCGTGCTCGAAGGCATGGGCTTGATCGTGCTGCATTCGGGGCATTTCTCGAAAATCTTTAGGCGTTTGATGGGCACAACGGGCAACCTCAAGTGGCGCGAGATCGGTGAGAAGGAGCGCGTTTGGGTGGTCAACCCTGCGCACCCGATTGCTGACGGCTTGAGTGATTATTTCGAAATTCCGCACGCCGAAATGTACGGCGAACCGTTCGGCATTCCAGAGCCGGACTCGCAGGTGTTCATCAGTTGGTTTGAGGGCGGCGAAGTCTTTCGCAGCGGCTGCTGTTGGTATCGCGGGCGCGGGAAGGTCTTCTATTTTCGCCCCGGTCACGAGACGTTCCCGATCTATTTTCAGTCGGAAGTTCAGCAGGTGATCGCGAACGCCGTCAAGTGGGCAGCGCCGACCAATGGTCCGAAAATCACGATTGAGAATCGCAAAGAGCCGCTTGAGCCAGTCACACCTTATACGGGCGACTAGGCGATGGATTTGCAGCCGTATCTTGATTTCGCGCTCGACGCGACGTGGCAGGCAGGGCGGATTACGCTTGGCTATTTTCAGACGGGGATCACCGTCGAGCGCAAGAGCGATAACTCGCCCGTCACGGCGGCTGATCGTGCTGCCGAGAAGCGCTTACGCTCGTTGATCGGGGAACGCTTCCCCGATCATGCCATGATCGGCGAGGAGTACGGGCAGCAGGCAGCAACCAGCTCGCTGACGTGGGTTATCGACCCGATTGACGGCACGAAGTCGTTCAGTTGCGGTGTGCCGCTGTATGGGTGCTTGCTGGCGCTGGTCGATGGCGATCAACCGCTGGTGGGCGTGGCACATTTCCCGGCGCTCAATGAGACAATCTACGCGGCGCGCGGGTTGGGCTGCTTCTGGAATGGACGGCGGGCGCAGGTCTCGACGCAGGCAAATTTGCAAGAGGCGGTGCTGCTGGCGAGCGAGATCGGAAATTACGGGGACAAGGATGCGTCATTTCAGCGGTTGGTCGGCTCGACCTACATTCAGCGAACGTGGGGCGATTGCTACGGCTATCTGCTGGTGGCGACCGGACGCGTTGACATTATGCTTGATCCGGCGATGCACGTTTGGGACTGCGCGCCTTTCGGCGTGATCATGGAGGAAGCGGGCGGCACGTTCACAGATTGGCAGGGGAAGCCGACGATCACCGGCGGCGAGTCGGTGGCGACCAATGGGGCGCTTTTCGAGCAAGTGATGGCGATTACGCGGGCTAAAACTTAAGGCGTTGCGCCCGCCATCATCAAGCCGAGCAGCTCGACGTCGGCGTCTTCGCGGTCGAGGATGCCGACGATCTGCCCCTCGTAAATGACCGCGACGCGATCCGAGAGGGCGAGAATTTCATCGAGGTCTTCCGAGATCAGCAGGATGGCGACGCCCGCACTGCGCTGTTCGATCAAGACGTGGTGAATGTACTCGGTCGCGCTGATGTCCACGCCGCGCGTGGGCTGCGCCGCGATCAGCACGGACGGCTTGCGCGCCAGTTCGCGCGCGAGGATCAGCTTTTGGACGTTACCGCCGGAGAGATTCTTGGCGGGGGTTTGCGCGTTCGGCGTCTTGATGTTAAAGCTGCGAATCAAGGTGGCGGCGTGCTTGTTGATGGCACTGAAATTGAGAAAAATACCGTGCGTGTAGTCGGCATGGTTCTGCAAAATGGCGTTTTCGGCAACCGAGAACGAGCCGACGATGCCATCACGGTTACGCTCTTCGGGGATGTACGCCAGCCCTGCTTTCAGGCGGGTCGCCACGTTATCGCGTGTGACTGTTTTGCCGCCGATACTGACCTCGCCGCTGGTCGCGTGCCGGAGTCCCGCGACTGCTTCGGCAAGCTCACGCTGTCCATTGCCTGATACCCCGGCTAAGCCGAGAATCTCGCCCGCGCGTAAGTCGAGGGTCACGCCTTCGAGCGCGGGCAGCCCCTGATCGTTTTTCGCGTGAAGATCACTCACGGACAAGCTTATAGCACCGACCTGCATGGGCGGGCGTTCCGGCTGAAAAACGATGTCGCGCCCGACCATCATCCGTGCCAGCTTGCGCCGTTCGATGCCATCATTGCGGGTCGTGTCGATCACGCGCCCGTCACGCATGACAGTGATGCGGTCGCTCAGTTCTTGCACTTCGTGCAGTTTGTGCGAAATGAAGATCAGGGCGTGCCCCTGTGTTTGCATCTCCTTGAGCGTGACGAACAACTCGCTGCATTCCTGTGGCGTGAGGACGGCGGTCGGCTCGTCGAGGATCACCAGTGCGCCACCGTGATAGAGCGCCTTGATGATTTCGACGCGCTGCTGCTCACCAACCGATAATTGCCAGATTGGGACGTCCGGGTTGACCTTTAGCCCGTAGACCTGAGCCAGCTTGAGCAAGCGTTCGCGCACCGCGCTGAGGTCGAGGACTAAGCCCTGTTTTCGCAAACCCAACGCGACATTTTCGGCAACAGTCAGCGTAGGCACGAGCATAAAATGCTGGTGGATCATGCCGATGTTGTGATCGAGCGCGTCTGCCGGAGAATTAAGCGTAACGATTTCGCCATCGAGCAGGACGTCCCCCTCATCAGGCTTGTACATGCCGTAGAGGATTTTCATCAGTGTCGATTTGCCCGCGCCATTTTCGCCGAGCAGCGCGTGAATCTCGCCGGATTTCACGTCGAAATCGACGCGATCATTGGCGATTACGCCGGGGAAGCGCTTGGTGATGCCGCGCATTTCGACGTGGTTGATGCGTTTGTGACCGGATGGCAGGGTGGTTTGGGTCATGGCAAGGCGTTTCTGATAGCGGGTAGGGGAGTAAAATGATGTCACTCCCACACCCCCTCTCTATCACTTAGAGAGGGGGCAACAAACCATAGGTTTGCGGGGGAGCTTGTGAGTTTTAGCTGGCGACGGTGGCTTCCGGCGTTGCTTCTTCTACCAGCGACTGCCTGACGACGATGTCGCCCGCGATGATCGAGTCAATCGCGGCTTGCGCGGCGTCCTTGATCTCGTCGGGGACTTCGACTTCACCATAGGCGAAGGTCAAGCCGCCGTTTTCGAGGGTCAGCGTGTACGCCGTGCCGCCGAGTTCGCCGTACTGAATGTTGGCGATCATGTCTTCGAGCGTGGGAACCCAGTCGTAGACCTGCGAGGCGACGACGTTTTCGGACCAGTTGAGGCTCTGGTCGCTCTGCGTGCCGAACCAAAAGCCATCGACTGCCTTGACGGCTTCAATTGCGCCGACGACCTGCTGTGCCGATCCGGTGAGCACGTCTGCGCCCGCCGCGATCTGAGTCTGTGCGACTTCAGCGGCAGCGGCGGTATCACCGAAGCCGCCCGTGTAAGCGAGCAGAACATCCGCATCGGGGTTAGTGGCGTTCACGCCCTGAATGAAGCCATTGATGTAGAGCAAGGCATCGCCCGCCGGAACGGGTCCAACGATACCGATGGTGCCGGTTTCGCTGAACATCGCCGCCATGACGCCGTTGACGTAACCGCCTTGTTCGGCGTCGGCTTGGTATGCGAAGATGTTGGTCAAGCCTTCATCTTCGCCCGTGTCTTCTGCTGTGCCCCACGCGAATGAGGTGTCGGGGTAATCGGACGCGAGTTCGAACAGCGACGTGCCGTACTGCGTGCCGTGCGCGATGACGAGATCATAGCCTTCTTCGGCATAGTCGCGCAGCGCTTGCGCGGCGGCGGTCACGTCGAACATGTTCTCGGTGTAGGCAATTTCCATCGCTTCCTCGCCGCCCATTTCTGTCTGAATCGTGACTAGCGCGTCGTAAATCGACTGGCTCCACGCTAAGTCAGTGGTGCTGCTAGGCATGACGACAGCGACCTTGAACGGCTTATCTTGTGCGCTGACGATGCCCACGCTCAGGAGTGCGAGCAGCATAACAACTAACAGAACTTTCTTCATAACCATTTCCTCCATATTATGCGGAAATATGTAACGGTGTCCGGTATGTACGGACAGCGACCGTAACCCAGTTAGTTTTCGCCGCGCTGGAAGGGCTTGGTGAGCGCGGCGGGTTCATTCTGCTTGCGCTGTCGCGTGAAAACCAGCACAGCAATCGTCAGGATGTAGGGCACCATGATCAGCAGGTTGGGCGGAATGGTTGATCCGGCGATTTCTACGTTCAGGATTTGCGCCCAAATTTGCAGGTTGTTGGCGATGCTAAACAGCAGCGCGCCCAACATCACGCGGAAGGGCGACCAGCCGCCGAAATAGACCAGTGCCACAGCGATGAAGCCACGTCCTTCAGTCATGTTTTCCTGAAAAATCGGCGTCGCGGCGATGGAAAGCGATGCTCCGGCGATGCCCGCCATGATGCCGCCGAAGATCACCGTTGCGTAGCGGACGAGGGCGACGTTGACGCCCATCGAGTCGGCGGCTGCGGGGTTCTGCCCGACGGCGCGAATCTGCAAGCCCCATTTCGTGCGATTGAGCACCCACATCAGAATGGGCACGAGCGCGAAGGCGAGGTAAACAAGGATGTTTTGCTGAAATAAGATTTTGCCAATAACGGGAATATCGCTCAAGAAAGGGATGTGGATCGGCTGAAAGCCCTGCGCAGTGATCACGCCGCCCGCCAGCAGCTTAAAGAGCAGGCTTGATAGCCCTAGCCCAAAGAGCGTGAAGCCGATGCCGCTGATCCCTTGCTCGGCTTGGAGTGTCACGCTGACGAATGCCATCGCTAAGCCCATCAACCCGCCAACGCCGGCAGCAATCAGCAAGCCGACGACGGGGTCAGCCCCCATGCCTTTGGACGAGACGGCGTAAATGGCGGTGAACGCGCCCATTAGCATCATGCCTTCGACGCCGAGATTGAGCACGCCGGAGCGCTGGACAAAGACTTCACCCAATGCCGCGAACAGGTAGGGCGTCGCAAACAGGATCGTCAGCGGCAGGGCTTGAGCGAGAACGTCTCCAAAATTCATACGACGCCCTCCGGCGCGGGTTGATTAACTTCAGCAGGGGGTGGGGCGGCTTTGACGGCGCGGGCAGTACGGCGCGCATTGTAGCGGCGCACGAAAATGTCGCTGCTGACGACGAAAATCACGATTAAGCCTTGCAGCGCGGTCACGGTTGCGGACGGAACCTGCATCGTTCGCTGCATTTTGTCTGCACCCACTAGAAGCGCGCCGAACAGGAACGCCGATGGAATCGCGCCGAGCGGGTGCAGCCGCCCAAAGAGGGCGACGACGATCCCCGAAAAGCCGTAGCCGACGGCGAAACCCTCGACGACGCGGTGATTGATGCCCTGTAGTTCGACCGCGCCTGCCAAACCCGCTAGTCCGCCGCTCAGCACTAGCGCCAGCATCAAATAGCGCGGTACGGAGATTCCGGCATAGCGTGAGGCATTTTTGTTCTGCCCGACCGCGCGAATGCGATAGCCAATGGTCGTTCGCCAGAGCAAAAGATAGACGACGACCGCCATTGCCAGCCCGATGAATAAGCCGACGTGAACCTGTGACGGCGGTGCGAGTCGCGCCAACCATGACGCTTCGGGAATCTGCGCCGACTGTGGGATGCGTGATCCCGCCGCGACCTGCGCAGGATCGATCAGGGGTCCGCTGAGCAAATAAAGGAGCAACTGCACGGCGATCTCGTTCATCATCACGGTGCTGAGGATTTCGTTGACGTCGAAACGCGCTTTGAGGTAGCCGGGAATCGCGCCCCAGAACGCGCCCGCCAGAAAACCCGCCAACAGCGTCAGCGGCGCGAGGAGAATCGCGGGCAGGGTCGCGCCCAAGCCGAGCGAGAACGACACCGCTGTGATCGCGCCGACGAAAACCTGTCCCTCCGCGCCGATGTTAATCACGCCAGCGCGAAAGGCAATGCAGATGCCGACCGCGATGATCAGCAGGGGCGTGGCGCGCGTCAGCGTGCGTAAGAGCGCCGCTTGACTGCCGAACGCACCGTCGATCATGGTGCCGTATGCCTGAATCGGGTCTGCGCCAAGCATCAGCAGCAGTACCCCGCCCGCGACGAGCGCAAGCAGGATAGCGACGATGGGGGCAAGGGCGACGACGAGATCACCGCGAGAGAATGTGAGCCTAGATTTCATGAGTGTAATATTTATCCGGTCTAATCTTTAAATCTACAACATATTTTAGGATTTTATTTGGTGAAAAGTGACAAATGACTGTTGTGATTTTCTCAATAATTGGCAGTAACTTCTGTGTGTTCGTATGCTTGTACCCAATGAGATGTTACGTTAAACTACATTTTAATCAAAATTATCTGATTCTGACCTGAATTGATTAACGAATGACGACGCAAACTTGGGAACACTACTATACCCCTGAGACAATCGATGAGGCGCTTGGCTTGCTGGCGAGTCATGCTGGCAACGCGCGGATCATCGCCGGAGGGACAGATTTACTGATCGATCTGCAATACGGCGCTGGTGATCACCACGTCGATGCGCTGGTTGATTTGACGCGCATCACTGAGATGAACGCGATTGTCGAAAGCGACGGTGTGTGTAGGGTTGGCGCGGCGGCGACTCATACCGCGATCACGAAATCGGCGCTGCTGGAAGCGCAGGCGACCTGCCTCGTCGAAAGCTGCGGAGTGGTCGGCGGTCCGCAGGTGCGCAACGTGGCAACACTCGGTGGGAATGTGGCTCACGCCTTGCCCGCTGGTGATGGGACGACCTCGCTGATGGCGCTCGACGCTGAAGCAGAAGTTCTTTGGGGCGATGGACGCGCGCCCGAAACGGGCGGTCGTGAGTGGCTGCCGCTGGCGCAGTTGTTCAAAGGCCCGGGAGTCTCGGCGCTCGATTCGAGCCGCGACATTTTGGTACAGTTCCGCTTCAAACTGACTGGGCAGCGAGAAGGCACGGCGTTTCACCGGATCATGCGTCCGCAGGGTGTGGCACTGCCGATCCTCGGCTGTGCGGTGTGGGTCAAGCTGAACGCTGAGTGCACACAATACGAGGATGTGCGGATCAGTATTGCGCCAGTTGCGCCGATACCCGTGTTGGCGGTCGATGCCGCCGACGCGCTGCGTGGTCAGGCGATTAGCGGCGAGACGCTGGAAAAGGCGGTCGAGGTAGCGCACGGGTCGCTGAAGCCGCGCACGAGCAAGTATCGCGCGACCGGCGAATATCGCCAGCACATGATCGGCACGCTGCTGCGTAAGACGCTGCCGCTGGCGGTCGAACGGGCGCGGACGGGTGTCGCGCACGCTGAAGGTGTAGGGATGGGATGAGGCTGAGATGAGCGAATTAACGTTAACCGTAAACGGACAAATACACACGCTCGACGTACCGCAGTCGCGGACGTTGGCGGAGGTGCTGCGCTACGACCTCGGCTTGACCGGGACGAAGATCGGCTGTGGCGAGGCGGAGTGCGGCATCTGCACGGTACACGTGGACGGCACGCCAGTCGATTCGTGCCTGTATCCGGCGTTCAAGGCGCAGGGCACGAGCGTCGTCACGATTGAAGGTTTGGCACAGGGCGAATGTCTGCACCCGCTGCAAGAAGCCTTTATTGATCACGGGGCGGTGCAGTGTGGTTTCTGTACACCGGGTTTGATCATGAACGCGGCGGCGCTGATCGACAGCAACCCCAACCCTGATGATCAGGACATCAAGATTGCGCTCAAGGACACGTACTGTCGCTGCACGGGATATACCGCCGTTATCAGCGCGATCAAATCGGCGGCGGCGGTCAAGCGCGGCGAGGCGAAGATCGCCGTCAATGAACCCGCCGTGATGGAGCCGCTGACTTCAGTGGGGCGCAACGAAAAAGTGCAGGACGTGGTCGAGAGGGTGACGGGCGCGGCGAAATATACCGACGATTACAACTTCGAGGGGATGTTGTTCGGGCGTACGCTGCGCTCGCGCTACCCGCACGCGAAGATTATCAGCATCGACACGAGCGCGGCGAAGTCACTGCCGGGTGTTCAGGCGGTACTGACCGCAGAGGATATTCCCGGTGAGAACATTCACGGGCTGGTGCATCTGGACTGGCCCGCGCTGGCGGGTGATACCGTCCGCTATATGGGCGATCCAGTGGCGGTAGTCGCGGCGGATTCGCCGGAGATCGCCGAAGAAGCGATCCGATTGATTGAAGTCGAGTACGAGCCGCTGACCGTCGTGGGTGATCCGGTGTTCGCGCATTCGCCGGAAGCGCCCGTAATCCATGCAGGGCGCGAGGGCGGCAATCTGCTCAAGCACATCAAGGTGCGTCACGGCGACATGGACGCAGGGTTCGCTGCCGCCGACGTAATTGTCGAAAAGACTTATCACACGGCGACGACCGAACATGCTTTCCTCGAACCGGAATGCGCGATT
>JBBSNT010000018.1:0-25162 GCA_038260485.1 Aggregatilineales bacterium | reverse complement strand
TCCTGAAGATATTCAGCGCATCGTGCTGGGCTGGTCAGAAAAAGATTCATCGTGGCATTTAGGGCTGGTCTTGCGCGGCGACCTCGTCGATTCGCGCGGCAGCCGTTGGTGTGGGCTTGCTTACTGGCACGATCCACTGGCGAACCAGCTTCAAGATCGCGCGGTTCACGCGGGGCAAACGCTTGCCCAGCAGATCGCCCGCCCGTTCACGATGATTCCGCCGCATGGGAGCGAAAACGGCTTCACCACCGCGCCAAGCGCCCCAGTAAGCGCCGTCCCTGCACTGGATATGGGTTGGCAAACGCCTGTTGCTGCGCCTGTGTCAGTCCTGCGAGAGCCGCTCGAAGAACCGATCCCACAGCCAGCACTCCCGCTCAAGTTTGACCTGTGGACGTTGCGCCAAGAATCCGCAGACCGGATTGAACTGGCATTGTCGCCTGCGTGGGGACGCAGTAAGTTGATGCGTACTGCTTGGAATATTGTCTGGTTGGGCGTGTTCATCGTCTTGACCGTGACGACGCTGACCAGCGGCATTGCCCTACCACGCCCGGACTTGCTGGTTTATCTCGGCTTCGTCTCAATTGGAGTGCTGGTCATCATCATCCTCTACAACCTCTACCAGACCATGACCTATAGTAAAAGGATCACGTTTGATAGCGCAGGCGTCCGGTGGCTGCGCGGCAAACGGCTCCAACGCACCATTCCCAACGATATGCTGCAAGCAGTTTACGTCAGCCACGTGGTCAGCAAAATCAACAAACGCAACCCTGATCAGCGTAACGTGAATTACGGCGAGATCAACCTGCTGCTGCGCAATGGCAAGTTCGAAACTATTCTCGCCCAACAGCAGACCGATGAGAAAATCCCCGTCGTGGATGATCCGCTTGATGAGGAGTCGATCACGACGCTGAGCGAGTACAACGCGCGCACGCGGATGCAATCCGCCGCATTGGTCATCGCCGGCACGCTGAATGTCACCGCCGAATACGACAAGCGCCTGCGCTAGCGATTCAGCCTTCAGCGTTTAGCCATGACTGAATAACTGCTTTTGCTCCCCTCGGTGCTCAATACACAGCACTTTGTTTCGCGTTAAATCCTCACGAAAAAGATTAAGTTTTCTTGATAGCTGCTTGAATTCGAGTTTGAGCGGGATTATGATAAACTGTAATTCTTAAACTAATGGTCAGAAACCAATGAGCAGCGAAACAAACCAACGACCGCTTATCCTTTTCACCAACGACGATGGCATCGCCTCGCCCGGTTTATGGGCAGTGGTCGAAGCATTCTACGATATTGGCGACCTGCTCGTCGTCGCCCCGCGCGAACAGCAGAGCGGTACCGGGCGCAGTATGCCGATCACAAGCGAAGGACGCATTCACAAAGAAGAACGCCTGATCAAAGGCGAGATGACGACTGTTTACGCCGTCGATGGTACGCCCGCACAGGCGATCCAGCATGGCGTGATCGAACTGGCGGATCGACTGCCGTCGCTGGTCGTATCGGGCATCAACTACGGCGAGAACTGTGGTAACGGCGTGACCATTTCCGGCACAGTCGGCGCGACGCTCGAAGCCGCCAGTCTCGGCATTCCGGCGATTGCCGTCTCGCAGCAGACCCCGCGCGACCTGCACCTGACCTACTCCAACGACGTCGATTTCAGCGTCTCGGCGGCATTCGCGCGCCGTTTTGGGCTGTGGCTGATCGAGAACGATACCCCCGACGACGTGGACGTGCTCAAGCTCGACGTTCCGGTCGATGCGACGATGGAAACCCCTTGGAAAGTCACACGGCTGTCACGCCGCCGCGTTTACTGGCCGACACGCCCGGAGCGCGTCGCTCTCTCCGACGTGGGACGCATGGGCTACCGCTTCCACTATGATCCCGCCAACGCCGAGCCAGACTCGGACGTCTACTGCGTGCTGCATGAGGGGCATATTTCGCTGACGCCGATCAGCCTTGACCTGACCTCGCGCACCGATCAATATCGGCTGCACCAACTGATCACAGGCGAGCGCGAATATGCCGCGAAATCCAAGCAGCGCAAAGAAGCGCCACAACTGGAAGCGCTGCAAGCCGCCATCAACGGCAAGCTCTAACAGCGCTGAACCGTTCGCAATCAACTTTTAGCGGGCGATCTCACCATAAGGTCGCTCGTTTTTGTTTGCTAACGTGGGCGCAGCTTCCGACGCAATTGCTCTCAAGATGAGGCGGCTGCCTCACCGATGAACGTTGCTTCGAGCGCGCCATCCCCGTTGAAGTCGGCAACGATGAAGCGCTTGACCAACCCCGCCTGTGCCGGGTCGAATGCATCCGCGTTGAGAATAGGAATCTCATCAGCGTCGAGCGTTCCGTTCCCGTCAGCATCGAGCGCGCTGAAGTTGAGCAAGGACAGCAGTCCGTTGCTATCCGGCGTGCCCCACGAAAAAGCGATCAGGTCTGGCGTGCCGTCACCATCGAGGTCGGCAAACAGGTAGGCGCTCACTTGCGCTGCGGCGTCGGCGTCGAGCGCGCTGACCCATAAATCGAGCGTGTTCGGATCGCTCCGGGGGAGATCGCCGAAGGACAGCCTTCCGTCTGCGTCGCGGTCAGCCAGCACGAACGGTTGCTGGCTGCACAGACTGACCTGCGTCGTGGACTCTGCCGGGACGGCGGCACATGCAGCAACCACACCCGCGGCGCTGCACGATGCCGTGTCCAGCGCGCAAACGTCCGCAGCGCGCTGCATCGATGCGACCACCGGAAGGCAGGGAGTCGCTGCATCCTGACAGGGCGCGTCTTCGCCCTCGTCCGGCAGGTGAACCCGCGCGTGCAGCGTTTCCCCGACAGCTTCCGGCGTACCCATGCCCGCTTGATAGAGGATGTCGAATACCATCTCGCCCTGCTCTATCTTGGCAGACAGCTTCCACCGCGCTTCTGCTTCCTCTCGCTGTCGAGCAATCACATCGTTGACGGCGTTCTCATTCTGCTGCTCCCACTCAATCTGCTGCATGAGTTCCTTAAGTTCGACTTCGATAGTCGCCAACTGCGGCAGGCTCACGCGCAGCAATAGCCCTTGCTCGGTGGTCATATCGATTCCCAGCGTGGGGATGTTGTCACCGCAGGCATGGTGGCGCAGCACCCAGTCAGCCACAAAACCGAGCGGTTCAGGCAGCGCGTACCACCTCTCGCCGTCCACTTGAACCGCGCTCGCCAGCGGGTAGACCTCGCTGAAATCCAGCGCTCCGACGATGCTTGAACTGGTCGAGGGATTAGCGCGCACATTGACCGCTTGAGCCGTGCGTGTCGCGCCGACGCAGGTGACACTGCTGCTGATTTCCGGCAGCACAACGGGAACCAGCAACGGACTGGCTGTCGCTTCAGTGGGAGCAGGGGGACAACCCTGCAACCATGCCGGACCTCCGGAATCTGGGCACTGGTCTTGCCAGTCCGGCGTTCCGTCGCCGTCGCGGTCGCTTGCAGCAGCGCCGGGATTATCCGAGCAGCCGTTGGGGCTGTTGGGGGCGTAATCGTAGTCGCAGTCATCGGTGCAGTCGTCCAATCCATCGCCATCTTGATCGTAAGGACAGGGATCGAAGCGCGCACTATGCGCCCTGTGAACCGGCGGGAAGATCAGCAGATTGATCATCAGAAGAACGATCATGAACGAGAACCCGTGTCGCTGGATCATCATCTCTATGTTCCCAATCAACATTTATGCGCAACCTATATTATATGGGCATTTATAAATTCGAGTGGGAGTCGTTGTCGTTTGGGGGTACGCCGCAATGACGGGACGACAAAACAATTGCGCCTTACGGTATACTCGTTCATATCCATTATTTACGAACGGTTGCCCCGACGGAACAGCGTTTTATTGTGAAGCGAATTTTCCTAATCTTAGCCCTCATAGCCATCCTCTTATCGGTGAGCCTCGCCCCTGCCCGCGCGCAGGATTTCGGCTACGGAATGCACGTCAGCGGAACGCTCAACGACAGCACGCCGCAGACGGTTTACACCTTCGACGGGCTGCGCGGCGACGTGATCGCCATCGACTTAATGGTCAACGCGGGCACGCTTGATCCGATACTGACCCTGATCGGCAGCGATGGCAGCGTGATCGCCATGCGCGACGATGCCGCCGTCAGCGGTCGCGGCAGCCGTGACCTGCACCTCGATTCGCTCCACATTCCGCGCAGCGACCACTACTCGCTAATCGTCGCCCGCTTCGGCTATGCGCTCGGTACCACCGGCGGGCAGTACACGCTCGCGGTTGACCGGATCGGCGTCAGTTCGGCGTCAGGCAGCGCCCTGCGCTACGGCGATTCAGTCTACAACACCGTCACAGACGCCGCGCCACAGGTCTACTACAGCTTCCGCGCCGCGCGCGGCGACGTGATCAGCGTGCGTATGCAGCGCGCCTCTGGCGATCTCGATCCTTCTCTGGAAATCGTCAACAGTGATGCAGAGGTGATCGCCGATAACGACGACAGCCCCGGCACGCTTGACGCCGCCATCAACGGCTTCGTCATCCGTGAGGATGGCGTCTATGTGATCATCGCTTCGCGCTTCGGGCAAGCCGCCGGACGCAGTAAAGGATCGTTCGCGCTGACGCTCAACGCAGGGGCAGAGAGCGGCTTAGGGCGCAGCGTCGAATTCTCGCTGCCGATCCTGCCCGGAATCCCCGTGCAGGGGGCCATCACCGACAAGAACAGCGTTCAGTTCTACAGCTTTCAGGGCAAGCGCGACGATGTCGTCACCATTCGCATGAACCGTTCCGGCGGCGCGCTCGACGCCTACGTCGCCCTGCTCGACCCGTCTCAGCGCGAGATCACCAACGACGACGACGGCGGCGGCGGGCAGAACGCGCGCATCGACCAGTTCGTCCTGCCGGACGACGGCGCATACACGATTGTCGCCAGCCGCTACGACCGCGCGCAAGGGACAACCGTTGGCGATTATCAGCTTCAGCTTGACGTACTCGGCAGCGCCTTTGAGAGCGTGCAGACCGACGTGCCGCGCATCGAGATCGACAGCACTGTCAGCGGCACAATCAGCAACGACACGCCGCAGGTGTTGTACGCCTTTGTCGGGCAGCAGGGCGACACGCTCAGCATCGCGCTGGATCGCGCCAGCGGTGATCTTGACGCGCGCGTCGCCATCCTCAACGCTCAACAAAATCCGCTCACCAGCGACGATGACAGCGGCAGCGAACAGAACGCCCGCATCGAGTCCTTCACGGTGCCCTCGACCGGCGTTTACTACATCCTTGCCACCCGCTACAGCGGCACAAACGGCAGCCCGAACACGGCAGGAAATTTCAATCTCACGCTGGCGCGCAAAACCGGCTGATTCACCGGCGTAAGGCTTGACGCCGCAGCATCCTCTAACTATCGCCAAAATAAGACGAATGCGCTCGCTAAGTTCGCTCGTATTCAGAATGTCAACTGAACCAGTCGCTGGTTCTCGCCCTTCCCCAAATTCAGGGAAGGGCATGGGTGTAGTATGAAGTTCACTTTTCCCTCTTGCAGCCCTAAATGATACCTTGTATCATCTCCATATAGTGATACAAGGTATCATTTGCAAATACTCACGAAAGGAAACAGCCTATGCGCTTACAGATATGGGGACTAATCGCCGCGCTCGCGCTGATCGTCGGCAGTGTCTCGATCACCAGCGCGCAGACGCCGCCGCTGGAGGTTGTCGTGAGCTACAGCATCCTCGATGATCTCGTCCAGAATATCGGCGGCGATCACATCGACCTGACGGTCTTGGTCGGCGCGGGCGGCGACATTCACAGCTATGAACCTGTCCCGCAGGACAGCGTCGCCCTCGGTAATGCCGATCTGCTGTTTGAGAACGGCTTGGGTTTGGAGACGTGGCTCGATGACCTCTACAGCGCGTCCGGTTCGACAGCGCTTCGAGTGGTCGTCAGTGAAGGCGTCACGGCGGGCATGATCACCGTTGGCGACGAAGCGGGCGAAACCGACCCGCACATCTGGCAAAACGTCGATAACTTCGTCCACGTCGCCGAGATCGTGCGCGATACGCTCTCGACGGCTGACCCCGCGAATGCGTTCGCCTACCAGTTGAACGCCAACAGCTATATGCAGCAGCTTTTGGACGTCGATACCTACATCATCGAGCAGGTGCAGATGCTGCCCGCCGACCAGCGCAAGCTGGTGACCAACCACGATGCTTTCGGCTACTTCGCCAGCCGCTATGGCTTCGAGATCGTCGGGACGGCGCTCGGCTCGGTTTCGACCGAAGGCGCAGAACCCTCCGCCGCTGACATCGCCGCGCTGATTGGCACGATCCAGACGACGGGCGCGCGCGCGATCTTCCCGGAAAACATCGAGAACGCCAGCCTCGTCGATCAACTCGCCAACGAAGCGGGCATCATCGTCGGAGCGCCGTTGTGCAGTGATGCGCTCACCCTCGCCGAGGGTTCATGCCCAACCTACGCCGAGATGATGCGCTACAATATCGACAGCATCGTCGGAGCTTTGAGCCAATAACCGTGCAAATTCCGTATCTTTCCTACAGCAATCGCCATCATCACGCGCCGATTGACGGCGCGGACGCGCTCGAACTGCGTGACGTCAGCGTCGAATACCCCGGCACGCGGCGCATCGCCCTGCATCACATCGACCTATCTGTGCCGGTCGGCGCGCAGGTCGCGCTCGTCGGCGCGAACGGAGCGGGCAAATCGACCCTGCTCAAAGCCGTCGCCGGGCTGCTGCCCGTCCGGCGCGGGACAATCGCCATCTACGGCAATCCGGTGGGCGCGTGCCATCATCGCGTCGCCTACCTGCCGCAGCGCGGCGAAATCGACTGGCACTTTCCCGTCTCGCTGCATCGCTTGGTGCTGACCGGGCGTTACGTTCATCTGGGCTGGTTCCGGCGTCCATCGCAGCAAGACCACACCATCACCGCGCGCATGATCGATCAATTGGGCTTGAGCGACCTCGCTGACCGCCAGATCGGCGAACTTTCAGGCGGACAGCAGCAGCGGGCGCTGCTAGCGCGCGCGCTGACGCAGGAAGCCGATCTGCTGCTGCTCGATGAGCCGCTCAATGCCGTTGATGCGACCACCCGCGAGATCATCACCGCCGTGCTGCTCGATTTACAGCAGCAGGGCAAAACCGTCATCGCCGCGACCCACGATTTAGGACGGCTCGAAGCTGATTTCGACGGCGCGCTCTACCTTGCCGAAGGACGGGAAATTTCCCCGCCGCCGGGAGCGTTCGTCGGCATGGCGGTCGGGAGTCGGCGTCCTGAGAACATGCCATGATTGAGTGGTTAGTCGCACCGTTTCGTTTCGGCTTCATGCAGACCGCCCTGATCGCGGCGATCCTGATCGGCTTGGCATGTGCCAGCATCGGCGTCTACGTCGTGCTGCGCCGGATGGCGTTCATCGGCGACGCGCTGGCGCACACGGTTTTGCCGGGGTTGGCGGTCGCCTACCTCAACCAGTGGAATCTGTTCGGCGGGGCGCTGGTCGCCGGCGTGATCACGGCGCTCGGCATCGGCTGGCTGTCACGGCGCAACGCTATCCGCGAGGACACCGCCATCGGCATCATGTTCACAGGGATGTTCGCGCTCGGTGTCCTGCTGATCAGCACCGTGCGCTCCTTCCGCGACCTGACGCACATCCTGTTCGGCAATATTCTCGGCGTCACCGTCAGCGATCTGATCCTGATCGCCATTATCACCGCCGTGACCCTGCTGCTGCTCTTTCTGTTTCACAAGGAACTCGAACTGACCTCGTTCGACCCGATCCACGCCGAGGTGATCGGATTGAAGGCGGATTGGCTGCGCTATTTGCTGCTGGTGCTGCTGGCGTTCACGGTTGTGACCAGTATTCAGGTCGTCGGCGTCGTCATGACGAGCGCACTCTTAGTCACGCCCGCTGCCGCTGCCGCGCTGTTGACCAACCGCCTGCCGCGCATGATCGCCATCGCCGTACTAATCGCCGTGGCGTCGGGGATCGTCGGCTTGTACGCCTCGTTCTACGCCAACGTGTCGTCGGGAGCGTCGATTGTGCTGGCGAGTACAGCGCTCTTCATCGTCGCGTGGGCGATTCACGGCGTCCGCCACCGCACCATCGTGCTCGAGGACGAGGATTAACATGTGCATCTTCTGTGCAGCAATCCCGATGTCGGCAACGCTCGGTGCGGTCGAAGCGCGTCGGCGTCAAACGGCGTAAGCGATCAAGAAATGGCATGTGCGTCTCCGCGTCTCTGCCTGCAAACGCCCGCATCATACGTCATTGGGCGGCGTCCTGCGCCTTTTCTCCATCGTCCTGCCAGCCCAGCGCCCAGCGAAAGCCAAGCGAGGCGATCAGGAAGTGCATCCTCGCGATTTCGTCCGGCGAGTAGTGCATCTTGTCGTCCTCGACCCACCATTTGGTCACACCAATCTGCGCGCCCGCGAGGAAGGCGCTGATCAAGCCGAGCGGGAGTTTCGGCTCATGTTCCTTCGCTTTGTTCTTAAGCGTCGGCTGCATCACCTGCGTCAGATAAGCAAGCACTTCCCAGACGAACTTGATCGAGCCTTTGTCGCTCAGCATCACGCGATAGAAGTCGGCATAGTCGGCAACGTGTTCGAAATCCTCGGCATTGCAGTCGAGATTCTCGATGTGGTCGCGATCAATATCCAGCGGCATTAAGCCCTCGTGCCCGTTCAATAAGCCGTCATAAATCGCCTGCATACTGGTGAATAAGAGTTCGTCTTTATCTTTAAAGTGCAAATAAAAGGTCGTCCGGCTCACGTTGGCGCGGTCGGTGATGTCCTGAATGGTGATGCTGTCGTAGCCGCGCTCGATAATCAAATCCATCAGCGCCTTGCTCAACAGTTGGTGGGTGCGCTCAATCCGGCGGTCACGTTTGGGCAGAGTTTGTGTCATTTTTAAACACCCGTCTAATATAATACATGCTGCCAAAGTTGCTTGTTGACACCCCGGCACATCCTCCTATTATAAGAGTTATTGAACACTGTGTACAGTAAATCTATGGAGTGTCAAGCATGAGAACGCCACCCGGTCCCCCTCCGATTAAGGGCATCGTCAACCAACTGAGCTTCTTCAACGAGATCAAGGGCAACATGATCGACTACGCGGGCGCGCGTTTCGAGCGCTACGGCGATATGTTCACGCTCGATTTTGGCGCGGCGCGCATGTACATGATCGCCAATCCAGACGCGATCTACGAGATGCTGGTCACCAAGAACGCGCAGTTCTACAAGGGGCAGCAGTACCGCGACCGTCAGCGCGGATTGGCGCGTTTTCTCGGCAACGGGCTGCTCACTAGTGACGGCGAGTTCTGGAAGCGGCAGCGCAAGCTGACCGCGCCCGCCCTGCACGCCAAGCGCATCGAGAACTACGCCGAGACGATGGTCAGCGTGACCGAGCAGATGCTCAGTCACTGGCACGACAACGCCGAACTCGACATCGATCAGGAAATGATGCACGCCACCCTCAAAATCGTCGCCAAGTCGCTCTTTAACGTCGATATGGAAGGCAAGAACGCGGATCGCATCGGCGCGGCGCTGACGGTGCTTCAGCACAACATGGGCGGCATGAGCCTCGTCCCGAACTGGGTGCCGACGCCCGCCAAAATCCGTACCAACCGCGCCATCCGCGCCATGGACCAGATCGTCTATGGGCTGATCAGCGAACGCCGCCGCACTGACGAGGATTACGGCGACCTGCTCTCGATGCTGCTCTCTGCCCGCGACGAGGATGACAAGGGCATGAGCGACGAACAGGTACGCGACGAAGCGGTCACACTGATGCTGGCAGGACACGAGACGACCGCCAACGTACTCAACTGGACGTTCATGCTGCTGGCGCAGAATCCCGACGTTGAGGCGAAGCTGCACGATGAACTCGACCGCGCGCTCGGCGGACGTGCGCCCACGTTGGCTGACCTGAAGCAGCTTCCCTATACCGAAATGGTCGTCAAGGAGTCGATGCGGCTGTTCCCGCCCGCCTACAGCTTTGGGCGCATGGCAATCGAGGACACGACGGTCGCGGGCTACGACCTGCCCGCCAACACAGACGTCAACATCTTCACCTATTTTGTCCACCGTGACTCGCGCTGGTGGGACGAACCGGAACGCTTCAACCCGGAACGCTTCAGTCCTGTAAACGAGGCGAACATCCGGCGCTACGCTTATTTACCTTTCGGCGGCGGGCCGCGCGTCTGCATCGGCAACAGCTTCGCCATGATGGAAGCGCGGCTGATGCTGGCGACGATTGCCCAGCACTATCAACTGCGACTCAAGCCGGGGCAGGTCGTCGAAACCGACCCGCTGATCACGCTGCGACCGCTCGGCGGCTTGCAGATGCGCATCGAGCAGCGCGAAGTGGCGCGCCAAACTGAAGGCGATCTGGTACTTGCCTGAAGCGCTCGATCAAGGTTGATCACGTCTAGAGAATTGATCATGCTAAAAGGGCAGCCGCACGCTATGTGCGCTTGCCCCTTTAGAGTTGCACTTTACGGTTCGAGCAGCCACGCGACCGCTTCATCCTCATTGCTGAACATTTTCCGGTCGCGCGTTCCCGCGAGCAGGTGCTCGACCAGCCCCTTGATGTTATGACTGGGTTCATCACCGTCGATCAAGATCGCGCTCTTGCCGGGAACGTCAGGGTACGTCTGTGAAGCCTGACGCGCGCTCTTGAGCGCTTCAGCGCTCAGTTGGTTGTCGGGCTGCGACAAATCGACCAGCATCAACAGCGGCGCGCTGTCGCCCCAATTTTTGAACAGCTCAACCGCCTCGTAAAACCAGCTTGCCGCCGCTTCCTGCCCGGTACTGATGAAGCGAAAGCAGATAATTTTGCCATCTGCCAAGCGCTCTTTAGTGAACAGTTCATCCGCCATGCTCTACTCCAAATCGCTATCTCAATCTCATTATTGAGTCTATCTTCTCATAGTTTCCGGCACAGCGGATTTTAGCAGCCAAACGGCGTCGTGATGTTGAATGCCGTACCGACGTCGTAGAGGTCGTAGCGCATCCGCACCTGCCCACTGACGGGAAGCTGCCGGTCAAAGATGACCACGTTTTCCACGTCCAAGTTCAGGTAAAAGCGCACCACGACGTTATCCACCGAAATCCACATCTCGCCGCTGGCGAGTGTGACCGATCCATTATCACCGATACGGATCGACGGCAGAATCAGGTCGCCCTGTTCAAACGTGAATAGGTAAACGTCTGCTCCGTTGATCGTGGCGCGCCGTCCGCCGGGAATCGCGCGCGTCACACCGCCGACAAGTTCGCCCGCACGCAGTTCAGCAGCAGTCTTGGCGGCGTCCGTCGCGTTGCTCAAGCACGTTCCGTCACGGATTAGAAAGGCGTCAGGTCCCAGCCGAACCGCTTCGTAAGCGCTGTTCTCGGCTTGCCCGATCAATTCGCCAGACGTGTTCAACTGGACGCGCCGCGCCGATGCCAGTTGATTGAACCAGACTTCAGCGCGTGCCGAGGCGCTCGCCGTGCGCGGCGTATTGGCGAACACGCCATCAAAGTCCAATTGAACGACGTAGCGCCAGCCCGCGAGGTCGGTCAGGTGGTTGTCAATCTCGTTGAACGTCGTCACCATGCCGTTGATCGGCGCGGGCGGGGCGTTCTGCGTCAGCGGTACACTGGTCGAGAGATCGGCAATCGAGGCGCGCGTGGGGATGTCTTCTAGCTGTAAGCCGCGCGGCGTCGTACAGGACGCCAGCATCCACATCAGCAGCGCAAATTGGAACAGTCGCTTCAAGGATCGCTCTCCATGTCTCGTTGTATCAGCATTGTAGCGCCAGCCCCGATTCAGTGCACGGCACAAGCTGTATTTACGTCTCGAAATCCTTTATGATTAGACCATTGAAATTCAAGCGTGCGCTGTTAAAAATTCTTCATTCGTGCGATGCTATCGTCATAGATGATTATGACTGAAATGCGACGATTTTCCCTTTTGAGTCGAGATTTTTGATTTCATCTGTTTAACCTAAGCCAAGGTATAGAACTATGGGTATTCCCGAAAGTATACTCGTCGTCGGTCATCGCAACCCCGATATGGACGCTATCGCCTCAGCGGTGGGTTATGCGTGGTTGCTCAACGAAACCAATATCGACAATTACATTCCCGGACGCACGGGAAAGGTCAATTCGCAAACTGAATTTGCCTTAGAGCGATTTCATATTGACGCGCCGACCCTGATCACGGACGTGCGTCCGCGTGTTGGTGATCTGACCGAGACGCTGCCCTTCCTGCACGAAGGGCAAACCCTGCTCCACGCCTGCCAGACGATTGCGCGCACTCAGCGCCCTGCGCCGCTGCTCGACACCCAGAAGAAGCCCGTCGGCTTGCTGACGGGTGCGGGCTTGTTCGCGCATCTCGCCGAAGCGCTTAGTTCGACTTCTGTGCTGGCGCTGGCAAAAGAATTCGACCTGCCCGCCGAAAGCGCGGTCGATTCGGAAAGCGCGATTTTGAACGAGGGAGATTTCGTTCGTGACGTACTGGGGCAAATTTTGCGCACCGAACAAGACGATTTTCTCGTCGTCGATACCACCGGACGCTACGTCGGGTTGTGCCGCCGCGCCGCGCTGATGTCCCCGCCGCATCGCAAAATCGTCATGGTTGATCACAACGAACTGGCACAGGCAGTCGCCGGCTTGGAAGAAGCCGAAGTCGTCGAAGTGCTCGACCACCACCGCCTGAGCACAATTCCGACCGCTATCCCAATCCGCTTCCACATCGATCCTGTCGGAAGTTGCTCGACCTTAGTTCTAGAACGCAGCATCGAGCTTGGGCAATCGTTTCCAGAGGGAATCGCCGGAATTCTGCTCTGCGGCATCCTCTCCGACACTCTGATCTTTCGCTCGCCGACGGCGACCGCCAATGACCGCGCCGCCGCAGTCAAGCTGGCACGGATGGCGAATCTGCCGCCAGAACACGCCACCGACGAACAGGTTGTCGCCTCCATTAACGAACTGGGCGAGGCGCTGCTCGGTGCGAGCGCTGGCTTAGGCAATCGTTCTGGTGACGAGATCGTCAGCACAGACATCAAATTCTACGAGGAGAGCGGCTTCAAGGTTGGCGTATCACAAGTCGAAGTCTCGAATTTCTCCGAACTGGCGTCGCGGCTTGATGACATCCGCGCGGCGCTCGATCACTTGTGCGAAGCACAGGGATTGGCATTATCGCTGCTCATGATCACGGACGTGGTACGCGGCAACAGCCGTCTCGTCGCGTTGGGGACGCCGCGCATCATTTCGGCGCTGCCTTACACCCGCCTTGAGGATGATCTGCTCGACGCGCCGGGGATGATGTCACGCAAGAAGCAGTTGTTGCCCGCTGTGCTCGCAGCACTCGCGCAAGCAGTCTAAATACAGCCGAGGCACACGCCGAGCGCCTCTGAAATCGTCGCTCGTTTGCGGATTGACAAAGTGAGAGGGCTTTACTACAATTTCTTTGCTTTGCTGCCCTTGAACATGGGCTTGATGCTCGGTGGTTGTGCGTGATACAATCGCGCGGAGAGCGCCATCGTAGCTCAATTGGCAGAGCATCCGCCTTGTAAGCGGACGGTTAAGGGTTCGAGTCCCTTCGATGGCTCAAGGAACGCTTCCGCTGCAAGCGATAGTCCTATCTGGGTCGGTGTCCCGAGCGGCAAAGGGGGCGGACTGTAAATCCGCTGGCGTAAGCCTTCGCAGGTCCGAGTCCTGCCCGGCCCACTTCGTTAGAGAGCAGCCAACGCTGGTTTTCTAGCAAACGCTCCAATAGCTCAGTGGTAGAGCACTCCCTTGGTAAGGGAGAGGTCATGGGTTCAAGCCCCATTTGGAGCTTCTCTCTCCGTTTACTAGATAAATTGATAGTCAGGAAAAAAGACATGGCGAAGAAAGGCAACCGGCTTCTCGTCAAAATGCGTAGCACCGAGAGCGGTCACATGTACTACACGCAGAAGAACCGCCGCAATGATACGCAGCGGCTGGAACTCAAGAAGTATGATCCGATTGTTCGTCATCACGTCATCTACCGCGAGACGAAGTAATTGACCGAAGCTACCAAGCCATAGTACAATACAACTGTGGCGCTTCAATCTAGGGGCATGGTGTAATGGTAACATGTCGCTCTCCAAAAGCGTTGTTCTGGGTTCGAGTCCTAGTGCCCCTGCTTACACCTGAAGACACCGCCCCTTGCGGCGGTGTCTTTCATACTAGCTGAAAACCGCTCGCAGAAATGAATGCGGCGTTTTATAAGGAGTAATCCATGTCAGCCGATAAAATAGGGGATGAGCAGCAGACGGGGCGTCGCCGTCGCTCTCCGCGACTCCCTGATGAAGTGCAGGAAGAAACTACCGAAGATCGCAGCCTGACCATCGGCAAAGGGCGTGCAACCCCCAGCCGTCGGCGGCAGGACGATGAAGAAGAAACCGGCAATATTGCGACCCGCAGCGTTGGCGGCATTCGTGAGTACGTCGAAGGCGTCCGCAGCGAAATTAGTAAGGTTGTTTGGCCCACCCGCGAAGAAACGCAGCGTTTGACGGTAATCGTGTTGGGAACGCTGATCGCCTGTGCGATTGTACTCGGTGCGATTAGCTTGTTCTTCACCGAATTGTTCCGAATCGGGCTTAGCAGCCCCGTTGTCTTGATCGGCGCGATGGTTATCGCCGTCGGTGGCGGGCTGCTCTTTAACCGATTCAGCAAGGGGCGGTCGTCGCCGTCATACGACGGGAAGTCAACACGCCCATTGTGAGAGGTTTGAGGAGTTTACTGTAATGGCAGATGACGTGAAATACGATTACGACCCGGAACCGGTCTATATCGACGATGATAGTGACGACGAGAACAGCGCCCCGCTCCTCGATGACGGCACACAGCCGAAGTTGGAGAACGAGAAGCTGTGGTATGTCATTCACTGCTATTCGGGCTACGAGAAGAAGGTCTGTCACGCCATCGAGCAGCGGATTGAAACCATGGGGATGCGCGATAAAATCTTCGACGTAATCGTCCCCACGCAGGAAGAAATCGAAGTCAAAGAGGGTAAGCGTAAGACCGTTGAAAAGCGCGTCTTTCCCGGTTATATCCTTGTTGAAATGAAGTTGGACGAAGACTCGTGGTACGTCGTCCGCAACACACCGGGCGTGACGGGCTTCGTCGGCATGGGCAATGACCCGACGCCGCTGCGCGCTGAAGAAGTCAAGCAAATCATGGATCGCATGTCGGACGATGCGCCGAAGATCAAAATTTCGTTCAAAGTCGGGCAGCGCGTTCGCATTGTCAGCGGGCCTTTCAACGACTTCCCCGGCATGGTCGCAGCGATTGACATGGATAAGTCGAAAGTGCGCGTGATGGTCAACTTCTTCGGACGTGACACCCCGGTCGAACTCGACTTCTTGGAAGTCGAAAAAATCTAGCAACGCAATCTGCGCTCAGCAATTTTGTAGGGGCGTTCTAGGCTTGCAAAATAAGCACACGCCCCTACAGCTACGTCTGAGTGCTAATCGCTCGTTTATCGTTCGTGGGAGGGTGCGAAACACCCGCTAACCACAGGAGAAAACAAAATGGCAAAGAAAGTCAAAGCAATCGTCACCCTGCAAATCAAGGCAGGCAAAGCGAACCCGGCACCCCCGATTGGTCCGGCGCTGGCACAGCATGGTATCAACCTGATGGCGTTCTGCAAGGACTACAACGCGCGCACGTCGAGCCGCATCGGCGAGATTATCCCCGCTGAAATTACCATCTTCGGCGACGGCTCGTTCAAGTTCGAACTGAAAAGCCCGCCGAGCACCTTCTTGATCATGAAGGCAGCTGGCATCGACAAAGGCTCACCCGTGCCTCAGTCGCAGAAGGTCGGCAAAGTCACGCGCAAGCAGTTGGCGGAAATCGCCGAACTCAAGCTCAAGGATATGAACACGCAGGACATCGACAAGATCGTCCTACAGCTTGAAGGCACAGCCCTGCAAATGGGCGTAGAAGTCACTGACTAGTTCGAGGTTAAAAGTAAAAGAAGTTAAAAGCTCGTGGACTGAACAGCCCTTTCAACTTTTAACTTTGCACTTTTAGCTCAATTATCGTTCGTGGGAGGGCGCAGAGCGTCCGCTAAACCACAGGAGAAAAACAAAATGGCACAACACGGTAAACGTTACGCAACTCTCGAAAAACAGTACGACCGCGACCAGAACTACCCGCTCGCTGAAGCGATTAGCTTGGTCAAGAGCATGGCGAACGCCAAGTTCGACGAAACCGTCGAAGTTCACTTCCGCCTCGGTATCGACCCGCGCCACAGTGACCAGCAGGTGCGCAGCACCGTGCTGCTGCCGCATGGTCTGGGTAAAACCGTGCGCGTGCTGGTCTTCGCTGAAGGTGAAGACGCCCGCGCCGCCGAAGCCGCTGGTGCAGACCTCATCGCCGACGACGAAATGATCCGCCGTATCATGCAGGAAAACTTCCTCGACTTCGATGCGACGCTCGCCGTTCCCGGCATGATGCCGAAGGTCGGTCGTCTCGGTCGTATTCTGGGTACACGCGGCTTGATGCCGAACCCGAAAGCCGGCACGGTCGTTCAGCCGGAAGACCTCGCGCGCGCCGTCGAAGAACTGAAAGCCGGTCGCGTCGAGTTCCGCAATGATAAGACGGGCAACCTGCACGTCCCAGTTGGCAAAGCCAGCTTCGACCAGCAGAACCTGCTCGAAAACGCGCAAGCGGTCTTCGAAGCCGTTGACCGCGTCAAGCCGACCGGCGTCAAGGGTATCTACGTCCGCCGCGCCGTCGTCACCTCGACGATGAGTCCCGGTATCCGCGTCGACCTAAGCGCCGCTGCGAATTCCTAAGCACTTTTGGGGGCGATGATGCAGACCTTCCGTTTGCGTATCGCCCCTTTTGATTCCTGCTCATGCCTCTGACCATCGTCTCAGGCGATCCCTTACTCACGCGACAACCGATGCTTGGCTTTGGCGTCAATGCCGCCGGACGCAGCGAAACGACGCCGCTGGCGACCGCGCTCTACACGCGCTATCCTGCCGCCTTTGCCAGCTATGGCAAGCAGTGTCGGCAAGGGAAGATCAAGCCGGGGATGATCTGGTTCTGGCGCGAAACTCAGCCCGCGCTCGCCTTCATGGTCGTGCGTGAAACCCCCGTCGGCGCGACTCGTCTACGCCACGTCGAAGGCGTGATTCTGACGCTCGCCCGCGACTACAAGCTCGACAACGTCAAGGGGATTGCGATTGCCCCACTCGGCGCGCCGCACGAACTCGACGCCATTCGCGAAGTGCTGGATCGCTGGTTGGTGAAGCCCACCCTGCCCGTGATCGCCTACGCAGACTATCAGGCGGGTGTCGCCGCCGAAAGCGAAGATAAGTTGTAGGGGCGAGGCAATGCCTCGCCCTCTAAACATCACTTAAGGCGTATTTGTCGCTGCTGACAAGGACGCGCTAGGGGTGGGCGTCGCCGTTACAGCGACAAGCGGCTGCACGAGAACGCTATCCGCTGATGCCGTGACGGGTTCGCAGGTGATGTTGAGCGCGCCGCCGTCCTGTATCCAGCCGTTGAAGGTCGCTTGGTCAAGTGTCGCCGTGACGACGTACCAAACGTTGCCGCCCAATACAATGCGCCCTAACACCTCGATTTGCGTGCTCGGTGGCAGTTCTGTCAGGACTTCCGATTGCGTTGTCGGACGCAGATAGACGTTGATCGCGTACCCGCCCACAGCGCCGCAGGTGACCGACGGGGCGGACGGCAGCGCGGGCAGCAGCAGCGTCGTTCCCGGCAAAATACCCGACGCGCTCAACAAATTATTCAGGCGCAGCAGTTCTGGCAGCCAACTGTTATCCAAATTGAAGTGCTGCATAATCGACGCCATCGAGTCGAATTGCTCAACGATATAAACCGTATAAGCTCCGCCTATCGATTGAGCCTCAAGCAGCGGCGGCGCGAGCGTCGGCGTAAAAGGCTGTGGTTGAGGACACGCCGCCGAATCGAGCGAATTCGCCATGACCCAGCCCTGCACACTCGGCGCGGCGATATAGTACCACGCAGTGTCGCTGCCCTGATCGCCATAGAGAACGATCATGTCGTAGACATCGACCTCGACGCCGGACTCCAACGTCCCGACAATTATCCCATTGAGCATCGGGCGCGAGCGCACCTCCGTGAATGTTAGAGTCATCACTGCACAGAACGAATTGTTCTGAAGTGTTGGCGCGCCCAGCCCCACAGGTGCGCCGCCCTGTCCATTATTCCAAACGCCATTACCCTGAATGCGCGCGCCTAAGATCATGCCGATCACGGCGACGACCATCAATGCCGCTGCCGCGAGTGAGATTTCATACAGTCGCGCTGATGTGCGCGCTTTCGTCGGTTGATAAACGGTGCTAACCATTGGCATTTCCTTCCGCTTGTGGTGATTGCTAGACCCATCTGCTTCAGTGCTGTAAAAGGCGTTCATTTCGTCGATCATCTGCTCAAGTGCGGGGTCGCGTTCGGCGTCGCGCAGGATGGTGGCGATGGTTTCGAAATCGCCGCGCGCTAGGGCGCTGCTGTAGCGGAACAAGAGCCGTTCGGTTCGATTACGCATCGCCATGATCCTTTTCTGGAACGACCGTGCGCCGCAGACGGTTGAGCGCGCGATGCAGCCGTACCCGCGCCGCTCCCGGCGTCGTGCCCAATTCGCGCGCCAGCGCTTCGCCATCTAGCCCGCTCAAAATCGCCAAGCGCAGCACGCGCGCATCCTCTGGCGAGACACCCGCCAACAGCGCCTTGACCGCCTCGTTGCTTTCAAGTTCCGCTAGCGTCTCCGCGCCATCGAACACCGCCAGCCAGTCAAAAACCTCATCGTCGCTCGGCTCTTCGCCGGGATACAGGTCACGGGCGAGTGGTTCGCGTCGGTCAAGCCGCGCGATTTCCACCTGCTTGCGGCGGATCAAATTGGCGGCGATGCCGAGCAGCCATGCACGCGGCTGGCGCGACGGATTGAAACGGTCTTCATGCGTCAGCGCCTCGACGACGACTTCGTTCAGGAGTTCGCTTGCCGAAACCCTCAGCCCTGCACGGTTGAGATAAAAGCCGAGCGTCCTCGTCAGGACGTGCGACTCGTCTTCGATAAACTGTCGCAGCCGGGTTCGCTTCATAGGTTTGTCCTTACTTGCTCCTAAAGGCAGCCTATAGACTGTCTTTAAGCCGCCTCCGGTGGCTATTTATTATTCACTTTCGGGGCATGGTATGTTACATCTGCCCCACAGCCGAACCGGGTTTATAAGCTTTGCGGAGTAAGTTGAGAGGATGATCATGCCAAAACCAGAAATCGTAGCCAGCGTCCGCCAGCGAATGATCTGCATCCATCCGCCAGTGGCACACGACGCGCCCTCGCTGCGCTTCGGGCTTCAGGATAAGCAGAGGAATCTCCAGCAGGGAACGGTTCAAGCCGGCGGATCGCTGCTGTTTGAGTAAGCGTTAAGGGTCAAGTGCGGCGCGGATCGCTTCCTCTACCTGACGCTGATGCATGAAACGGAGATCGTCAAGCGAATCAAGATCAAGCTGGCGTCGATCACAGGGCAGCATTAGCCAATCGATAAAGCGGTCAAAGCCATGCTCGCCCGCTAAGAAAACGCGCCCTCACCGCGTCTAATCTGTATGCAGAAACACACAACCGTTTTTCTCCGTGTCTTCTGCGATTAATCCTCACACACGCTTTTAGGGAGCACGCTCTAGATGAAAATTGGAATCATCGGCACGGGACGAATGAGCGGCGGCTTAGGCAAGCGCTGGGCGAAGGCGGGACATGACGTCATGTTCGGCTCGCGTGATCCCCAAAAGGCACAGGCACTCGCCGCGCAGATCGGTGCGAACGCGCACGGCGGCAGCCAGCAAGACGCCATCACCTTCGCGGACGTTCTGCTGCTGGCGACGCCCTTCGACAAAACAGAAGCCGCCCTGCGTGAGCTTGGATCGCTGGCGGGCAAGGTCTTGATCGAGACGACCAACAATTACGTCGATAACAACCCCGTTTCGACGACCGAGCGGATTATGCAGTGGTCGCCCAGTGCGCGAGTCGTCAAGGCTTTCAACACCGTCTTCTGGCAGATCATCCACAGCGATCCCGCCGAAGCGAAATCGCGCCCTGACGTGTACATCGTGGGCGACGATGCCGACGCCAAGGAGATCACGGCGCAGTGGGTCGAAGCAGCAGGCTTCCATGCCGTCGATGCAGGTCCCGCCAAGAACGCCCATCATTTGGAAAACTTAGCATACTTCATCATCGAAATGGGCTATCAGCAAAAGATGGGCACAGACATCGGCTTTAAGATCGTGAAGATATGAGGGTTAACAAAGGCACACGCAGGGCAGACTCGGCAGACTTCCGCTTACCAGACGCCGCCCACATTGGCGGCGCACACCTGCGCGTGATTGACCTCGACCGCGCGCTGGCTTTTTATCGCGATCTTCTCGGCTTCGCTCTGGTCGAGCAGGACGGCAGTACAGCAGCGCTCGCCCCGACCGCAGCTGATGCGCCGATCCTGTGGCTGAGCGAACACCCCGATGCGATCCGCAAACCGCAGCGCTCGATTGGGCTGTATCACGTCGCCATCCTGCTACCGAGCCGAGCCGCGCTCGGCAAAATGATCCGCCGCCTCATTGAAAGCCAATACCCGCTGCAAGGCGCATCCGACCATCTGGTCAGCGAGGCGCTCTACTTGGCTGACCCCGATGGCAACGGTTTAGAAATCTACCGCGACCGACCGCGCAGCGAGTGGCGCATGAATGGCGATACAGAGGCGATGGACATGGAAGGCGTGCTCGCCGACGCCGACGAATCGGCGTGGATGGGCATCGCCCCCGGCACAGTGATCGGGCACATCCACCTGCACGTCAGCGACTTGGCGCAAGCCGATCAGTTCTACAGCGGCTTGCTCGGCTTCGACGTCGTGCAGCGCAGTTATCCCGGCGCGCTGTTCATGTCGGCGGGCGGCTATCACCATCATCTTGGCACTAATACGTGGGCAGGGCGCACCCCGCCGCCCGCTAATGCCGTCGGCTTGGAGTCCTTCACGGTGACAATCCCCGATGCGGCGGCTTGGGCACAAGCCATCGAGCGCACCGGCGCGAACGTCACCGACGACGCCGCCATCGCCCGCGACATTGACGGCAATCAGGTCATTTTGGCGCGGGAATAGTCATTTTGTAGGGCGCAGCGTGCTGCGCCCTACTCATCGTATCGCTCGTAAATCGACGGTCTAACGTCATAAGTTGGGTCGTATTCCGGCAGTTGATCGCCCAGTGCGTTCAGCGCTGCCCACGTCGTATCGCGGGCGAGGTTGGCGGAGAAGATCGTCGATCCGCTGGTGCGGCGCAGCGCGTCAAGTTCCATTTGCGCCCGCGTCAGCCACTGCCCCGCTTGAGCACGCAGTTCGGGCGATTTCGCCGTCTGGAACAGGTCAATCATCACAGGCGCGGCATCGACCGACAGCGTGTTTAAGTATGGAAAGTCGAAATTACCGTAGACCGAGCCGCGCCCCTCGACCATGCGTGTGACGTTTTGATCCGCGATGGTGCCATCGACGTTGATCAAGTCGAGCGTGCCGACGTAGCCGATCAGCACGATTAGCACGCCCAGCGAGAACACCCGCTCGCGGACGCGAAACAACGCCAGCAGGAAGCAGCCGAACAGCACCGCCAGCCAGAGCATAAAGACGTGCGTCTGCACGCGCAGCGCCGTGAAGCCGAATTGATCCTCGTAGAGCGACATGCGCTGCGCCGCCGAAACGAGGATCACGCCCGTCAGGGCGACCAGCATCACCGCGAAAACGCGGAAGATACGGTTATGGCGCAGCGCGTGGCGCACCGTCACCCAGTCGAGCGCGTTGACCAAGCCGAGCGTCAGCACCGAAACGGCGACCAGTTCGAAGAAGCCGCGCCGCGCGTATTCCGCGTAGCTCAGGTCGTTAACCGCCAGCGTCTCCCGCCCGCCGAAGAAGTAGGCGAACTGGATGATCACAAACAGCGCAAACAGCAGATCAACGCTGCCGAGGATAATGCAGGCTTCGATCATGCCGATTGACGGCAGCTTGCGTTTCGGCTTGGACTCGCGGTCAGCACGCTCAACTGGACGACGGGCAGCACCGTAAGCGACCGTCCCGCACGCGAGCCAGCCGAACCCCGCGATGAACATCCCCTGAAACAGTAGCGCCTCGTTCGGGATGTTGAAGATCGTCCAGATGCGATTTACGTAACCCGCGAAGACCGCATCCGCCGACGCGAACAACAACGCGAAGACTAGCAGCACCGGCACGGCGATCACTAGCCCACGCCCAACGGCGGTGACAGTGTGAAAGTCACCACGCGCGCGCTCAAACAGCAGTGCGCCCGCATCGTAGAGTTCGAACAGGGGCGCAAACAGGACGGTTGCGCCGCTTTCAACCACATTGGCAGCGTGATCCCACGTTGTGTCCAAATCGAGATACTCGGTCAGCGGCAGATAGTGGAGCGCCAGCGCGCACAGCGCCAGCGATGCCAGCACGTTGAGCAGCGTAATACCCTGCTCAGTGCGAACCGCGACCATACAGGCGAAGAAAATAGCGGGGACGATCACCCACAGGTTGCGCCAGCGCAGCACTTGATCCTCGCGCCGAATCAGCCCGCCGGAGACGAGCACAACGGCGATGCTGATTAGGATGAACAAGGGGAAGGAAACGCCGATCAATTTGCCGTAGAACAGCAGGTCAGCGGCGATGCCAACCACCGCCCCGACGATCAGGGTATAAAAGGCAAAGGTTTTGCGCGCCATGAGACCTCCAAAATCTGCAAACGGGATGCAGCTTTAGGGTACGCGGGAGCACGGGAACGGTTCAAGCACTTGAGTGCGCGGGCTTGCGCTATCCGCCGACGATCTCTGCCTGAATGCCGTGTTCGCCCAGCGCGTCGCGCAGGTCGCGCATATCGTCGGTGCGGATGATCGCCGCCATTGGACCGAGCCGCGCGCCCATAAAGCGCCGAATACCCGGCGTGTCCATTATGAAGTCGAGCGTCTCCGGCGCGGTCGTCCGCAAGACCAGCAGCCGCTCAACCGAGACGGTCGCCGTCGCGCCCGTTTTCCAGTTTTCCAGCAGTCGCGTGACGCTTGGCGGCAGCGGCTCATCACCGAGCGCCCGCGTCAGAAACGCGCCGATGTGCCCGACGTTGATTCCCTGCTGCGCCGCCCGCTCAATCCCCGCCGGATCGAGCTTATAGGTGTACGTCCCGCCCGCCGATACCCACGACGCGAAGCGCGCCACCTGAAAGCGATCAATCCGCGCCACCTTGCGCGAAATAAGGATCGACCCGTCCGCTCCAACCTCGACCTTATCCGCTTGATCCGGCTGCTGCGGCCACACGCTCAAGCCGAGAAAAGCGCGCCCGTAAGCGGTCAGCCGCGCCGCATCGTCCGCGAGATCGATCAAGCCGAGCCAGTGCATCGGTGCGCTGATCAGGAATTCCAGCAGCGCGCCCTCGACGGCGTCCCAACTCTCTAACCCGGTCAGATACTCGCCCGCGTCGTTGCGAATGTACCAACTGTCGAAATCGCTATTCGGGCGCTGAAAATCGGCGCTGTCCTCGTGAATGAGCAGGATGAAATCGTCGAGCGACCACCACTCGTTCGCGGGCAGGGCGGGCTGCATGATCTCAAAGACCGCCCCGCGCGCCGCCGCCGGGTTGTAATGGCTCATAGTTCCGGCTTCCGGTTCGGCGTGCAAGCCGGGGACGTGCCATAGATCAACGTAAGCAGTCGAATCATGCCATGCTTCCGCTAGCGTCCGCACTTGATTCGGACGCGAGGCGCTCAGCCAACGACGTGCTTCAGCACGCTTGGGGATGGCGCGCCCACCCTGTATATCGATTAAGTCCGCACTGATCGCTAAACCGATCATAAAAGCGATCCGGTCGCGTCCCTCAGTCAGCAAAAATTGATCGATTTGATCACCATCCACACCACCGAGCGAGTCGCTTTGCAGCAGCGGCGCGTGCAGTTGCAGATACGCCAGCAGTGTCGTCAAATCATCGACAATCGACGTGTCCGCCAGCCGCACACCTTCAACCTCGTCGAGCGGGTCAAGCGCGGCAATCGCTTCGGTTGGAAAGGGAATGGCTTCGCTTTCGTCCTCAACGTTGTCGTAGGACGTCTTGTGCGCCGGCAAAATCTGCACCAAATCGTCAGGAATGTAGATGATCGTGCGCGGTCCGGTGTCGGCATTCTCAAATGCCTGCCCTATCAGCCCGCGAAAGTACAAGCCCTCGGCGGTTGTTTCGGGGTTTTTATGCGGCTGTTCGCGTTCCATCGCCGCCGCGCCCATCCGCCGGATCGCGCCGAAGACCCGCTCGAATTTGGCTTCGGGCATCTTGCCCTTGACGCTGATCAGCATTTGCAGCGCGCCGCGCTCCTTGTCGTTGAGCGTGTCCCAGACGCTTTCGCCCCGCGTCGGATCGAGCATCGCCCGACTGATCGTTTCGATGCGTTGGGCGATGTCGTCGTCCTCGTCCAGCTTGACTTTCCACACGTCCGCCATAATAGTCAGCAGCGCGGGGTCGCTTTCGCGTAAGGTGCGTAAAATACTGGTCATAAGCGTTTCATCGGGTTCGAAATTGTCGATACTTGCTTGAGTGTATTCCAAGTCTCACGAATACACGAACACGGCTGCGATCTGTTCGCCCCAGCGCAGCACCCGCTCGTCGTTCCCGAACGCGCCGATCATCTGCACGCCAAAGGGCAAGCCCTCAGCGCTACGGCTTGCCGTCGGGACAGCCAGCACAGGCAGACCCGATAGTGTCCAGACGAGGTTGAGCGCCGAATTACCCGTCGACTCGATTCCTCTGGGGGCTGATCCGGTCGCTGCGGGGGCGATCCACAGGTCGATTTCGTTGGTTTGCATCGCGTCGAGCAGGCGAGCGCGTACCTCGCGCTGCATGGCGAGGTTGGCGTCGTGCTGCGCCGCTGAAATGCCCTGACCCATGCGAATTAGTCGCAGCGTATTCGGTCGGTAAAGGGCTTTGAAGCGTGGATAGAGGTCGGCATGTGCCTGTGCCATTTCATACGCCATGATCTGACCCGTGCGCTCGGCAATCGTATTGCGACAACTTGGATTTCGGCTGGAGGGACACTCGCCGGCCTACCTACGTATGCCTGACGCTTCCGGTCACGAGGCCTGGCGGGACCACGACCGGTATGCCCGGACCG